>CAZYJK010000020.1:0-20414 GCA_964647865.1 uncultured Veillonellaceae bacterium | reverse complement strand
GCCCTGGCCCGCTACACCGATGAAATCGCCAACGCCTATCCGGGGGTCGGCGTCGGCTATTACTCCAAACAGCTGGATGCGATCGTGACCTATGGTCCTTCTTCGGTGTACGGCCATACGGTGGGGATACCGATCAGCCAGGACCATCAGGGCCGCCTGGTCATGGAGTCGGGCGAGGACCGGGTGCAGGAAGGGGCGCTGGTGCGGGGCCGCATCATGAACGCGATGCATCCGATCGTGCGCGAAGGCCAGATCATCGGCTATATCTGGGCCAACGAACTGACCGAGGACATCCAGTCGCAAGTGGGCGAAATGAAGAAGAGCATTTACATCGCCAGCGTGATTGGCCTGCTTGTCGGCCTGTTCGGCGTGGCGCTGATCGTCGACAACCTGACCGCCGGCATCAACATGATCAAAAAAGGCGTGTTTCATCTGCAGGACGACCTGGACTACCGGCTGCCCAAACTGCCGGCCGAACTGGGCGAGATTTCGGTGGCGGTCAACCGGCTGGGCGACGAACTGCTGGCAAAACGGCAACTGGAGGCGCAGGTGCAGCGAGCCGAGCGGCTGGCGGCGGTGGGCGAAATGGCAGCGGGCCTGGCCCATGAAGTGCGCAACCCGTTGATGTCGATCCGCGGCTTTGCCCAGCTGCTGCAGGAAGACAACATCAACCGCAGTCAGAAGGAATACCTGGAGATTATCGTGCGGGAAACCGAGCGGATGAACGCGCTGATCGAACAACTGCTCTACTACGCCCGGCCTGTCGTCAACCGGATCGACAACGTCGAAATCAACGCCGTGGTGCAAAACGTGAAGAAATTGGTGGAGTCGCAGACCAAGGCGAAAAACATCCAGGTCGTAACCCGGTTGAAAAAGGACCTGCCGCCGGTAGCCTGCGACGCCGAGCAATTGAAACAGGTGCTGCTGAACATCGTAATCAACGCGATCCAGTCGATCGAGACAAACGGCCGGATTCGTATTGCCAGCGTGTATCTGCCGGAGCAGCAGCGGGTGGAACTGAGGATTGAAGATAACGGACAGGGGATTCCGCCTGCTCATCACGAACGGATTTTTGACCCCTTCTTCACGACGAAGGAGCAGGGAACAGGGCTGGGGCTGTCGGTGGCGTTCCGGCTGATGGAGACATGGGGCGGCACGATCCAGGTGGAATCGGAACCGGGGGCAGGCAGTTCGTTCGTACTGAGTTTTCCGGCGGGAACGGTTGAGGAGGTCAAGGCTTGAAACAGACAGAACGGATACTGATCGTCGATGATGAATTGAACGTGAGGCACTTGCTGAGCGAGGTCGTGCGCAAGGCCGGCTATGAACCGCATCAGGCCGAGAACGGCCTGGAAGGCGTGGAAAAATGCCGCCTGCTGAAACCGGAAGTCGTGCTGATGGATCTGCGGATGCCGGTGATGGAGGGTATGGAAGCGTTCGCGATCATCCATGAGGAAATGCCGGAAGTCCAGGTCGTGCTGCTGACTGCCTTCGGCAATGTCGGCATCGCGATGGAGGCGATGAAACGCGGCGCATTCGATTACCTGGTCAAACCGGCCAATGTGGCGGAAGTCCGCACCGTGTTGGAGCGGGCGCTGGCGGTTCGCAAACAACAGGCGGAAAGTCTGCTCAACGGCGAGGCTGGCCTGAAAAGCGAACCGGACAACCGGATCGTCGGCTGCAGCGCAGTGATGCAGAATCTTTTCAAATCGGTGGGGCGCGTGGCTCAGAGCAATGCGACGGTGCTGATTTCCGGCGAGAGCGGTAGCGGCAAAGAGGTCATCGCCAAAGCGATCCATGAGAACAGTCTGCGCAAGGACCAGCCGTTCGTGCGGATCGATTGCGGTTCGATTCCGGAAGGGCTGATGGAAAGCGAACTGTTCGGTCATGAAAAAGGTGCGTTCACCGGCGCAATCGCCGCTAAGCCCGGCAAGTTTGAAGTCGCCTGCGGCGGTACGCTGTTTATCGACGAAGTGGGAGATTTGCCGCTGCCGCTCCAGGTGAAGCTGCTGCGGGCGATTCAGGAACGCGAATTCGAGCGTGTGGGCGGCAATGCGGTGTTGCGGATGGATGTGCGGATCATCGCTGCGACCAATCGCAACCTACCAGAGATGGTGGAGCAGGGACGCTTCCGCGAAGACCTGTTTTACCGGCTGAATGTTGTGCCGCTGCATGTGCCGGCCTTGCGCGAGCGGGCCGAGGATATTCCTTTGCTGGTGGATTACTTCATTAAAAAGGCGGCCCGCGCCGCCGGCTGCATGACGCCGCTCTTGACCCAGGAAGCGAGGGAACTGCTGCTACGATATTCCTGGCCCGGCAATGTCCGCGAACTGGCCAACGTGCTGGAGCGGGCCGTGGTGATGTCCAACGGCGTCATCGATCTGCCTGACGTGTCGGGGATTGCGAACCCGCTGTTGACCAGCACGCCAAGGGTGGAAAAAAGCGAAGAGATCGTTGTACCCTTTGCTGGCACACTGCGTGAGATGACGCATTGCCTGGAGCGGGAAATCATCATCCGGACATTGAAGAAACATGGCGGCAACCGGATGCGTAGCGCCCAGGCGCTCGACATCAGCCGCCGCTCGTTGCTGTACAAACTGGAAGAGCATGGTCTGGGGGAACGCGAAGAAAAAGAGTGAAAATTCCTGCAGTAGTGTGAAAATAAATGCGCAGTGGCCGGCAGGCTGCTGCGCATTTATCTGTCTGTCAGGCACAGCTTCGATCTGCGAGACAGGCGGCTTGTCAGCGGATAACCCAACCGATTTGCTCCGCATCGGCCGAAACAAACCGGTTTGGCACGAAATTTGCATTCTATTTCATCTGGAAAGTTGGTTTCAGTGCAAGAAGTCAAAATCATGCGAGAAAGAGGTGAGCAACCGCCGAATGTCACCGCGCCTAACGTAAATGACTAATTAAAAAAGAGGAGGAAAAATCTATGTTACATGCGATGTCGCGATTTTTTGTCGCCATCGTCCAGCGTTACCTGCCCGATGCGTATCTGTTCGCCGTCATCCTGACCTTCATTGCGTTCGCCGCCGCCCTGGCGCTGACCGGCAAAGGATTCATGGACCTGATTATCATGTGGGGCAACGGACTTTATGGTATTCTTGCTTTTGCTATGCAAATGATTCTGATCCTGGTCACTGGACACGCGCTCGCCTCCAGTAAGCCAATCAAAAAATTCCTCACCAGCCTGGCTTCGATCCCCACCAATGGCGGACAAGCCGCGATGATGAACTGCTTCGCCGTTGGCGTCGCCAGCTTCTTCAACTGGGGCTTCGGTCTGGTCGTCGGCGCGCTACTCGCGCGTGAACTGGCGAAAAAGGTCAAGAACATGGACTACGCCTTTGTCGTGGCAGCCGGTTATTCCGGTTTCGTCATCTGGCACGGCGGCATCTCCGGCTCGATTCCGCTGGCTGTCGCCACCAAGGGACATCTGGTCGAAAAACTGACCGGCATCATCCCGACTACTGCGACGATCTTCTCCAGCTGGAACCTGATCATCACCTGGACGATCATCATCACCCTGCCGATCCTGTTCAAACTGATGACACCTCCGGACTCCGAAGTCAGAGCGATCGACCCGGCGTTGTTGGTAGATGCAGAACCACCGGCAGAACCGAAAGAAAAAACCCTGGCCACGATGCTGGAAAACAGCGTAATCATCAACATGGCTTTCGGCGCGATGGGCGTGCTGTACCTCGGCAACTACTTCATGAAGAACGGTATGGGCAACTTGTCGCTGAATATCGTGATCATGGTGTTCTTCATCGCCGGCGTGATCCTGCACATCACCCCGATCAACTATGTGCGGGCCGTCAATGAGGCGATCAAAGGCGCCGGCGGTATTGCGCTGCAGTTCCCGCTGTATGGCGGCATCCAGGGGATCATGGTGTCCTCCGGTCTGGCGGCGATCATCGCCAAATGGTTCATCTCTTTCTCGACCGCTTATACGTTTCCGCTGTTCACCTTCATCGCCGGCGGCGTCATCAACTTCTTCGTACCGTCCGGCGGCGGCCAATGGATCGTGCAAGGCCCGATCAACATCCCGGCCGGTCTGGCACTTGGCGTAGACCCGGCCAAAGTGGCGATGTCGATCTCTTATGGCGACCAATGGACCAACATGATCCAGCCGTTCTGGGCGCTGCCGCTGCTCGGCATCGCACAGCTGGGCGTGCGTGACATCATGGGCTACTGCTGCATGACACTCATCTGGTCCGGTATCATCATGGGCGCAGGGCTGCTGCTGCTGTAATCCTGACAAACGGGATGCCAATGTAGTATCATTAATTTATTGTGGGTTTATCCCTGCGGGCCGCCCGGCCCGCAGGGAAGTGGAGGTGGAGTAAATGGCAAAAATCATTTCGGCTGCAGAAGCTGCAGCCAAGGTACAGGCAGGCATGACCGTCATGGTGGGCGGGTTTCTTGGCTGCGGTACGCCGCAGAGCCTGGTCGACCAGGTGCTGGCCGATGGAACCAAAGACCTGACCCTCGTCTGCAACGACACGGCGTTCCCTGATTCGGGCGTCGGCAAACTGGTGGTAAGCCGCCAGTTCAAAAGAGTCATCGTTTCCCATATCGGCACCAATCCGGAGACCGGCCGCCAGATGAACGCAAACGAACTGGCCGTCGACCTGGTGCCGCAAGGTACGCTGGCGGAACGAATCCGCTCGGCCGGTTTCGGCCTGGGCGGGATTTTGACCCCGACCGGCGTCGGTACGCCGGTGGAAGCCGGCAAACAGAAGTTGACGATTGACGGCAAGGACTATTTGCTGGAATTGCCGATTAAGGCGGATGTCGCCCTGGTCAAAGCTTACAAGGCGGATAAGGCCGGCAACCTGGTGTTCCGCAAAGCGGCCCGCAACTTTAACCCGCTGATGGCGACCGCTGCCGACCTGGTGATCGTCGAAGCGCAGAACATAGTGGAAATCGGTGAGATCGATCCCGACGAGGTCATGACGCCGGGTATTTTCGTCAATTATCTGGTTCAGGGTTGAGGAGGGATAGCACATGGATGCAAAAGAACTAATCGCCAAACGGGTCGGGCTGGAGTTTAGCGACGGCGACCTGGTCAATCTCGGTATCGGCATTCCCACGATGGTTGCCGATCATCTGCCGGAGGGGGTCCACGTGATCCTGCATTCGGAAAACGGCTTTGTCGGGCTGGGCCCGGCAGCCAACGGCGACGCCGATCCCGACCTGGTGAACGCTGGCGGCAAACCGGTGTCGATCAACCTCGGCGGCGCTTTCTTCGACAGCGCCACATCGTTCGGCATCATCCGCGGCGGCCATCTGGCGGCAACGGTCCTCGGCGCCTTGCAGGTGGACCAGGAAGGCAACCTGGCCAACTGGATGGTGCCCGGCAAAATGGTGCCTGGCATGGGCGGCGCGATGGACCTGGTGGCAGGCGCCAAGCGGGTCATCATCGCGATGGAGCACACCGCAAAAGGCGCGCCGAAAATCCTGAAAAAGTGCAATCTGCCGTTGACGGCGGTCAAAGAAGTCGATATGATCGTCACCGAACTGGCAGTCATGACTTGCGACGCTGGCGGGCTTACGCTGACCGAACTGGCCCCCGGCGTGACGCTGGAGCAGGTGAAGGCGGCGACGGAAGCCGATTTCAAAGTCTCGCCGAACCTGAAAACAATGCCTGTTTAATCAAACGGACCAAGACCCGGCTGTTGCTGACAAATTCAGCAGCGGTCGGGTTTTCTGTTTTTTGATAGGCTTGGAAAAACTAAATATGGTATGATTTTGCTATAGCAAACGCGAGAACGGGAGGGCATATAAATGAAAGCAGGCATCATCGGCGCGGGCCGGATGGGAAAAATACTGGCAGAGCGGTTGGCGACGCAGCATGAAGTGTTTATTTACGATGCCGATCCAGCGGTCGCCGAAGCGTCGGCGCAGGCGCTGGGGCTGCGGGCGTCGACCGATCTGGCCGGGAAAGCGGCGGACACGCTGGTGTTGGCTGTGCCGGATGCGGCGGTCAAGCCCTGTATCGAGATGTTGCTGGTGCAACAAACAACGGCGATGGTGTTCAGCGTGGCCACGAATATTTCCCGGGAAATGCTGGCCGAAATGGCAGGCGCTTCGCTGCGCGCCCTCAATGTGAAGATCATCGGCCATGCCGGAGAGATGGGACGCGGCGGCCAGCCGGTGATTGTGGTGGACGAAGCTGACCCGGCGCTGGCCGCGGTCGCCGCCGAACTGTTCGCGCCGGTCGGTAGCGTGGTGGTGGCGGAGGCCGATTTGGTGAAGACGATCAATGTGATTGCGACCGAGCAGGCGCTGAAGGCGGCGGTGGCGATCGAACAGGCGCTGTGCGCCGCCGGGATCGACGATCGAAAAATGATGGACGGCGCGTTGTCCGTCGTGGCGCCCGGCGTATTGAAAGCCTATGCCGAAGACGACCTGGGACCGTTTGCCCGGGGCATCGTCTGCGCGCTGCGTGACAAAGCGGTTGCAGATTAATATGCGAGCGGAGGGATTGGCATGACGATAGAATGCAACATGGCCGGGGCGCTGATGGAGGCCTGGCGTGAGTTTGCCATTTCGCCCGAGCAGTTTCGCCGCATCGCGGCAGACTTTGCGTTGACGCTGGAAGACGGCCTCTCCGGCAGGCCGTCGCCACTGCAGATGCTGCCCGGTTTTGTCGGCAGGCCGTGCGGCGAAGAGACCGGCCGCTATCTGGCGCTCGACTTCGGCGGCACCAATCTGCGGGTGGCGCTGGTGGAACTGTGCGGCGGCGGGCGGACCCGAATCGAAAAACTGCACAAGATCTCGCTGCGCGACAAGCTGGCCGGCTACGACTATACCGCCGCCAACGTCCAGCTAGGCGAGCTATTCGACTTCATTGCCAAACAGGTGGCGCTGGTCGCCGATGGCGGCGGCGACCAGCTGCTCGGTCACTCTTTTTCCTACGGCGGCAGACAGACAGCGATCGGCCGGGCCGACTTCATTGGCTGGACCAAAGAAATCAAGGTGTCCGGCATTGCCGGGCAAGACATCAACGCCACGCTGGCCGCGGCGCTGACCAGGCAAAACCTGGCCGCCGTCCGCCCGGTGGCGGTGCTCAACGATACGGTGGCGACCCTGCTGACTGCCGCTTATGCGATGCCGGCGGCGGACATGGGCTCGGTCTGCGGCACCGGCCAGAACACCTGCTACTATGAAAAACAACCCAGGCATGGCGATCGCAGCCGCGAGATGGCCTACAACGCCGAATCCGGCGGTTTCGACCGGTTGCCGTTCAGCCGGTTTGACAATGAACTCGATGCGGTCAGCGAACATCCCGGTAGGCAACGGATGGAAAAAATGGTGGCCGGCCGCTATTTGGGCGAGCTGGCGCGGCGAATCCTGTGGGCGGGCCGCGGGGAGTGCGGCATGCAGTTTGTCGAGTGCTACCCGGTATTTGCCCAGATTGACGGACTGACCAGCCAGGACCTGGCGGTTTTTGCCGCTGACGACTGCGAGACGCTGGCGGCGACCGAAGCCTGGCTGGAGCAGCATTGTCCGGACAGTGGCGCGAGCCTGGCTGAGCGCCATTTTATCAAGGCGGTGGCGGAGCTGGTCATCGAACGCTCGGCGACGCTCATCGCCGCTAGTTACGCCGGATTCCTGCTGCGGCTCGACCCGGCGAAGCAGCGGAGCCACCTGATCGGCGTCAATGGCTCGTTGTATGAAAAGATGCCCGGCTTTGCCGCGGCGATTTCCCGCCAGCTCGAGCAGTGCGGCGGCTGGCCGGCCGGCCAGGTCGAATTTCTGGTGGTGGACGAAGCGCCGCTACGCGGGGCGGCGATCGCGGCGGCGATGGCCCGAACAGAGGGAGGATTGGGATAAATGGAGCGTTGCGACTGGTGCAAAGGCGATGCGCTGTATGAGGCGTATCATGACGAGGAGTGGGGCTTGCCCCAACATGACGACAGGCGGTTGTTCGAGTTTTTGATTTTGGAAGGGGCGCAGGCCGGGCTGAGCTGGATCACGGTGCTGCGCAAGCGCGAGAACTACCGGCGGCTGATGGCTGGTTTCGACCCGGCCGTGCTGGCGGGCTGGGGCGAGGCCGAGGTCGCGGCCTGGCTGCAGGAGCCGGGGATTATCCGCAACCGGCTGAAGCTCTTCGGCACGCTGCAAAACGCGCGGGCGTTCCTGCGGGTGCGCGAGGAGTTCGGCAGTTTTGACGCTTACTTGTGGCGGTTTGTCGACGGCAAGCCGATTCAGAACAACTGGCGGACGCTGCAGGAAGTGCCGGCCGTGACGCCGCTGGCCCAGCAGCTGAGCAAGGACCTGAAAAAGCGCGGCTTCACCTTTGTCGGGCCGACGATCTGCTATGCGCTGATGCAGGCGGTCGGCCTGGTCAACGACCATCTGACGAGCTGCTTCCGCCATCAGGAAGTGCAGAAACTCAGCCGCTGATTTCGCAGGACTTTGCCGTCTGGCCGCGAAGTGTATTGATATCGGACAAAACGGGTTAGGGGAGGAATGAACAAATGATTGCCGGATATCTGAAACTGTGGGACAAGGAAAAGCATCTCTATGCACCAACGATTCAAAAAGCGCTGGCCTGGCTGCAATCGACTGACCTGGCAAGCTTGCCGACCGGCCGCCAAGTGATCGACGGCGACAATATGTACGCGCTGGTCAATGAATATACGACCGAACCGAAACAGAAACGACGGGCCGAAGCCCATCGCAAATACGTCGACATCCAGTACATCGCCGCCGGTGAGGAAAAAATCGGCGTCGCGCCGCTGCAGGACGGCTATGAAGTGGTGGAGGACAAGCTGGCGGAGAAAGACGTGATCTTTTACGCCGGATTGCAGGATGAAGTGGAACTGGGGCTGAAGGCAGGCATGTTTGCCGTGCTGTTCCCATGGGAGGTCCACCGGCCCAACTGCGCGTTTGATGAGCCGGCCCCGGTGCGCAAAGTGGTGATGAAAATCAGTGTGGACAGCCTGAAGGTGTAGCCTGCCTGGCGCAAGCCAACCAGCCGATTCCGAGCGGAAGGAGACCGGCCGTGAATCCCAATCACCCGCTGATGAAAAAAATAATGCAGCGGTTCCGCCGGGAAAAAGCGATCAGGGACGCCGTGTTCGACAGCATCCCCGGCATCATCTACCTGCTTGACGAGCAGGGCAACGTCGTGCAATGGAACCGGCGTCTCAACGAGATGACCGGCTATTCGGACGCAGAAATCGGCCGGATGCATTGTCTGGCATATTTTCGCGGCGCAGATGTCGACCTGATTGTCCAACGGTTTGAAACGACGATGCGAGAGGGCCTTTCGGAAGCCGAAGCCGATTTTTATCGCAAGGACGGCTCGCATTTCCCGGTCTATTTGACGTCGGTGCGGTTGATGATCGACGACAGGCCCCATGTCGCCGGCATTGGCATCGACGTTAGCGAGCGGAACCATGCGCAAGAAAAGATAGTCCGCAAAAACGAACTGCTGCGGACGCTGGCTGAAACGACCGAGGCGCTGCTGGGCGAACTGGACCTCGGCGCAGTACTGCAGCGGATCCTTGACAAGGCGACTGCGTTGACCGGGCTGCCGCACGGTTTTGTCCAGCTGTTCGAACCGGACAGCGACATCGGCATGATCCGGGCCGGAGTCGGCAGCTATGCGGCGCAAGTCGGGACTGCCGCCAAGGTCGAAGGCGGCGTGTACGCCGAAGTCATCCGTACTGGCAAAATGGTGGTGGTGGAAGACTATCCGAACTGGCCCGGGCATCTGACGACCGCGCGACAGGCGGGACTCAGCAGAGGCTTGCAGGCACCGCTCAAAATCAAAGACAAGTTCATCGGCCTGCTCGGCCTGGCTGCGTTTGGCGAGCCGGGTTCGATTGACGAGGAAAAACTGTCTGTTGTGGAACAGTTGGCCGGCATCGCCGGGGTTGCGATTAAGAACGCACTCAGCCACGACGAAGCGAGAACCCTGGCTTACCAGGACGTGCTGACCGGTCTGGCCAACCGGGTCAGTCTGAACCGCTGGCTGGAGGCGGAGATGCAAAGGACCCGCAACGAGCAGGCCCATGGTGCGCTGTTCTTCATCGACATGGATGACCTGAAAACGATCAACGACACGTTCGGCCATTCGCTGGGCGACGAAGTCATCATCACCGCAGCCAGGCACATTCAGGATGCGGTCGGCATGACCGGGTTCCTGGCCCGCATCGGCGGCGATGAATTCGTGGTCGGCCTGCCCGGCAACTCCGACCGGCTGGCGGTCAGCATCCTGGCTGAGCGGTTGTTGCAGTACCTTAGCCACGACTACGAAATCTCCGGACAACACATCCACATGTCGGCCAGTATCGGCATCACCCTCTACCCCAAGGACGGCGACACGCCGGACGAAATCCTGAAAAACGCCGACAGCGCGATGTACGCCGCCAAGCGTAGCGGCCGCAACTGCTGGTCGTTCTATGAACCGGTGCTGCAAACCGAAGCCTTTGAAAAAATGACCCTGACCAACAGTCTGCGGCGGGCGCTGGACCGCGAGGAGCTGCTGCTGCATTTCCAACCCACCGTCCGGCTGCCGGACAAACGCATCGTCGGATTTGAGGCGCTACTGCGCTGGAACAGTCCCGAACACGGCGCTGTGCCGCCGGCCCGGTTCATCCCCTATGCCGAACAAAGCGGCATCATCATTCCGCTCGGCTACTGGGTTGTCATCGAAGCCTGCCGGTTCGCACAAAAACTGTGCGAAAGAGGGCGCGATGATATCTGCGTCGCGGTCAACATCTCGTCCCGCCAGCTGGCTGACGTCAATTTCATCGCGATGGTGCGCGGCGCGATCCATGAATCGGGCATCCGTCCGGCGCAACTGGAAATCGAAGTCACCGAAAGCGTATTGATCGAATCGATTGAGGAAAGCATCAAAAAACTGGTTGCGCTAAAAGAACTGGGCGTCAAGATCGCGCTGGACGACTTCGGCACCGGCTACTCCTCGCTCACCTACCTGCGGCGTCTGCCGGTCGGCACGCTCAAGGTCGACAAATCGTTCATCGACGATATCCTGGCGGACCGGGTCCAGGGCGATCTGGTCGGCTACATCATCGACATGGCCCACACGCTGAACCTGTCGGTAGTCGCCGAAGGCGTGGAAAGCGAGGCGCAGCTGGAAAAGCTGCACGAGTACGACTGCGACTGCATCCAGGGTTATGTGTTCAGCCGGCCGCTGCCGGCGGCGGAAGCGCTACGGCTGCTGGAGTGACTGCCAGCTCCACCCGGTTCCTGCCGGCGGCCTTTGCCTTGTAAAGCGCCCCGTCGGCGCGGCTCAGCCAGTCGGACAGCGAACCCTCGTCCGGCTTCACCCCGGCGACCCCCACACTGACCGTGACCAAGAAACCGCCACCGACATCAGAATGAAACGCAAGAGCGGCAATTTCCTGCCGCAACCGTTCGGCGACCTGCATCGCCTCCGCCGGCGTAGTCTGCGGCAAAAACAGGCAGAACTCCTCGCCGCCGATCCGACCGATCAAGTCGGTATCCCGCAAAACGCTCCGACCGGTCCGGCAAACGGCGCGCAGCACCTCATCGCCCATTGCGTGGCCGTAGCGGTCATTCACCGTTTTGAAATGATCGATATCCATCATCAACAAACTGGCCGGCGCCGGGTAGCGCTGCATCCGGCGCAAATCATCCTCGACGCGCTGCATGAAATAGCGGCGATTGGCAATGCCGGTCAACTCATCCGTCATCGCCAGTCGCTCCAAGTTCTCTTCAAGCCGTTTCCGGTCGATCGCCAGCGAAATCTGGGCGGCGATAATCGCCAGGATTCCACTGTCTTCAGACTGGAAGTGTTTTTCCGGTTGATGCAGATTGAGCGCCACGATGCCGTAAACTTTGCCGTGAAGGTCGGACAGCGGCGCACCGAGCCACTGATGGTCGATGTTGTCGTACTGCGAATCAATCTCGCCGCTTTCGCGCAACCGCCGGAAATCCTCCGCCCCCAGCATCAGCGGTCCGCCCAGCCGCAGCAGGTACTCCGTCAGTCCCCGGCCGGCTTTTCGCTCCGCCGGCAGCGTCGCTTTTTCGCCGACGATATAGGGGATCTTCACATCGCCGGTCAGTTCATCTACCAGCACAATCGAAAAAGAGTCGGCCGGCAGAATCTTTTCCACCCACAGATGAACCCGGGCATAAAAATCGGGCAGGGAAGATTCGCGCAGCGCCTCTTCGGCGATTTTGCCCAGCACCATCTGGACCCGGCTGCTTCGCTGCATGATCGCCTCAATCTGTTTGCGTTCGCGGATGTCGCGGACAAAGAAGACCATTCTCTGCGGCTGGCCTTGTTCATCGCGAACGAATTCCGCATTCGACTCGACATCGACAATCCGTCCCGCCGTATCGCGGATCCGATATTCGCCCGGACCGGTAAAAATATCCTGAAACATCAGCGTGAGGTTTTCGATTGCCCGGCCGCGGTCTTCCGCCACCAGGAACTGCAGTTGGTTTTTGCCGATGAGGGACGACTCATCTTCGTAGCTCATCAGTGAGACGACTTTCGGCGAGACCATCTGAATCGTTCCTTCCAGGTCGGTGATCACCACACCGTCGGGCGAGGCCGACAGAATCGAGCGGTGCAGCGCTTCGCTCTGGCGGATCTTTTCCTCTTCCCGCTTGCGCAGGGTGATGTCGCGAATCAGGCTGATCAAGTACGGCGCCTCCTCCAGGTAGATGATCCTGGCGGAATAGATGCCGACCCAGTCCGGGCCCGCTTTGTTCGTGAAGCTGAATTCCAGGTTGTTGCAGGACTGGTCGCGTAGCAGCAGATCGACCATGGTCCGGCGATCTGCGGGATTTTTCCATAACGAGAGCTCCACGCTGGTTCGGCCCAGAACCGCTGCCGGTTGCAAACCGAACAGATGGCTGAAGCCTTCGTTGACCTCCACGATCAATCCGTCGGCTAGTCGCGTCAGCAGGGCGGCATCCGGATTGGTCTGAAACAGGACCTCAAATCGCTGGCGTAGTTCATCGGTCTTCTGTTGCAGGCGTTGGTTCACCATCAAAATGAAGCCGACGGTCCACAGCGTGCTGGCGGCAAGAGCGCTGATCAACAGCACCAACTGGATCGCAGTCTGCGAAAAGAAACCGGCGTAGCTGTTCTGATACAGAAACAGATAAATCATCCGGCCGAGAAATATCAGAGCCATACCGGCAAACGCGGCGGCGGCAAGCAACTGGGGGTCGTATCTGCTGCGGGGTTGCCGGCGGAACAGCATGCGGGCGTTGACGGACGCCAACACAGCGACAACCGCCGAGATGAGGACCGCTCGCATAAACAACCGGTCCTCGATAAAGAAATAATAGGTCAGCGCCAGCAAATATAGCGCCGCCAAAGCATAAAATGGCCGCGACCGATCCGGCAGTCCCCAGAATCGTTGCGTTCCCTGGTAATAAAACAGATAAGCTGCAACGAACAGCGCATTGCCCAGCAGCACCACAACAGGAAGCCAGGTCGGACTGGCGCGAAAAAGGTTCAGGCCAAAGCCGCCAGCGGTGCAAATGCTACCCAGCGCCCACCAACCGATGCCGGGACAGTCTGGGTCGCTGCGATATTGAAAAGCCAGAATCCCGGCCTGGGTGACGCCAGCCAGCGCCAGTACGAAAGATAGTGTCATAATGTCCAGATTCATCTGCGTCGTTCCTTCCTGCCTGTTCTTCGTGGCCCGGAAAACTTTCTTTAGGAAGATACATTCGCGATAAGCGGCGAAAATCCTGTTGTGCAGTATACAAGGATCGTGAGAAGGCATTTTTCGCGCGATTCCCAGCGAAGTTGCGCAGCGGTCGAGAAGGATGATCGCCACATCCAAAACCATAGCTTTGCGGCTGTGGTTTTTTTGTGGCGCGCGAGCTCCTGACGAACAGCTATTGTGCATAACAAATAGCTTATTGTTATGATAACAACAATTTATTTTATTTATTTTTTATGGCGTGATATTGTGTTGGTAATGCAGGAATTTTCTAACATTTCAAAAAACGTTTGAAGGAGTGGAAGCAGTAGTGGACGGTGAAAAAAGGCTGGAAATGTACGGCGGAGTTTGGGGCGGGCTTGTTCCTTTGTTGATCCTGATTGTCACGCTTATCTGGCTCTCGGTGGAAGAACGCGGCGGCACACAGGCCTTTTGGGCCGGCGGCTGGATTGCCATCGCGGCTGGACTATTTTTTGCAAAAAACAAAGCCGATTATTGCGGCGCGGTCATGCGGGGACTCGGTGATAAAAACGGGATTGTCATCATCACCGCCTGGATTTTTGCCGGCGTATTCGGAAAATTGATGGTGGCCGGCGGGTTGATCGACGGTCTGCTCTGGTTCGGCCTGGAAACCGGAGCCCAGGGCGCCATGTTCACGGTGCTGGCGTTTGTCGCCGCGATGCTGTTTTCGCTCGGTACCGGGACCAGTACGGGAACGGTTCTGGCGTTGATTCCGGTATTGTATCCGGCAGGAGTCTATTTGGGGGCCGACCCGACCATGCTGGCAGCGGGGATTCTTTCCGGCGCAGCTTTTGGTGACAATCTGGCGCCCGTGTCTGATACTACCATCGTGTCTGCCTACACACAGGAAGCAACGATGAAAGACGTCGTGCGCAGCCGGTTCCCGCTGGCGATGTCGGCGGCGGTGATTTCGATGGTCGTGCTGCTTGTTTTTGGCGGCGGTGGCACGGTCAGCAACCTTCCTGCCCTGAAAGCGCAGATTAATCCGGCGGGGCTGCTGATGCTTGTGAGTTTCGCGATAGTTGTCGCGTCGGCGCTTGCCGGACGCCACATTGTGGAGTCGCTGATCTATGGCAACGTATCGGCAATCGCTTTCGGGATGTTGAACGGAAAGATCAAGCTGGCGGCGTTGCTTTCGATCCCGGCAAAACGCGGCCAAAGCACCGGCCTGATTGAAAGCGGCATTTCGGGAGTCGTCGGCGCGATCATCTTTGCGCTGCTGGTTCTGGCCGTGACACAGATTCTGGTGGAAAGCGGCGTTATGGACAGTATCCTGAAGTGGGCTGAAAAAACAGTGTCGCGCACCGTCACGCAGGCGGAAGGGATCATTGTCGGAATTACGATCCTGGCCTCGATACCGATTGCTGCCAATGCGCCTGCGCTGCTGTTGGTAGGGCCCAGCCTGGTGAAACCGTTGGGCAAGAAGTTCAATTTGGCGCCGGCCAGGCGGGCGAATCTGATGGACTGCGCGGTATGTACGATTTTCTTCACGCTGCCGTGGCACATCGCCGTGATTGTCTGGTATGGCACGTTGACGGCCGCTGCGCAGCAGTGGAACCTGCCGCTGCCTTCGATCGGGACTGCGGCGCTCAATCCCTACTCCTGGGCGTTGTTGGCCGTGCTGATCTTTTCGGTGGCGACCGGCTGGAACCGGGAATATGAAAAGCCGGCATTGACCAAGTAAGAATAGCCGAAACGAGTAAGCACAAAAAAGACCGCCGGGGGGGCTGTGGCCCGCTCCGGCGGTTTTGCTTTGCGTCTCGTTACTTACTGACCAGATAGTCGATCAACGCGGCTTTTTCTTCCGCGTTCAGCGCGGCGCCCTTGCCCATCATCCGGGTGACTGTTGTTTCCCAGCCGGCGCGGTCTTTCGAGGCTTTGGTGACTTTCTCCAGACCGTGACAGCTGCCGCACCGGTCTTCCATCACTGCTTTTCCATCGGGTGCACTGAATCCGGGTGCAGGCAAACTGAACATTGCCAAGGACACGGCCAGGATAAGACCTGCGGTGAACATCGTCCTCTTGTTCATGGTAGTCGCCTCCTCTTTTCGGTTGATCCTATTGCGATGAATTCGCGGCAGGCGGAGGAAATCCTGCAGGGTCGATTTTATCATTTCCCGGTTCGTCGGGCTCACATTCACGGTGATGATATCGCTCTTTCGACAGGCGACGTTTCGACTGCATTTTTTGTCCCAGGATATCTGTAGGAGTCGCAAAAGTCCTCCGGGGCGCATAAGCGAAGTTCGTGCAGCCGATGTACCATCGCTGCGAGCGATACGGAAAACAGTCCGACCAGCCGCTCGGCATCAGCCATAATCATTCATGCGCTGCTTGTTTTGGTGCTACAATATAACTGTGGACACAAAAATGCGGCGAGTGATAGACTCAAGGCGAGAAGGGCGGTGGCGTCATGCAGGAAGTCGGCAGGCGGTTGAAACAATCAAAGCTACTGGTGCTAGTCTATATCGTTGGAATTGTCTTTCAGGCCATTTATGTGCCGTTTTCGGCCCGTCAATCCTCAAGCCTGCTGATCGCGGCGACGGATGCAGGCTATTCGTGGGTTTGGCAGCGCCCCATATACTATGACATGGAACAAAACAAAAATATCATGTTGGCTGACGTGGAAGCGTGGAAAGCCGGCAAAACCAGTGCGGAGACGACAATGGAGAAATTTTCGAAGAGCTGGCTGCCGGAAAGCATGGTCACGCAAAAACCGCCCGCCTCCTGGGTGCCGATTTATGGGATCGCCTATGTCCGCTGGATCGTCATGCTGATACTCTGGACGGTCGTAGCCGGCGGGCTATTCTACATCATGAACAGAAAGCCCCGATAAGCAACGAAGTCCTGCCGTTCAATATGGGCGGCTTTTTTTTGCAAAAATCCTGACCGGACAAGTCGACTGACAGAGGGCTGTCAGCGGGAAATGATACAGTGAGAGTGAAAGTTATCCCGGACAAGCAGTCGTTTTATCCCAAAATGGAGCAGGAGACTGGGAAGAAGAGGGAGAACGGTAAATAATTGGAGTAATAATGTTCGCGAAGTCCATGTAGCAGAGGAGCGAGATCTATGCGCCTATACTCGGGTACTTCAGAGCTCTTTGTCCAAGATGCGATGCGCAACCAGATTTCAGAGAAATTGAAAGCAAGTTTTTTCAAAGCCTTTCGCTATAACCCTTCGCCGGCAGAGGTGGGGTCATGGCAGAATTCACTGTTGGCAATGGCTGCTGTTATCGAACAAGCGAAATTGAAGGACCACGGCATATTATTGGAATATCAGTTGCCGCTTAGTTCCAAACGATTAGACTGTCTGATTACCGGGCAAGATCAAAACGGGAACGATAATGCCGTAATCGTTGAATTGAAGCAGTGGCAGAAAAGCGATGAGTGCGATGCGGATAGCTCGGTTTTGACATGGTTGGGAGGTACAAAACGCGAAGTATTGCATCCCTCAGTCCAGGTCGGCCAATACCAAATGTACTTGCAAGATATGCACACGGCATTCTATGAAGGCGATAACCCCGTTACACTCAACTCTTGTGCTTATTTGCACAACTATCGTGCATTGACGGATGATGCCATTTACGCGGAAAAGTTTCATGACACGGTCGAAAAACACCCCCTATTTACGGCAAACGACATGGAAAGTCTACAAGACTATTTGCAAAAACCTCTTGAAAACGGAAATGGGATCGAGGTCTTGCGCCGGATTGACGAGGGCTGCTATCGGCCCAGCAAAAAACTGCTGGACCATGTAAGCAAGACGATTAATTCACGGTCTGATTTTGTGCTTCTTGATGAGCAGAAAATTGCATATGATCGTGTTTTTGCTGAAGTACGCAAGGATTATCATCACCAAGACAAGGCTGTGATCGTGATTCGTGGCGGCCCGGGGACCGGAAAATCGGTGATTGCGATCAATTTGATGGCGGACTTATTGCGAAGTGGCTATAATGCACAATATGCTACCGGGTCAAAGGCATTTACCGAAACGCTAAGAAAAATCATTGGGGCTAGAGGTTCGACGCAATTCAAGTATTTCAACAGTTATGCCCAAGCGCCGGAAAATATTGTCGATGTGCTGATTTGTGACGAGGCGCATCGCATTCGTGAAAGCAGTAACAGTCGTTTTACAAAAGCAGCTTTACGATCGGGCATCGCTCAAATTGAAGAGTTGATTAATGCAGCCAAGGTTTTGGTTTGCTTTATTGATGACAAACAAGTTGTGCGTCCGGTGGAGATCGGTTCAACGGAATATATTCTCGAATATGCCCGCCAAAAGCAATGCCGGATTATGGAGTATAAGCTGGATGTACAGTTCCGTTGCAGCGGTTCGGAAAGCTATATCCAATGGATTAACAACACGTTGGCTGTAGAGCGGACACCGAATGTGATCTGGAATGCAGGCGAAGAACAGTTTGATTTCCGGGTCATGGATTCGCCTGAAGCGGTGGAGAATGCATTGAAGCTCAGGTTGCAAGAGGGTTTTACTGCCCGAATGACAGCCGGATTTTGCTGGCCATGGTCCGACCCTGATGCAGCGGGGCAACTGCTCAATGACGTTAACGTAGGGAGCTATAAAAGACCTTGGAATGCAAATCCTGATGCCGGCAGATTGGCGCCAGGGATTCCAAAGTCTTCTCTATGGGCGTATGACCCGAATGGATTTCATCAAGTCGGTTGCATATATACAGCACAGGGATTTGAATTTGACTATGTGGGTGTGATTTTTGGCAATGATTTGGCATATGATCTTGATTCGGGGAAATGGCTCGGCAATCGGCAAAATTCATTTGACAGTGTAGTAAAACGCGATGCAGGAAAATTTTTGGACTTGGTGAAAAATGTGTACCGCGTGTTGTTGACTCGGGGCGTAAAGGGTTGCTATGTGTGTTTTATCGACAAGGACACGGAAAGATTTTTCCGAAGTCGGATGGAACATTAATAACGAAAAAAGTGCGAAGAAGTGGCGGGACGACGTCGGTTTAATCGAACCCGTCGATTTACTTTGTTCGCTACCCGTACAGGCTTTACTGAAAGGCAGGCAGAAAAATGCTCAAAACAGGGCTCTATGAACAAGTGATCAATCAACTGATGGCTGCAGAACTGGCGCAGACGGATAAATTCCCGCAGTCAGCGCCGCTTGACGCTGCCGAGTCGGCAAAAGTGCTGGCGAAGTATCTGGCGGAGATTATCGAGAACAGCCTGGACCGTTATAAAGATGGCGGCAGTCTGGCCGATCAAATCCTGCTTGTCAACAAGTTGGTCGCCTGGCTGAAACAGGAAACCCAGGAACCTGGCCTGGCTGAGTTTGCGGTGCCGCAGCCCGCAAAACAACTGTTGGCCTTGCTCGAGCGACAAAACAACCCCTTGGCCATCGACGAAAGGACCGAGCTCGTCCGGCCACAATCTTCGCTGGCGATCAGCTCTTTGTTCACCGGGGCCGGCAACGAACCGAGCCTGTTTTCGGAGCTGAAAAAAGAAATCGCCTCCTGTGACCGGATCGACCTGCTGGTTTCGTTTATCAAGTGGAGCGGCCTGCGCATGATCATGGACGAACTGCGCGAGTTCAGCCGCAACGGCGGACAACTCCGCGTCATCACCACCTCCTATATGGGCGCGACCGATGTCAAGGCGATCGAAGAGCTGCGCAAACTGGCACAGTGCGAAATCAAGATTTCCTATGAGACCAAGCGAACCCGCCTGCACGCAAAAACCTATGTGTTCTATCGTGAAACTGGCTTTACGACGGCCTACGTGGGTTCGTCGAATCTTTCCAACGCGGCGATTTCCAGCGGTTTGGAGTGGAACGTCAAGGTTACGGCCAAGGATTTGCCGGATACGATTCGAAAAATCGAGCACACTTTTGAAAGCTACTGGAACTCGCAGGAGTTTGAAAATTATGGCGAACAGCAGGCTTACCGACTGGCGGCGGCGCTGAAGGCCGAACGGACTGCCGGGACGAATTCGCCTACGTCCTTTCTGTTTGA
The DNA here is from genome assembly GCA_964647865.1 of uncultured Veillonellaceae bacterium. Classification (GTDB taxonomy): domain Bacteria; phylum Bacillota; class Negativicutes; order UBA1444; family UBA1444; genus UBA1444. Next base: position 713 of record CAZYJK010000020.1, on the reverse strand, counting down.
CATTCATCCCTATCCCTATCAACAGGAGATTTTGGACAAGCTGGAGGCCGAGCGCAAAGTCCGCGGCTACTATAAGAATTTGCTGGTGGCCGCGACCGGAACCGGCAAGACGGTGATTGCGGCGCTGGATTACAAACGGCTTTGCCGCGAAAATCCCGGCCGGCCCAATCGGCTGTTGTTTGTGGCCCATCGCGAAGAGATTTTGAAGCAGAGTGTGGAATGTTTTCGCGGCGTATTGAAAGACCTGAATTTCGGCGACCTGTTCGTGGGAAACTACCGCCCGGAGCGGCTGGACGCGCTGTTTGTCTCGGTGCAGACCTTTAACGCGCGGGAACTGGAACAGGCCACTACGCCGGACTATTACGACTACATCGTGGTCGACGAGTTCCACCATGCAGCGGCGCCGACCTACCAAACGCTGTTGAACTATTATCAGCCGCGGATTTTGCTGGGGTTGACGGCGACGCCGGAACGGATGGACGGCAAGAGCATCCTGGACTATTTTGACCAACGGATTGCAGCGGATATCCGGCTGCCGGAAGCGATCGACCGCAAATTGCTGTCGCCGTTCCAGTATTATGGTCTGACGGATAGCGTGGACCTGGATACGCTGCGCTGGGGCCGCGGCGGCTATGAAAAGGCGGACTTGACCAACCTGTACGCATTCTCGGCAGGGGTGGCCCGGCGACGCGCCGACCTGATCGTGGACTCGC
>CAZYJK010000019.1:12413-20554 GCA_964647865.1 uncultured Veillonellaceae bacterium | reverse complement strand
CAGGCCCAATTGTTTGAGGGGCTGACCACGCTGGACGCAACCAACAAACCTCTGCCGGCGATGGCCGAACGCTGGGAAATCAGTCCGGATGGCCTGCGCTACAAATTCTTCCTGCGCCCCGGCGTCAAATGGTCCAATGGCGACCCGGTTACCGCCTATGACTTTGAATACTCCTGGAAAACAACCTTGTCGCCGGAGTTCGGCGCCAAATATTCCTATCAATTATTTTATCTCAAAAACGGCGAGGCCTACAACAAAGGACTGACGACCGCCGATCAGGTCGGCGTCAAGGCACTGGATGACCGCAGCTTGGAAGTGGTGCTGGAAAAGCCCACCGCCTATTTCTTATCCCTGACTTCCTTCCACACTTTATACCCGGTTCCCCGCCGGATTGTCGAAGCCAACCCGAAATGGGCCGCCGAACCGAAGACCCTGATCGGCAACGGTCCGTTCAAAATCGCCAACTGGGTTCACAATTCAATGATAGAACTGATCAAGAACGATCAGTATTGGGATGCTGCAAAAGTTAAACTGCCCAAACTCGATTTCATCCTTACCGAGTCCAGCAGCACCGAAATCGCCATGTTCGACAACAATCAGATCGATATGGGCGAAAATGCACCGCCGGCCGAATATCCCCGCCTGAAAAAAGAAGGCCGGCTGCAGATCTCACCCTATCTTGGCACCTATTTCTTCGCTTTCAATGTGGAAAAAGCGCCGCTGGACAATCCGAAGGTCCGTCAGGCGCTCAGTCTGGCGATCGATCGTCAGGCCATCATCACCAACGTGGTGAAGGGAGAGCAACGGGTCGCCCTGGCCTGGGTGCCGCCCGGTCTGGCTGATGCTGCACCAGGCAGTGACTTCCGCTCCATCGGCGGCGACTATTTCAAAGATGCCAACATCGAAGCCGCAAAAAAACTGCTGACTGAAGCAGGCTATCCTGATGGAAAAGGCTTGCCGACGATTGAACTGATATACAATACGCATGATGTTCATAAGGCGATTGCCGAAGCAGTGCAGGAAATGTGGCGCAAAAACCTTGGCGTCAACGTACGATTGGCCAATCAGGAATGGAAGGTGTTTATCAACACCCGTAGCAAAGGAGCCTACCAGATTGCCCGTCATGGCTGGATCGGCGATTATGCCGACCCGATGACGTTCCTCGACATGTTTGAAACAGGTAGCGGAAACAATGACTCCCAGTACAAAAATCCCCGTTACGACACACTGATCCGGCTGGCCAAGTCGACAGGCAATCAGGAGATCCGGATGAAAGCGATGCATGAGGCGGAGCGTTTGTTGATGGAGGACGCCGTAATCGCACCGCTGTACTTTTACACCCGTGTCACGATGGTCAAACCAAATGTAAAGGGCTACCATCGCTCGGTACTCGGTCATGTCTACTTCAAGGAGGCCTATCTGGAGTGATGTTCTGTGTTTAAGTCGATTGTCGGACGAATTGTGTCGATGCTGCTGGTGCTTTGGGTCATCATTACCGTGACGTTCGTTTTGATGCACGCCATCCCCGGCGGACCGTTCACTGCGGAAAAAGCTTTGCCGGAAGCAGTCATGAAAAATATCGAGGCCCGCTATCGGTTGAATGACCCGTTACCCAAGCAGTACGTCGATTATTGGGCCAATCTGTTGCGGGGCGACCTGGGGCCCTCATTTAAGTACGAATCCCGCAGCGTGAATGAAATCATCGCCGAAGGCTTTCCCGTCTCGGCGGAGCTGGGCCTGGTCGCGGTTTCCCTCTCGGTGCTGATCGGCATCCCGGCCGGCATGGCGGGGGCGCTCTATCAAAACCGCTGGCCGGACCATCTGGTGATGCTATTGGCAACGGTCGGCATCTCGGTCCCCAGTTTCATCCTGGCCACTTTGTTGATTTTTTGTTTTGCCCTGTGGCTGCGGATATTACCGGCCGCCATGTGGGGGGCTCCTGAATATGTCATCCTGCCGGCGCTGGCTTTGGCCGGCATGCCCACGGCGTTTATCGCCCGGCTGACCCGTTCCAGCATGCTGGAAGTGCTGGCCCAGGATTACATCCGTACCGCCCGGGCCAAAGGCATAGCACCCTTCACCATCCTCTGGCGACACGCGTTGAAAAACGCCCTGCTACCGGTCGTGACCTACCTGGGACCGATGATCGCCGCAATCTTCACCGGCAGCTTTGTCATCGAGTCCATCTTTGCCATTCCCGGCCTGGGCCGCCATTTCGTCACCAGCATCTATAACCGGGACTACACGGTAATCCTCGGCATCACCGTATTTTACAGCGCCCTGCTGGTGCTGATGAATTTCCTCGTCGATCTTGCCTATCTCTGGCTTGATCCCCGCATCAAGCAGGAAGGGGAAGATTAACGCCATGGATTTCACACCGCTCAAACCAACCGCCGAGATGCTGCAGAAGCAGACACGGCCTCACCTCGGATTCCGCCAGGATGCCTGGCTGCGACTGAAAAAGAACCGCGCCGCGTTGGCCGGTTTGTCGATCATCCTGTTCATCAGTCTGTTGGCCGTGTTCGGACCGATGCTTTCGCCCTACTCTTATTCGGACCAAACCCTGGCCAACGCCAATCAACCGCCTTCGGCCTCGCATTGGTTCGGCACCGACAATCTGGGCCGCGACCTCGCTACCCGGGTTTGTTACGGCGCCCGCATCAGCCTTGCCATCGGCATCGTGGCCAGCCTGATCAATCTGGGGATCGGCGTGCTGTATGGCGGCATTTCCGGATATTTTGGCGGACGGATAGACAGCGTCATGATGCGGATCGTGGATATTCTATACGGGATTCCGCTACTGCTGTATGTCATCCTGCTGATGGTCGTATTGAAGCCCGGCCTGTTAAATGTATTTATCGCCCTCGGCCTGGTTTATTGGCTACGGATGGCCCGTATCGTGCGGGCCCAGGTGCTTGGCCTGAAAGAACTGGAGTTCGTGCTGGCCGCCCGGGTACTCGGCGCCAGCCCGCGTCGCCTGATCTTCGGCCATCTGCTGCCCAACAGCCTGGGGCCGATCATTGTTACGCTGACTCTGTCAATCCCTGAAGCGATTTTCATCGAAGCGTTCCTCAGCTTCATCGGTCTTGGCGTTTCAGCGCCGATGGCCAGTTGGGGCGTACTGGCTTCGGAAGGCGTGGTGACGCTACGTTCTTATCCTTTCCAATTGCTCTGGCCGGCTATCGCGATCAGCCTGACCATGCTCGGTTTCAACTTTCTTGGCGACGGACTGCGAGATGCGCTGGACCCCCGGATGCGCCGCTAATTTTAACTGCCGTCGTTTATCCTGTTTGCTGGGAGGCCCGATTTCTTTGCAACCTGCTCTGTTGACCGTAAATAATCTACATGTCCATTTCCGCACCTACGCAGGGACTGTACAGGCCCTGCGCGGCGTTGATTTCTCGCTGACAGCCGGCGAAATCGTCGGAATCGTCGGTGAATCCGGTTGCGGCAAAACAGTGACCGCCAGCGCGATCATGGGTATCATTCCTGCGCCGCCCGGACAAATCGTCTCCGGTGAAGCCTGGTTCGGCGGACGCGATCTGCTCAAGCTGTCTGAGGCTGAGTCGCGCTCCCTGCGCGGCAACAAGCTGAGCATGATCTTTCAGGACCCGATGACCTCGCTTAATCCGGTTCTGACCATCGGTACGCAGCTGACCGAACCTTTTATCGAACATCAGTCATTGTCGCGGCCCGAGGCAAACGAGCGGGCCGCCGAGTTGCTGCGGCTGGTCGGGATTGCCGATGGCGCTACCCGCCTGAAGCAATATCCGCACCAACTTAGCGGCGGCATGCGCCAACGGGTAATGATCGCCATGTCGCTGGCCTGCAACCCCAGCCTGCTGTTCGCCGATGAACCGACCACCGCGCTCGATGTCACCGTGCAGGCGCAGATACTGGATTTGCTGAAGCGGCTTAACCGTGAGTTGAATACCACTCTGGTGTTGATTACGCACGACCTTGGCGTGGTCGCCAGCATTTGCCAGCGCGTCCTGGTCATGTATGCCGGCCAGATTGTCGAATCGGCGCCTGTGCACAGCCTATTTGCCGAACCGCGTCATCCCTATAGCCTCGGCCTGTTGCAGTCGGTGCCCCGCCCCGATTTTCAGGGCAAGCGTCTGCTGGCCATCGACGGGCATCCGCCGGATCTACTCATTCCGCCCAGTGGTTGCGCTTTTCTGCCGCGTTGCCGGTTCGCCATGCAGGCTTGCCTCGAAGCGCCGCCGTTATTCGACCTGGCCGAAAACCGGCAAAGTCGCTGCTGGCTGAACCATCCCGATTCACCGCATGACGTCCGCGCCACGCTGGCAGTCAGAGGTGCGTTATGAACCGTACGTTGGTGGAAGTCCGCAACCTGACGAAACATTTTGTCATATCCCGTTCCTGGAGCGGTCGTCCGCTGAAAACCGTACAAGCGGTCGATGATGTGTCGTTTGTCATCATGCCGGGAGAAACCTTGGGCCTGGTCGGCGAAACCGGTTGCGGCAAATCGACGGTCGGCCGCACTCTGGTCGGTCTCTATGAACCGACTGCCGGCAGTGCGCTGCTCGAAGGCCGCGACATCCACGCCACCTTACGTTCAAAAGACCACGCGGATTTTCGCCGCCGGCTGCAGATTATCTTTCAGGATCCCTACGCCTCACTCGATCCGCGGATGACGGTAGGCGACATTGTTGGCGAGCCGCTCGACATCCATCAGTTGGCCGCCTCATCGCAGCGTCGCGAACGGATTCAGGAACTGCTACTGCAAGTGGGATTGGATCCGGAACATGCCGCCCGCTATCCGCACGAATTTTCCGGCGGACAACGGCAGCGGGTCGGGATTGCCCGGGCCCTTGCCGCCGAACCCGATTTCATCGTCTGTGATGAACCGATTTCGGCGCTGGATGTGTCGATACAAGCGCAGATCATCAACCTGATGCAGGACCTGCAGCAAAACATCGGCCTGACTTATTTGTTCATCGCCCACGACCTGTCGATGGTCAGGCACCTCAGCCACCGTATCGCAGTAATGTATCTTGGTTCACTGGTTGAACTTGCCGACAGCGCTTCGTTATTCAAGCAACCGCAACACCCCTACAGCCAGGCTCTTTTGTCCGCAATTCCCCTGCCCGACCCCAAAGTCGAGGCGACACGCGAGCGTATATTCATGCCCGGCGAAGTCCCCAGCCCGATCAACCCGCCCTCCGGTTGCCGCTTCCGCACCCGCTGCAGACACGCAATGCCAATCTGCGCAGAAAACACACCGCAGCTACTCGATGACGGAACCGGTCATCATACCGCCTGCCACCTGGTCCATCCCGCTGATTAGACAATACTGGAGGAACGCAAGATGAATCGACCGGCTACCTCGCTGGAACTGAAACCGCGGATTCTATATGAAGTCGCCAAAGCGGCCTGGGACGGCACCTTGGCAGAGCGCCGCGAAGACATTTGCCGCCTGGTCTGCGAAGAGTTTGGCGACCGGGTCACCCGGCACCGCGTTGCCAACCAGATCCGGGTCGCTATGGGCCTGCCGCCGCATGAGCTGGACAGCACCGTCGGCGAATCGGACGAAGATGCACTAATGGGCCTGATGAACGGACCGTTCATCGTGAATGATCCGACCGCCTGCAAGCAGTGTCCCGAAGCCGGCACTTGCTGCGGTCCTGATTGCCCGCTGCAAGCGCTGTCCAAAGAACCTGGTGTTGGAATTCAGCTTGACCAGGGCAAATGCCTCGGCGAGGGACATTGTCTGACACACTGTTCCTTCGGCGGCTTGCAGGAAAAATCGCAATTTGTGCCGCTTATCCAATTGCTGCGTGAGCAAACCGGTCCGGTCTACGCCTCGGTCGCACCGGCCTTCACTGGCCAGTTCGGTCCGGACGTCACGCCTGGCAAGCTGCGTTCGGCCCTGTTGCAGCTGGGATTTGCCGATATGGTGGAAACAGCTTTATATGCAGACCTAATCACCATGAAGGAAGCGTTTGAGTTTGACGAACATGTCCGGGAAGCCGGCGATTTTCTGATCACCAGTTGCTGTTGTCCCGTCTGGATCAAACTGATTGAAGGCCGCTACAGCGAATTGTCCGCTCATATCTCGCCGTCCGTGTCCCCGATGATCGCTTCCGGTCGGGTGATCAAAACACTCGAACCACAGGCAAAAGTCGTGTTCATCGGACCCTGCATCGCCAAAAAGACCGAGGCGACCCTGCCCGACCTGGCCGGCGCGATCGATTTCGTGCTGACATTTCAGGAGCTGGCAGCCATCTTTCAGGCTACTGAGATCGATCCTGCCGGACAACCCGACGAAGAAAATCCCGTCGCCTCAAGAGCCGGTCGCATCTATGCCCGGGCCGGCGGCGTCAGCGAAGCCGTAGCCGAAACTTTGGCAAGAATCTTGCCGAAGCGGGCCGGCGCACTGCAACCGCTGAAAGTGGACGGCATCCCACAGTGTCAGAAGGTTTTGGAACAGGCGAAAACTGGTTTACTGGACGCCAACTTCATCGAAGGGATGGCCTGTCTGGGCGGCTGCGTCGGCGGACCGGGACGAATCGTTGGCATAGAGCAGTCCACGAATGCGGTGAACGACTATGGAACCGCGGCTGCTGCTGCGACGCCGGTGGAAAATCCGCAGGTATATCAGCTACTGACCCGCCTGGGACTGGAAATGTCGTCATCATTGTTGAATGTCGAAAGTCCGGCCGGAATAGTGCTCGGCAGGCGTATACAAAAACCATAGCGATGATGTAAAATTAATATTAATAACAACTAGCATATAAGGGGGATTCCCATGAGCAACAAGCCGGTAAAAATTATGGAAACCGTTTTGCGGGACGGCCATCAGTCTCTGGCTGCCACGCGCATGCGCACCACCGACATGATCGGGATGCTGGAGCAACTCGACGATGTTGGCTACTTTTCGCTGGAGGCTTGGGGTGGCGCGACTTTTGACAGCACCCTGCGCTTTCTCAACGAAGATCCCTGGGAAAGACTGCGCATTATCAAGCGTCACTGCAAAAAAACACCGGTTCAGATGCTGCTACGCGGACAGAACATTCTCGGCTACAACCATTATGCCGATGATGTGGTGACTGAATTCGTCAAACGTGCTGTCCACAACGGCGTTGGAATCGTCCGGATCTTTGACGCGCTGAACGACGTCCGTAACCTGGAAGTGTCGATGCGGGTCGCCAAAGAAACCGGCGCGCATGTCCAGGGAGCATTTGTTTACACAATCAGCCCGTTCCATACGATCGACACCTTTGTAAAAGTAGCAAAAGACCTTGTTTCGATGGGGGCTGACTCGATCTGCATCAAGGACATGGCCGGCTTGCTGGCGCCTTACGTCGCTTACGACCTGGTCAAGGCGCTGAAAGCGGCGGTTCCTGTCCCGATCGATATCCATTCGCATTACACCAGTGGCATGGCCTCGATGACTTATCTGAAAGCGATTGAAGCCGGCGTCGATATCATCGACTGCGCGTTGTCGCCCTTTGCCATGGGTTCGTCGCAACCGGCGACCGAAGCGCTGGTCGCCTCTCTTGAAGGTACTGAACGGGATACCGGCATCGCCAAGGAAAAACTTTACCCGATCGCCGACCACTTCCGCGCCGTCAAGAAAAGTGTTGCGGACACCTTCAAACTGAACACTGCGATCGATATCGACACCAAAGTCCTCTCGTTCCAAATCCCTGGCGGCATGTTGTCGAACTTCCTCAACCAGCTGAAAGAGCAGGGAATGGAAGACAAATATCAGGATATGCTGGAAGAAATGCCAAAAGTCCGCGCCGACCTCGGATATCCTCCGCTGGTCACGCCGACCAGTCAGATTACCGGTTCGATGGCGGCCTTCAACGTCATGTTCGGTCGCTACAAAGTCGTACCGCGCGAAGTCAAAGACCTGGCCCGCGGCAAATACGGTCGTACTCCGGCGCCGATTAACCCGGAAGTGGCCGACCTGATTCTGGCCGGTGAACAGCTGATCACCCACCGTCCCGCCGATGACATCGCGCCGCAATTGGAATCGCTGAAAGCCTCGCTGGCGGAAAAGGGCTATCCGAATGCATCGATTGAAGATGTTCTCAGCTATGCGTTGTTCCCTGACGTTGCACTGAAATTCTTCGAGGCCAACCGGACAAAATAAAACCGGGAATGCCTGT
>CAZYJK010000019.1:4003-12313 GCA_964647865.1 uncultured Veillonellaceae bacterium | reverse complement strand
CTGTCCGCTATTTTCAGAACGAATGTCACTTCGCCGAGTTCATTGTAGGCCAGGACCCGCTGTCCGTCCATCAATGCTAGCCGCTCGGCATCCAGCGGATTCATCGTCAATGACATCGGACCCTTTTTCGCTACCAATTCTGCAGATTCATTGAAGGACGAGTTGAGCGAATACAGGCTGGGCGCAGTCATCAGATAAAACTCGCCGCTACCGCCATAGGGAGGAAACCAGTCTGGCAGTTCCGGCGTTTCCCGCGGATTGACGATTTCAATCCTGCCGGAAGCAGTACGAAACTGCATCTTATAGTTTTCAGGTAACGGTAGCGTCACCGGCTCGCCGGCCTGTAGCTTCTGCCAATCCACCTGGGCCAGCCAGCTGCCCGGCTTTTCAAACAACTGATCCAGCAGTTCGGCTGCCGACTGCCGGAAAATCGGTTCATCAAATCCCATCTCGCCAGCCAACAGACAAAATGTTTCCCAATTGGATTTTGCCGCGGCGATCGGCGGGATGCAGGACTTCACCCGTTGCAGTCCATAATGACCGTAAGACCGGTAGGCATCGTCATGTTCGACCGAAGTGGTCGCAGGCAACACGATATCTGCGTACAACGCCGTATCCGTCATGAATCGTTCATGTACAACAGTGAACAAATCTTCGCGCGACAAGCCGCGCAAGATGCTGTTCTGGTCCGGATAGACCGACGCCGGATTGGAATGATACACATACAGTCCCATGATCGGCGGTTCCGTCACCCCACCGGTCAACGCTTCTCCCAACCGGTTGATACTGACGATGCGGGTCGGTTTATCGATAAAATCTTCCCTTGTGATAACCGAGGTATTGAAGACGCTGCTGGTGGAGAGATCGCCGAGTGTGCCGCCGCCCGGTTTTGCATAGGCGCCGACCAACGCCGGCAAGCAGCTGATCAGCCGGGCAGTCATCGCGCCATTGCCATATCGGTACAAGCCACTGCCCTGTCGGATAAAGGGCGCCGCCGCCTTGCCATAAGCTTCGGCAAGTTCAGTCACGACCATTGCCGGCACACCGGTGATCGCGGCAACCTTGGCCGGCGAATAACGGGGCAACACTTCAGCCGCCAAGCGGTCAAACCCGCTCACCCAGCGGTCCAAGAAATCACCATCCAGCAAGCCCAGCCGCTGCAATTCATGCATGATCCCCAGCGCCAGTGCACCGTCTGTACCCGGTCGCACCAGAACCGTCCGGTCGGCAATCAATTTGGCGGTTTCCGTGATATGGGTCTCAATGACCCATACTTTTGCCCCCTTGCTCTTCGCTTGTCGGACCGGATGCAGAAAATGGATGTTTGTTGCCAACGTATGAGCGCCCCAAATCAGGATAAAATCGCTCTCTGCCGCTTCATCGGGTTCTGCCTGCAATGTGCCGCCCATTACGGCTTCCCAACCATACCCCTTGGCAGACGAACACAGGGTACGCTCCAGTCTGGACGCGCCAAGCTTATGGAACAGCGCATGGCCGGCATTGCGTTGCACCAGTCCCATCGTGCCTGCATAAGACACCGGCAGGATCGCTTCGCCGCCATACTCGGCGATTATTTTTCGCCAGCGCTGACCAATGATGCCGATAGCTTCTTGCCAAGATGCCTCGCGAAATTCGCCAGCGCCTTTTTTACCTGTACGAACCAGCGGTTGTTTCAGCCGCTGCGGCGAGTGGATGCTCCGTTCGTAGTGCGCCATTTTGGGGCAAAGCAATCCGCGTGTATAGGGATGCGCCGGATCGCCTTTGACAGCTGTCACTTTTTCGTCTTCCACCTTCAGCAACAATCCGCAGGCGTCCGGACAGTCATAGGGGCAGACGGATTTTTTCCATTCGTTGCTCATTTCACACCTCGCTTTTTCTGGTTGCTAACCAACAAACTCCCGCAAAATCGAATTGAGTGGCACCAACGATTCCGGCGCCGAGCGGAAATGTCGCAAAAAGCCGATCAACCGGCGTGCCTCGAGGTATTCCGGTTCCTGTGGCGAAATCCGCGATAAAGGCGGCTCCGCGTACGGTCGCAGTACCGCCAGTTCATAAATCAACGCCGAGTTGAACATCAGGTCGGCTTGCTCCTGAAACGGAAATATGTACCTTTCTTCTCCGTTACGGACCGAGGGCCACATCCGCAGCGTCTGCAGCGCGTCGTGCCCACGGAACTGATAGTCGCGTACAATTCTTCTCAGCAACCGGGAGTCAGTGGTCGGAATCCGGTTATGACCGTCAATCGCCAGTTGCGTCAAAGCGCTGATATAAATCAATAATTTTTGCTCGCGCGGCACCGCTGCCGTCAATTCCGGGTTCAGACCGTGAATCCCTTCGACGACCAAAACATGGCGCTCGCCCACCTGCAACGTTTTGCCAGGATATTCGCGGCGGCCTGTCTTAAAATTGTAACGCGGCGGCTCAACCGGTCTACCCGCCAGCAACTGGACCAGTTGTTCATTGAACAGCGGCAGGTCCAATGCGTGAATCGACTCGAAATCGTAGTTGCCTGCGGCGTCGCGCGGCGTCTTGTCGCGATCGAGGAAATAGTCGTCCAACGAAATCGGCACCGGATAAATACCATGTACCCGCAACTGAATCCCCAGTCGTTGGGCAAACGTCGTCTTGCCGGAAGAGGACGGCCCGGCAATCAGGACCAGCTTCACCTGTTGCCGCTGATCTGCGATCCGGTCGGCAATCTCCGCCACTTTTTTTTCATGCAAAGCTTCCGCAATCCGCATCAGTTCAACAAAACCATCGCTCATTACTGCCTCATTCAACTCGGAAACCGTCGGACAGCCCAGAAGTTCGCCCCAGCGCTCTGCTTCCTGCAAAATTTGCGCCAATTTGGGTTGATCGACAAAGGGCGGAATGATTCGGGGATCGGTCGCGTCAGGAAAACGCAGGATGAACCCCGGCGGGTAGAATCGCAGTTCGAACCGCTTTAGAAAGCCGGTTTCCGGTACCATCGGCCCGTAAAAATAATTCAGTTGCCCATCACACTCATATAAATTGACTGTATCGCGTTCAATCTGACGCAACAGCCGAACTTTGCGAAAATCGCCCAGGGCTTCCAGCTGACGAATTGCCTCCGCCAGCGGCAGATTTCGACGGACCAGCGGCAGATTCTCTTCAACAATCCGTTCCATCTCCTGTTCCAATGCCCTGATATCGGCCTCGGTGACCTCACGATCCAACAGCCATTCAAAATACACGCCGCTGCCGAATGAATGCTCGACCACGACGTCCTTGCCGGGAAACAGCCGCTCCGCCGCGATGATCAAGACAAAGGTCAGGCTACGCTCATAGACTTTCACACCCTTGCCTGTCGACAAGTCAAAAAAATCGATTTCTGCCTCCGTTTCCTGGCGCGACTGCAGATCAGTCAGGGCATTGTTGACGCTGGCCGCTACAATCGGACTTGCGTGACAGGATTGACGGTCAGCGGCAATTTCCATCAGTGTCGTTCCTGCCGCATACTGCTGTTCGCTGCCGTCCGAAAAACGAACGCGAATGGATCCATTCACCAATACATCCCCCCATGTTAGACGATTTCCTATCGGCTGAAAAAAGGGCGGACCGCATGCGATCCGCCCTTTTACGCCAGTTTTTACTTCAGCGAATCCATCGCCTGTTTGATTTTTCCGGCCATACCATGAATCTTTTGTGTCGGCACGGCGCATACGGCAATCCGGATTCCCTTTGCCAAGCCAACGGCAAAAATGTTTTCTGCGTTGAGTTTTTCGCAGACAGCATCGGGGTTGGCGGCGGGAACCGACAGGAAGTAACCGGCGTGGTAGGGCAGCATGGGCAGATTGACCGACGCCGCTTCCTGAACGAAAATGTCGGCGCGCTGCTTGATCAGCTGATAATAGCCGTCACGCTCATTTTCCACTTGGGCATAAAGAGCTTTGTCAGCGCAAATCATCGCCATGGTACGCATGCAACCGCGATTGATGTTGGACCAGGTCGCCCGGTTGCTAAACTGGTTGATGTCTTCGAATTCTTTCGCCACATCTGCGTCCGCAGTCACGCCGATCATGGCGCCGACGCGCTGTCCGTACATCGTGTAGGACTTGGACATGCTGAAGCCCATGATGAACAAGAGATTGGCCGGCATCTTGCCAAACTTGGCAAAGAATTTGCGGCTAACAGTACGCTCGCCGGAGAAATCCAGATAAGCAATGTCCACTACGACGGTGATTTTTTTGGCCGGGTTCTTCGCGGCGGTTTTCAATACATCGATGATTCCGTCCCATTCGGCGTCAGTCACCGAGTAGCCGGTAGGATTGTGAGCCGGCGTATTGAGAATCACCAGCAGATTATTCTGCTTAGTCAACAATTCATTGATTTTCGCTTCGAACGAAGGCATGTTGAACTGCAATTTTTCATCGAACAGCGAAAAAGTGGTCAGTTTGCGCAGCACTTCTTCGCAAAGGACTTTATACGGACCCCAGTACCAGTCGGTGGTCAGCACCGTATCATTGATTTCGCTGTAATTCCAGATCGCGTGATGCAGCACGCCGGACCCGCCGGCCGTGGCTACGGCCTTGATGTAGCCTTCCGGGCGGCTTTCGCCGAACACATGGTTGATCGCCGAGTCAAGATAATCTGGCAAACCGGAAATCGGCGCATAGTTGATGATTTCCGTCATCGGCACGCTGCGGAAAACCTTTTCGACGGTCGGCAGGCAGACCAATTGTTCCTGATCGTCAAGCAAAGCGCCGATCGTCGCGTTGGTGACCTTGTCTTTGCCGAACTGGGCGACGGCTTTGACTGCCAGTGCATTGGCGCCAAAAATCTTATCGGTGGCAAATTTACCTACGGAATGGGACGCTGCGACTGAATTGGACATTGTTAACGCCTCCTGTTTTCTGTATATATTTTTTATACCTTCGTCATGGTATCAGGGGTACATCTTGTGCAGCAAGCGGGGAAACGGAATCGATTCTCGGATGTGATCCAAGCCGCAGACCCAGGCAACCGTCCGCTCGATACCCAGGCCAAAACCCGAGTGCGGGACCGAGCCATATCGCCGCAAATCCAGGTACCATTCAAATGCTTCGCGCGGCAACTGGTGTTCAGCCAGTCGCTGCTCAAGCAGCGCCAGATCGTCGATCCGCTGGCCGCCGCCGATAATTTCGCCGTAGCCTTCCGGCGCCAGCAGGTCGGCGCCGAGCACCACTTTTGCGTCATTCGGGTCTGGCTTCATATAAAACGCTTTGATTGCCGTCGGATAGCGATGGACAAACACTGGCGATTCAAAGTGATTGCCAATGATCGTTTCATGAGGCGCGCCAAAGTCATCGCCCCATTCAAACGGTTCGCCCGCCTTGTTCAATAAGGCCACGGCGTCAGTATAGCTGATGCGGGGAAATGGTTTCTTGACGGCTTCCAGCTTGCTGATATCGCGCTCTATCAACTTCAGTTCGTTTCGGCAGCGTTCGAGCACCCGCTCGATCACATAGACAACCATATCTTCCTGTAGTCGCATGTTATCATCGACGTCAAAGAAAGCAGCTTCTGCTTCAATCATCCAGAACTCCAACAGATGCCGTCGGGTTTTCGACTTCTCCGCCCGGAAGGTCGGACCGAAACAATATATTCTGCCCAGCGCCGCAGCCGTAGCTTCATTATACAGCTGACCGCTCTGCGACAGATAGCCTTTGTCGCCATGATAGTCGATTTCAAACAAGTTCGTTGTGCCTTCGCAGGCTGCCGGTGTAATGATCGGCGCGTCCGCCAGTACAAAGTCGTTGCGATAGAAGAATTCGCGCAAGGCAAATTCGATTTCCGCCCGTATCCGCAGAATCGCCGCCTGTTTGGGCGTACGAATCCAAAGATGGCGTCGCTCAGCCAAGAATTCGACGCCATGTTCTTTCAGGCTGATCGGATATTCGCCGGCGATGCTGACCGGTTGCACCTGTGTAACGTCAATTTCATAGCCGCCGGTGGCCCGCGGTTCGGCCCGGACTGTACCCCGCAAATACAAAGAACTTTCCTGGGTCAACGTTTCGGCAACGGCAAAAGCGGTTTCGTTGGTTTTTAGCAATACCCCCTGCACCACGCCGGAACCGTCACGCACGATCAAAAACGCAATTTTGCCGGAAGACCGCTTGTTGAACAACCATCCCCGAATCTCTACCTCTTCGCCTACATGTCGGGCCAGATTCTTAATCAATGTGGGAGTCAACGGATTCCCTCCTTTGTTGCTTGCTGTTATGGCGATGTATTATCTGGATTCACGGAAAAACGCGGCGTGGATTGCGTTCACCGCATCTTTGGCCCGCTCGGCGCGAATCAGGCAGGACAGGCTTATTTCCGATGTACTGATGACTTCAATGTTGATCCCTGCGCCAGACAGGGCGCCGAACATTCTGGCCGCCATGCCGGGACTGCCCAGCATGCCTGCACCGACAATCGATACCTTCGCCACATCTTCGTCGACCACAACCCCCAGCACTCCGAGGTCGTCGGCCACTTTTTCAAGAATGTTGCGCGTCTGGTCCGCGTCGCCCTTGGAAACGGTAAACACGATATCGTTGATTTTCTTGTCTGTATTGCGAATGCTCTGTACGATCATGTCAACATCGATATTGGCTTCGGCCAGCGTGGAAAAAACCCTGAACGCGATACCCGGCTTGTCCGGCACTCCCAGAATCGCCGCTTTGGCCACATTCAGGTCATGCGTCACACCGCGCACGACAAAATCTTTTTCTTCCACCGTGTATCCCTCCCTGATCATTGTTCCCGGCTCGGTTGTAAAGGTCGAGCGGACATGAATCGGCACGCCGTAACGCGCCCCTAGTTCCACTGAACGCGGCTGCATTACGCCGGCGCCCAGACGGGCCAGTTCCAGCATCTCGTTATAGGTGATCTCTTTCATTTTTCGTGCTGTAGGCACAACACGGGGATCTGCAGAGTAAACGCCTTCCACATCGGTAAAGATTTCGCAAACAGCAGCGTTCAGCGCTCCCGCCATCGCGACCGCCGTTGTATCGGACCCGCCCCGGCCCAGAGTGGTCACGTCGCCGTTGGGCGCCGCACCCTGAAAGCCGGCCACGACAACGACATTGCCTCTGGATAGTTCTTCAAACACCCGATCCGGATTGATATCGGTAATGCGCGCTTTCATATGAACGGAATTTGTCCGGAAACCCGCCTGGGGACCAGTCAGCGAAACAGCCGGACAACCAAGGTCGTTCAGCGCCATTGCCAGTAAGGCGATCGAAATCTGTTCACCGGTTGACAACAACATGTCCATTTCGCGGCTACGTGTATTGCCTGTCACCTGTTTGGCCAGGGTAATCAGATCATCGGTCGTGTCTCCCATGGCTGATACGGTAACGACCACTTGATCATCCGGTTTTTTCTCCCGAACCACCCTTGCGGCCACCGCCTTGATTTTTTCCGGCGTTCCGACCGAACTGCCACCGAATTTCTTAACGACAATCCCCATCGACACTATCTCCTTGCTGTGCAAAATACAAGTGCAAAATATAATTGAATTAATTCGCCAAATCAACAAAAATCCCTGCCTGCTTGGGCCGATTTACCTCGATGTCGGAAAATTTCTTCCGGTGCAGCCAAACAAAAAAGAGACCCCGGCGAACCGAGGTCCTTTACAAAACGGCACTATGCTTCGACTTTGATTTCCTGGCAGCTTTCCCAGAAACCATGAATATTACAGTAAGCGACTGCCAGCAACGTGCCGGAACCGGTCAGTTTCAACGCGACCTGCGCGGTTGGTTCGGACAGAACCGGACCTTTATTGGCGCCATCGACCGATTCGGCATGCGCGCTGAAATCATAGCTACCGACTTCATAGGCGAATTTACCGGCCTCGGGTTTGAAATACAGTTTGATCGAACGGATATGATGCTCAGTCGTATTGGGGTGAGCGATTTCCTTACCGACAGAAACTTCCACGACAAACTTCTCGCCTGCCTTCACCGCAACGGGCGCCGTGATTGCCGGCACATGCTTTTCCGCTTTCCAGTCGGCTGTTTGGATGACATCTGCAAATTTCATATTGTTGCCTCCTTTTGCTAATTAGGTCACCGGTTCATTTTTATCGTGCGTTGACCTGTTATAAAAGTATTCCGCAACCAGAATGAAAAATCCTGCCGGAAACTAATTATCTTCTACGATTTTATTTCGCATGCCCGGTACTGCCCATTTAAAAATCTTCACCCGTAAGGTCCGGATGTTTTTAATATCCAGGTCAGCCCATTCCTCCGGTTGCAACCGCTCAACAGGCATCAATTTGAGAAATTCGTCGCACTCATATACAGCCGCCAACCCCTGCAA
>CAZYJK010000019.1:0-3903 GCA_964647865.1 uncultured Veillonellaceae bacterium | reverse complement strand
GAAATCTGCGGCATGAACTGGTCGAGAGTCAAAACCACGGCCGGTTCGTCTCCATTCATCAGGCGCACATAAAACGATACCCTGTCTTCTTCCGCCGTTTCATGCAGACGCCGCTGTTCTTCAATCGCTGCTTCCTGGGCCTGCATCTTGGTTTCGATCTCCAGCCTGGTATCCCGCTCAATTTTGCTCAATACCCGAGTTCTGTCCTGAAACGTTTTGTATTGCAGAAATCCGACCGCAGACAACAATACCGCGACAAGCACAAAAGTCACAAGGTATGGGAAAATCGCTGCGCAAAGAGTCAAGGCGACCATGAAACCCCATTGCTGCATGATCGGTCGGCGATAACGTTTTTCGGCCGCCATCAGCCGTTCCGGCAGCAAAGCCTGGAATTCCTGGCGCGGCGGCTCCTTGAACGGCTCTTTGACAAGAAAACGCACATAATCCACGGGGTCGTAGCTGAATTTACTGACATGGGCCAGCGATTTTTCAATCATCTCATTGTGTTTGTGTTCAGCCAGCCAGCGGTCCCGTTGCTCGTTTTGCCGATAGTAGCGATCGTTGCCGTATTCCTTGGCGACGCCGCTATGAATGGTGAACTGTTCTTTCGAGGATGAGCCTGAACTCGCATTTTTCACCACAGGACCGCCTCCTTCAGCAAAGACTCTACGAATATACTATATCATCTGCTTGATTATCCGGGCAACCCCAACAGCAGTTTCCTGCCATTTGTGGTATAATAGGCACGAAATATCGCAAAATTCAGGGGAGGGATTCACTATGCCATTGGTCACATCAACCGAACTTTTCAAAAAAGCGTATGAAGGAAACTATGCGGTCGGAGCTTTCAACGTAAACAATATGGAGATCATCCAGGGTATCGTGGACGCAGCCAAGGAAGAAAACGCCCCGTTGATCCTGCAGGTTTCGGCCGGCGCCCGCAAATATGCCAAACACATTTATCTGATGAAACTGATTGAAGCGGCGGTGGAAGATTCGGGGCTGCCGATCTGCCTGCACCTGGACCATGGTGAGGATTTTGAAATCTGCAAATCCTGTGTGGATGGCGGGTTCACTTCCGTAATGATCGATGGTTCCAAGCACTCATTTGAGGAAAATATCGCACTGACCAAACAGGTTGTCGAATATGCCCATGCCCGTGGTGTGGTCGTCGAAGCAGAACTGGGCCGGCTGGCCGGCGTAGAGGATGCCGTCAAAGTCAATGCCAAAGATGCGTCATACACCGACCCGGACCAGGCCGTGGAGTTCGTCGAGCGAACCGGTGTCGATTCTCTGGCGATCGCGATCGGCACCAGTCATGGCGCCTATAAATTCAAGGGCGATCCCTCGTTGGATTTTGCCCGACTGGAAAAAATCTCTGCCCTGTTGCCCAATTTCCCGTTGGTATTGCACGGCGCTTCCACCGTATTGCCTGAGTTCGTCGCCAAATGCAACCAGTTCGGCGGCAAGATCGACGGAGCGCAAGGCGTACCGGAAGATATGCTGCTGCGGGCCGGCAAACTCGGCGTATGCAAAATCAATATCGACACCGACCTGCGCTTGGCGCTGACGGCAGCCATTCGCGAACATATGGCCCTGCACCCGGCTGACTTCGACCCCCGTCAATACCTCAAACCAGCGCGCGATGCGATAAAAGGCATGGTGCAGCATAAAATCAAAAATGTCCTCAACTGCAGCGGCAAAGCCTAATTACCAATCAACACAAAAGAGCGGATGCGAATTCGAGCGCGTCCGTTCTTTTTTTGTTTCCTTTTAAGTTCGATTTATACATCAGTTATTCTCTTGTCTTGGTAAAGCTGCGAAAAAATATAAATATTTTTGCAATTTTTTCGCAACACAGCAGGAGTTTTCGCATCGTCTGTGTAAAATACTATGGCAGGTTCGTTTAGGTTCGTTCCGGTCCAAAATCACGCGCATATAAAACAGAAAGGAGTTTCTATTTTGGCGGGTTGGAAAAAAGCTTTATTAGCAGTGGACTCATTTGTCGAATCTTTTTGTCTGCTTAGCATGTTGACGATGGTACTCATCGTTTCGATGCAAGTCATTACACGAAAGTTTTTTAATTTTGTCTTTTTCTGGTCGGAGGAAGTAACCCTATTGCTACTCGCTTGGTTCGCCTTCATGGGAATCGCCATCGGTTGCCGCGAAAACCTGCACCTTTCCATGGATGTTCTGGAAAGCCTCGCATCCAAACGTTTTTTGAAAGCGCTGGATAAAGTGATCGAAATTACAACGTTCATCTTCGGCGTCTACCTGATCATTTACGGCTGGGAATTCACCTCATTAATGAGCGAATCTACCTTGCCGGCGACTAAATTACCCAATAGCGTCCTATACGTCGTTATGCCGCTTACCGGAGTCATGATCTGTGCTTACTCGCTCCTCCAACTGCTGGGCATCGACACCAAACGGCATAAAAACCTGGGGGGAGGATTGGAGTAATGCCTGATCAAACAACAGCCAGCTGGATTCTAATGTCCAGTTTTGCCATACTGCTAATCCTACGGTTTCCCGTAGCACTGACGTTGGTCGGTTCGACCGTTATCACGCTATGGTATCTGGATTTACCGATTATTGTAGCTTCCCAACAAATGATTCAAGGAATCACCAACTATTCGCTCTTGGCAATTCCTTTCTTTATCCTTACCGGACAAATTCTGCAAGAAGGCGGACTAGCCCATCGTATCGTAGCCATGACCAACGTTTTCGTCGGCCGCATCCGTGGCGGTCTGGCCTTGGCCAATAGCGTCGCCTGCATGATTTTCGGCGGCATGTCCGGTTCGGCGGTCGCTGATGCCTCGGCAGTAGGTTCGGTGATGATCCCGATGATGGTCGAAAAAGGCTATGATGCGGACTATGCGGTAGGTGTGACCATCTCTTCCGCTATTCAGGGCGTAGTCGTCCCGCCCAGTCACAACATGGTATTGTACTCCATCGTTGCCGGTGGCGTATCAGTTGGCAGCATGTTCCTCGCCGGCATGATTCCCGGCCTGATCATGTTGGCCTCGCTGATGATCACCGGCTACCTGATTGGCCTGAAACGGGGCTATGGCTATGGAGATCCCGTGATCAAAAAGCAAATTCCCGGCATTATCATTCACGGCTTACTCTCATTCACCCCGGCAGTCATCATTGTCAGTGCAATTATCTCCGGCTGGGCCACCGCGACCGAAGCCGGTGCCATTGCCGCCGTCTACGCCTTTGTACTGGCTTTTCTGGCATATCGGGAAGCACCGCTGCGAAATATCTGGGGCGTACTAATCCGCACATTCCGCACCGTGCTGATGGTATTTTTTCTGATTGCCGCTTCACAGGCGTTTGGTTGGGTTATGGCTTATCTGCACTTGCCGGACATCATCACCGAATGGTTTATTGGGGTTTCCGACAAGCCCTGGGTTATTTTGCTGATGATCAACGTTCTGTTACTCCTATTGGGCGGCCCGATGGATATGGCGCCGATGATCCTGATCCTGACGCCGATTCTGTTACCAGTCTGTGTGAAACTCGGCATGGATCCGATTCAGTTCGGCATCATCATGATTTTCAACTCAGGCATGGGCCTATTGACCCCGCCGGTCGGCACCGTCCTGTTTGTCGGTTGCGCCATTGGCAAAGTATCTGTAGAAGCGGGAACCCGGGCGATGCTCCCCTTCTTTTACGCCATGTTCGTCGTCCTGATGGCCATAACCTACATACCGGCAATTACGATGTGGCTGCCCAAAATGTTCATGTAGTGTCCAATTAGACCGGGAGTTTTCCCTTAACCGAGAATAGTTGCTTCAAGTCAAAAAAACAAGGAGGTCATATCCATGAAAAATCATCGCACCCTTGCCCTGATCGTCGTATCCCTGTTCATGTTCGCTCTGCTTGCCGCCGGTTGCG
>CAZYJK010000018.1:9191-20598 GCA_964647865.1 uncultured Veillonellaceae bacterium | reverse complement strand
CCCATGCCGCCCGGCATTCCGCCAGGAGCAGATTTTTCCGGCTTATCGGTGATCAGGGTTTCGGTGGTCAGTACCATCGCTGCGATGCTGGACGCATTCTGCAGAGCAGAACGGGTCACTTTCGCAGGATCGACGATACCGGTTTTGATCATGTCGACGTATTCGCCGGTCATGACATTGTAGCCAAAACCTTTACCGGCTTTACGTACGTTTTCAACGATGACCGAACCTTCTTCGCCAGCATTGAATGCGAGCTGACGCAGCGGCTCTTCGATCGCCCGACGGACAATCGCCACGCCGGTTTTCTCGTCGCCTTCCAGTTTCAGGTCGTCGAGAATGTATTGGATGTGGAGCAGAGCCGATCCGCCACCGACGACGATTCCTTCTTCCACGGCCGCGCGGGTCGCGTTCAGGGCGTCCTCGATACGGGCTTTCTTCTCTTTCATTTCGACTTCGGTCGCCGCGCCGACATTGATGACAGCTACGCCGCCAGCCAGTTTCGCCAGGCGCTCCTGCAGTTTTTCCTTGTCGAAATCGGAAGTGGTTTCTTCCACCTGGGCGCGGATTTCTTTAATCCGGGCGGCGATGGCATCAGCGCAACCGGCGCCGTGCACGATGGTGGTTTCTTCTTTGGAAATGCGGACTTTCTCAGCTTTGCCGAGGTCTTCCAGAGTAACGCCGTCCAGTTTGCGGCCGACTTCTTCGGAAATCACGGTACCACCGGTCAGGATCGCGATATCCTGCAGCATCGCCTTACGACGGTCGCCGAAACCAGGCGCTTTAACCGCAACAGCCTTGAAGGTGCCACGCAGTTTGTTGACCACGAGGGTAGCCAGTGCTTCGCCTTCGACATCTTCGGCGATGATCAGCAGCTCTTTGCCCTGTTGAACCACTTTTTCCAGTACCGGCAGCAGGTCGGCAATCGCGCCGATTTTGCGGTCGGTGATCAGGATGTAAGGGTTGGTCAGAACCGATTCCATTTTGTCGGCATCGGTGATCATGTAGGGAGAAATATAGCCACGGTCGAACTGCATGCCTTCGGTGAACTCCAGTTCGGTGAGCATCGTTTTGGATTCTTCTACGGTCACGACGCCATCTTTGCCAACTTTGTCGATCGCTTCGGCAATCAGGTTGCCAATCACGTCATCGCCGGCCGAAATCGTGGCGACTTGAGCGATCGAAGCTTTGTCGCTGACTTTTTTGGCATCTTTTTTAATTTGCTCAACCAAAGCGGTAACCGACTTCTCGATGCCTTTTTTCAGGACCATCGGGTTAGCGCCGGCTGCTACGTTGCGCAGACCTTCCTTGACCATCGCCTGGGCCAGAACGGTGGCGGTGGTGGTGCCGTCGCCGGCCACATCATTGGTTTTGGTGGCAACTTCTTTAACCAGTTGCGCGCCCATGTTTTCAAACGGATCTTCCAGTTCGACATCGCGGGCCACCGTCACACCATCATGGGTGATCAGCGGTGCGCCATATTTTTTGTCGAGCACGACATTGCGGCCCTTGGGTCCGAGAGTAACTTTAACTGCATTAGCCAGCGCATTGACGCCTCTTTCGAGCGAACGGCGGGCTTCTTCATTAAACTGAATTTGTTTTGCCATTGTATGTTACCTCCTTAAACTTAAATCGTCTTACTTAACTTATTCAACGACAGCGAGAATGTCGCGCTCGTTGAGAATCATCATTTCTTCGCCGTCCAGTTTGACTTCGGTACCGGCATATTTCGAGAAGATGACTTTCTGGCCGACTTGGACTTCCAGCGCCACTTTGGTTCCGTTGTCCAGCATTTTACCGGATCCTACAGCGATGACTCTGCCCTCTTGAGGCTTCTCTTTGGCCGTATCCGGCAGAACGATGCCGCTCTTGGTTTTTTCTTCCCGCTCGAGAGCTTTGATCAGGACGCGATCTCCCAACGGTTTGATTTTGTCAGACATTGCGTTTTCCTCCCTTAGTGATGATGTTTTTAGTTTGTTAGCACTCACATCATTCGAGTGCTAATTCCTTTCTTATCATACCCAATCCTTCTAAAAAAATCAAGAGTCCCTGAACAAAGTTTTTCAGGAACTCTTGCAAATGTATCCTTCATTTTCCGGTGCCGGACGAATTTCGCGCACCGGTACGCCGCCCCAGAACGAGTACGCGGGAATATCCCGGTTAACCAAGCTCATCGCCGAAACAATGGCGCCTTCGCCAATAATCACACCGGGTAATATCGTGCAGTTCGCGCCGATTGTGACATCTTTTTCAATCACAACTTTGCCGATCCGCCATTCCTTCACCAAAAATTCATGAGCAAGAATAGTAGTGTTTTGACCAATCACCACGTTATCGCCTATTTCAATCTTGTCAGGAAATAGCATATCCAACATCACGCCTGGTGCAAGCGACGCATTGTGACCGACCCTAACGCCAATCATCCGGTACAAAAAGTTTTTCAAGCAAAACGATGGGCTAAACCGTGCGATATGGAGAACACAAAAATAGAAAATCACTTTAATTGGATGAACAATTTCCGGCCAGAAACGCAGGGAGTTCTTCCCGATCACGAAATGGCGCTGGGTTCTGCGCTCCGCCATTTTCCATTCCTTCCCCGCCTAGCGAGTTTTCTTTTTTGAGGCGTCGATAATGGCTTCGGCCACTTCGCGGATCGATTTGCGTTTGGCCATGCTGTACTGCTGGATACGCCGGAACGCTTCCTGCTCACTCAAGTTGTAAGCGTCCATTAGCATCCCTTTGGCCCGGTCAAGAATCTTGCGGGTCTCCAGCGAGTTGCGCAAGTCCAGTAGTTCCTGCTCGATTTCCATATACTCTTTAAAACGTGACAACGCGATTTCCATCGCCGGGAACAAATTGCTCTCCTTCACCGGTTTGACCAGATAGGCCAATACCCCGGAATCCTTCGCCTTCTCGACGATTTCTTTCTGGCTATATGCTGTCAGCAGCAAAACCGGCGCCAACTTCTCATTGGAAATCATCTTGGCGGCGGCGATTCCATCCATTTCCGGCATCTTGATGTCCATGATCACCAGATCCGGCTTCAACTTCCGCGTCAACTCGACGGCTTTCAGCCCGTCGGCCGCTTCACCGACCACCTCATGGCCTGCTTCTTCCAACAGTTCTTTCAGGTCCATCCGGATAATCGATTCATTGTCAGCGATTAAGATTCGCAAGCTTTCCATCGGTGTTCTCCTTCCTATGTACGGGGTATCGTGATTATTGCATGAGTCCCGCCGCTGCTGACCAGTTCGAAACTGCCGCCCAGGTCGGTTTCGACCAGAGTGCGCACGATCTGAATTCCCAGGCTCTTTGTCTTGGCCCGGTCAAAGCCGTCTGGCAGGCCGACGCCGTTATCGTAGATTTCCAGACGGTATTCGCGCTCTGATGCGATCGAAAGCCGCAACCCTATAATACCACTGCTGCGCCCGACAAATCCATGTTCAATCGCATTTTGCACCAGTTCGTTAACCACCAACGCCAGACTGCTGGCCCGTTCCGACGGCAAAATCACCGGCTCGGACTCAAAGATTTTTTCAATCGCAAAGCCCGGTTCAAGCATGCTCTGAATCACCAGGTCATAGATATTGCGGGCGACTTCCGCCACATTGATCAATTCCTCATCTTGCTGCGACAAAAATTCATGCACCAGTGAAATGCTAAGGATCCGGTTGACGCTTTCACGCAGCGCCGCCCTGACTTCCGGCGATTCGCTGCGCCGCGCCTGCAGCCTTAGCAAACTGGCGATCGTCTGGAGATTGTTCTTCACCCGATGGTGAATCTCCTGGATAACAGCCGACTTCACCAGCAATTCTTTTTCCTTCTTGCGCAGCTGGGTAACATCGGCAACAAACAGCAGCATCCGGACTGTCTTGCCGGATTGCACCACCGGCACGGCTTTCTCCGACAACACCAACCCGGCGACTTCCACTTCCATCTCTTGCGGTTGACCGGTGATCGCCGCTTTTTGCGCCAGCCGGAACGACAGGGCCCGTTCATGAACCCGGCGACCCAGCAGCCGCCCCACGCCCAGCACGCGATAGATGCCTGCCGCCGCCGAATTGGCATAGATAATCTGGCCCCGTTCATTAACGACCAGAATCCCGTCCTGAGAGAACAATGGCCGGTAAACGAACTTTTTTTGCAGGTCATAATCAGAAACCAGCAACATATAGACGGTTTCCAACAAAATCTGGTGGTCGGCGCCGGTTTCCTCGCCGCTCAGTTCAAAACTGAGCACGGCAATGATTTTTCCCTTCGCCGTCTTTACCGGGAAGGTTTCCATGAATAGCGGTTCCATGCCGAGCGCCCATTCACGCTGTCCGGTGATCCGTTCGCCGCTTTCGAGCGTCTTCCAGACCAATGGTTCTTCCGCCGCAGCGAAAGTCACCCCGCCCGGCAGGATCCGCTGCGGCGACAGGTTATTGCGGGATCGCGCCTGTCCGAGCATGATTAGTTTTTTCGCCCGACCGGCCCTTACATACAGGCTGACCTGGGCATGCGAGATATCGCCGGCTAACTCCAGCCGTCCCTGTATTTTCTCCAGCAGTTCCGTATCGGCTGCCGAAAACTTTGGCAGCAGCGGCAAATGTACGTCCTGTATGGTCATAATCTTTGCGTCCCGCACTCCTTGCAAAAATTTCTTTCCACGGTTTATCCCCGACTTATCCACAGTATCAACAAGCTTATCCACAGGAAAACCCGTTGATTTTCCGGCGCTAAAACCTGTTTGTATAGAGAATCCACATTTTCCGTTTCAGCGTTTTCCACCGAGCGGCAGACCGGGAATCGCATTCAACCGCAGGTCGGCAATGTCTCCCGCCTGCAGTTGGTAATAGGCCCGACAGCCAATCATGGCGGCGTTATCAGTACACAAAACCGTGTCCGGAGAGTAAAATCGGAACCCTGCCGACTGGCAGCGCCGTTCAAGCTCATTGCGCAGGCAACTGTTAGCTGCGACGCCGCCGGACAGCACCAACGACGGAACTCCACACTGCTGCAACGCTTGCAGCGCCTTTTCTGCCAAGATATCCACAACCGCCGCCTGGAAAGATGCCGCCACATCGGCCGCCACCAAAGTCTCACCGCGCTGGGACGCCGTATGCAAAACATTGATCACCGCCGACTTTAGCCCACTGAAACTGAATTCAAACGTGCCGTCGCCGGCAAACGAGCGCGGAAAACGAATCGCCGCCGGGTCACCGCTGCGAGCCAGCGCTTCCACGTGCGGACCGCCGGGATATGGCAGGCCGAGAACTCTCGCGACCTTGTCGAACGCTTCGCCGGCCGCATCATCCCGCGTCTGCCCCAACAGCTGAAACGACGAATAATCCCGCACATGCACCAGCGAAGTATGGCCACCGGATACGATCAGCCCGACAAACGGCGGTGTCAGCTCCGGATGAGTGAGCAGCGGTGCGAACATATGGCCTTCCAGGTGATGCACGCCGATCAGTGGAATCGACGCAGCAAAAGACAGCGCTTTCGCTGCCGCAACCCCGACCAGCAAGGCACCGACCAGTCCCGGTCCATAGGTCACCCCCACAGCATCCAGATCTGCCAGTCCCACTCCGGCCGATGACAACGCCTGGTCGATGACCGGGATCACGTCTTCGACATGCCGCCGTGACGCCAGTTCCGGCACAACCCCGCCATACTTCTGATGAACCGGGATTTGCGAAGCGATGATATTGGACCGGATCTTGCGACCGTCTTCGATCACCGCGGCTGAAGTTTCGTCGCAACTGGTTTCCAGTCCAAGCACTAATACGCTCATAACTCCTCACGCCACAAAATCAGTGCGTCCTCCTTGGTTTCGGAATAATAATTCTTGCGGATGCCGGCGGAGACAAAACCGAGCTGCTGATACAACGCTTTGGCCGGTTCATTGGAAACCCGCACTTCCAGCGTCATCGATTCCATTCCTTCATCGCGGGCCAGTTTCATCAGGGCCTCCATCAGTAGCCGCCCGATTCCTTCATGCCGACGAGTAGCGTGAACCGCCACGTTGGTCACATGCGCCTCATTGATCACCAGCCAGGTTCCCGCATAGCCGACGATCGTTTCGCCATCCAGCGCCACCAGGTATCGTGCCAGTCGGTTTTTCTCCAGCTCCTCGGCGAAAGCGGAGCGGGACCAAGGTGCGGGAAAAGCCTCCTGCTCCACAGCCATCACTCCGTCCAGGTCGTCCGTCGTCATTGCCCGCACTAGAAATTCCGCGCTCATGCCTTCTCCCGCAGGCGGCGTTCCCAAAGTTCTTCCGCTTCGGCCCGCCTGACATAAAAGGGATTCAGTTCCTCCGGCCGTACCGCCGTTCCTTGCTGCCATTTTTCATAACCCAGTAGCGCGACCACCGCCGCCCGCGGCATCAGCGCCGCCTCTGGCGCCGCGACCACCCTGCCGTTCGTTGCGTCAATCAACGCGCGATGCTCACGGACCGATTCGCCGACCAGCATCACCGGCGCAGGCAGCGCTGCCAGTTCGGCGACCACTGCCGTTGCCGGCGCGATCTCAACCGGACTAACCTCGCAAAGCCGACCTGCCTGCCAGCGATATATCGCCCGGTACACTCGCCCCTTTTGGGCATCCAGCAGTGCCGCCACCCAGCCATCGGCGCAGGGACAACCATAGGCCAGCGCCTCCAGCGTAGGAGCGCCGACAATTGGTTTTCCCCAGGCGTAGGCCAATGTTTTGGCGGTTGTCAGACCAATTCGCAGACCAGTGAACGAACCCGGCCCGATACTCACAGCTAATGCCGCCACATCCGACTGCACTGCCCCGGCAAGCCCGAAAAGCTGTTCGACCTGCGGCATCAAGCGTTCCGAATGGGTATTGCCGGTTTGTACATTGATTTCAGCCAGTAGCCGTCCCGACTGCACCAAAGCGACGCCACAGACCGGCGTGGAGGTCTCGATTGCCAGAATCAGTTTGACCCGCTCCCTTCCCAGCGATCCTTATAACGATCGCCTGTCGGTTCAATCTCGATGACCCGCTGCGTCACGGTTTCTCCTGGTCGGATGATTACTTTGACAAATTCCTCCGGCAGCGCCGCGGCAAACCGATCCGGCCATTCGATCACAGCTAGTCCGTCGCCGCCGATGAATTCGTCAAAACCGATACCGTCCAATTCTTCCAGCCGGTTCAACCGGTACAGGTCGAAATGATAAAGCGGAATCCGTCCGTGATATACATTTAGCAAGGCAAACGTCGGACTGGTCACCGGCTCGTCCACGCCGAGTCCGGTCGCCAACCCTTTGACAAACTCAGTTTTCCCTGCACCAAGGTCCCCCTGCAATAAAACAACATCGCCGGCAATCAGCTTGTCGCAGAGAGCACTGGCGACATTCCGGGTCGTTTCTGGCGATGAGCTCGTATAGACTAACAAAACAGGCACCTGCTTTCGCCGGATTTTCTAAAAAGTAGTATATCACAAAATAAAAAACGTTGCGCCGCTACAAGGAAAAAGCGAACGCGACGGCAAATATCTTTAGGTATAGAAAGTGAGGCGATGTTTGATTGAGACCCACCAGAGCCATCATCAACCTGGCGGCGCTCCGCCACAATGTGAAACAAATCAGGCGGCATTTGCCCGCATCGACCCGGTTCATCGCCGTGGTCAAAGCCAACGCCTATGGCCACGGCGCCATCCCGGTCAGTCGGATCGCCTTGAGCGCCGGAGCGGACTGGCTGGCAGTCGCCATCCCGGAAGAAGCGGTCGAGCTACGGGCGGCAGGATTTCAGGCACCAATCCTTGTACTGGGAATGTCATTGCCCGAGCAGGCCTCAATCTTCGCCGACTACGACTTAGTCGCCGCCGTCGGCTCCCGGGCCAGCCTGGACGCCTTCGATGCCGCCGGTCAGAAAAAAACCAGCCGGGTCCGCATCATGATCAAACTGGATACCGGCATGGGCCGAGTCGGTCTGCAGCCGACCGAGGCAGTCGATTTTGTCGAACAGGCGCTGTCGCGTTCCGGCGTTGAAGTCTGTGGATTGTTCACCCATTTTGCCGCTGCCGATGAAGCAGACAGCAGTTTTACGCATAGGCAACTTGCCTGTCTGCAGCAGATTGTGCAGGAACTGCGCAACAAGGGAATTGCTTTGCCGCTATTGTCGGCTGCCAATAGCGCCGCGACCGACGCCTTCCCTGACGCACACTTCGACGCGGTTCGCCCCGGCATCATTCTGTACGGACTGCCGCCGGCGCCGGACATGCCCTTGCAGATCGACTTGCAGCCGGTCATGTCGCTGGTGACCCGCATCGTGCACATCAAGCAGGTCCCTGCCGACACACCGGTCAGCTACGGATGCACCCATCGCACGGCTCGTCCGACCTGGTTGGCCACGTTGCCGGTCGGTTATGCGGACGGCTATAGCCGGCAGCTGTCCAACAAAGGGTTCGTATTGGTAAACGGCATCCGCCGGCCGGTCGTGGGCCGGGTCTGCATGGACCAGATTGTCATCGACCTCGGGCCCGACTGTGATGCAGCTGTAGGCGATGAAGCCGTCCTGTTCGGGCGTCAGGGACAGGCTGAAATTACGCTGACCGAACTAGCTGCGCTTGCCGGAACGATCAACTACGAGCTGGCCTGCGCCATCAGTCCCCGCGTACCGCGAGTGTATGTGGAATAATAACCATCAAAAAAGCGGGCTGTGAGAAAACACTTTTGTTTTCATCAGCCCGCTTTGCATTTTATTTGCCCTATTTGTTCTTGATGATGCCGGGTGACCGGCTCAGCGGATCATATACGTCGATATGTCCGAACAACGTATCCACTTTCTTGCCGTCCACCAAAATCTGAACCCGCTCCACCTCGGGAAACTCGGTCAGCGTATTGACGATCGCCGCCACCGCCAAGATCTCGGTCGCCGAACCACCAAAGCCACGCTTCACCAGTTCGGAGGAAAAATCGACAGTCGCCATCCGGTCGCGCACCACTACGCTCTTCACTTTGGTCGCTTTGGGAATCACCGCGACCAAATCGCTGCTGCGAGGCCCGTTGGCCATGGTTTCCAACGCCTGTTGCATCAGCTGGGGCCCCGGCTTCAGTTGATAAACCTCTGCCACCAGGTAGCGCGCATTATGCGTACCAAAATACACTTTGACCGGCACCGTCTCAACGACAGCCGGTTTTACAGGCGTAACCGGTTTTACTGGAGGAACCGCCACACCGTTCGTGGTTGGCGGGATTTTCCCGGCCTGTTCCGGCGAACAACCGGCCAACAGACCGACCGCAAGCAGACAGGCGAATATTGTGCAAATCAACTCGCGTTTCATCATCGTCCACCTCGCATTTTCGCGGCCTGGCCAAAGAAATGATCGATGCCGGCCACGATCGCCAACGCCATCTTTTGTTGAAACGCAGAATTATTCAATGTCTGCTCCTCCTGTGGATTGGAAATATAGCCGATCTCCAGCAGCGCCGCCGGCATCCAGGCATTCTTCACGACAAAGAAGTTGGCGGTGCGAATCCCGATATTATCAAGGCCGCCACCGCGGACCATCGCCGATTGGAGGCATTGCGCCAGTATCGCATCATAAGGTGTCTTGGGATAATAATAAGTGGAGGTTCCTGTCAGGTCCGAATTCACCGACGAATTGTGGTGGATACTGACAAAGATATCTGCTTTGCGGTTATTGGCCACCATGGTCCGTACCCGCAGTTCATCGCGATCCGAAGCCGAAGCAGGCGTCAGGTCTACATCGCCGGGACGGGTCAGCAAAACCGTGGCTCCGGCCCGCTCCAATATCGCCTTGACTTTTACCGCCATCGACCAGTTCAGGTTCTTTTCATAAGTTCGCCGCGGACCGATGGCGCCGGGGTCTGTGCCGCCGTGTCCCGGATCCAGCACGATCAGTTTTCCCCGCAAGCCGGTCGAAAATTGCACACTGGTCACCGGCACCGCTTTTTCGATATCGACAACGATGCGAAACGGCCGTTTGGCCTTGGGGTCGGCTTTCAGGGTAAATACTTTATATTGGTTTTCCTTGAGCTCAGCCGGCAAATCGATCATCAGATGAAGGCTATCCTTCGTCGATTTCACTGCGCTCAGCGATTTTACCACCGAGGGGTCCGGCGAAGGCAAAATTTTGAGTTTATCGGCATTTACGCCCCGCATGGTCAAGACAATCCGC
Source organism: uncultured Veillonellaceae bacterium (assembly GCA_964647865.1). GTDB lineage: Bacteria > Bacillota > Negativicutes > UBA1444 > UBA1444 > UBA1444. Next base: position 10,469 of record CAZYJK010000018.1, on the reverse strand, counting down.
CAATTCGGTTTGGCGGTAATAAACTGATCGACAGTCACCGGCGCGCTGGTCTCCAGCACCAGCCGAATCGTCTGGGAGCCGGTCACTGCATCAGCGGCTTTGCCCCAACGCATACCGGTGATCGAAACAGCGGAATCTGCAGGCGCAGCATAAACAAGCCCCGCAACCATGCTGAACAGAAAAAACGCCAACCAACTTACGCAACAACGAAGACGCAACCGGCCTCACCTCCTTTTTCGGCGGCCATATCTAACAAAATTATTATATCACAAGTGAGTATATCGCTGCAGGAACCTGCTCGGCCAAATCCAGCGCCGTCATGCCGACCGGCCGGCCAGACGCAGCCAAATCGCCAGCCACACCGTGCAGATAAACGCCAAGCACGGCGGCGTCATGGCTCGACAACCCCTGTGCGATAAGCGCCGCAATCATTCCGGCAAGTACGTCACCGGTACCGCCAGTGGCCATGCCGGGATTGCCGGTAGGATTTAAATACAGTTCTCCGTCAGGGAACGCCACCACCGTGCGGGACCCTTTCAATACGACGATGCTGTTCCATTCAGCAGCCGCCCGGCGCGCTGCGCCAAGCCGGTCAGTCTGAATCTGCTTCACCGACAGACCGGTCAGTCGGGCCATTTCACCCGGATGCGGCGTCAGTACGGCCAACCCGCCTGCCGCAGCCAAAAGTTCGTTATGCCCGGCAACTGCGCACAGCGCATCAGCGTCCAGCACCAACGGGCGTTCAAGTGTCCGCACCAGTTCGCGCACCGATTCCAGTGTCTCTTCCTGTCGGCCCAGACCCGGCCCCAGCAAAACCACCGAAGCCCGGCCGGAAAAATCCTGCACCTGGCGTACGGCGTCGGCACCCAGACCGCCTGCCAAGGTTTCCGGCAAAGCCAGGGTCATCGACTCGGTTGTCTTCATTTCCATCACACTGCTGATACTTTCCGGCACGGCGACGGTCACCAAACCCGCTCCCGCCCGCAATGCCCCCTGCGCGGCCAAAAATGCGGCGCCGCTGAGTCCGCGCGATCCGGCCACCGCCAAGACATGGCCCTGGCTGCCTTTGTGCGCATCAGCCTCGCGACGCGGCAACCGACTGGTGACATACTCCGCCGTAATCAACGTCTGGCGGATTGTCGCCGCCGTCAACAACTCCTGCGGAATCCCGATCGGTGCGACAACCAGCTCGCCGCTGCAGGCTGCGCCAGGTTGCAGCAACAAACCGGGTTTCGGCAGACCGAACGTAACAGTGGCAATCGCCTGCACCGCCTTTTC
>CAZYJK010000018.1:0-9091 GCA_964647865.1 uncultured Veillonellaceae bacterium | reverse complement strand
GCATCGCCCTTGACTACCGTGCGATCCATCGCCAGGAACAACTTTACCCGCGCCCCGCGGTTGTGCAGCCAGCGTGCCGCGGCATAACCGTCACCGCCGTTGTTGCCGCGACCGCAGACAATAAAAACGACCTTGCCCCGCGGTTCGCCGAGAATCTCGATCGCCTTGTCAGCTACCGCCTGACCGGCGTTCTCCATCAATACGACCCCCGGCAGGCCAAACCACTCCATCGTCGATTTGTCGATCTCGCGCATTTCCCGGCTAGTGGCGATTTTCATGCCGATTCACCCCTCCAAAGTAAGACTTGGGCTGTGGCAAACTCCTGTGCATGCGACATCGTGACAAAGACCCGTGAAATCTGCATTTCGGCAGCCAAATCACCAAAAAAACCGGTCAGTTGCATCAGCGGCTGGCCTTTTTCATCCGGCAGAATTTCAATGTCCTGCCAGGTTCCGCCGCCAGACAGTCCGGTCCCCAGTGCTTTCATCACCGCTTCCTTGGCTGCGAAGCGCGCCGCATAGGAGGCCGCGTTCTGGCGACCACGGCTGTCGCAATAGGCACGCTCCGCCGGCGTGAAAACACGCTGCACGAACAAAGGGTTCTCGATGGCTTTTTTCAACCGGTGGATTTCAATCAGATCAATACCGATTCCGACTACCACAAACTCACGCTCCCGTATCAGCTCAATGCAAATTTTTCAACTGCCGCCGCCACGCCGTCCTCGGAGTTGCCGAGCGTTACAAAGTCGGCCGCCGCCCGTACCGTAGGATTGGCATTCCCCATCGCCACACCGATACCGGCGTATTGGATCATATCCAGGTCGTTCATCGAATCGCCGATCGCCATGACTTCGTGCTGCAAAATCCCCAGCCGCCCGGCCAGAAAATCCAGCGCCTGCCCCTTGTTCACCCGGGCATCGACCATTTCCAGATAGCGTTTCTTTGACGATGCCAGATACAGTCTGCCGCCAAAACGGTTGTCCAGCTCCGTCGAAATCGCCGCCAGTTCCGCCGGTTCACCCATGCTAAGCATTTTCGTCGGCGCTTCATTCATCTGAAAAAACGAGTCGCCGAGCGGTATCGCTTCCACTTTGGCATAATCGGCATAAAACCGGGCGTTCTCGTCCAGTTCCGCCACATATAGCCGGTCGTCGACATATTTTTGCAAATACCAGTTGCGCCGGCGAAACAGGTCGGCCAATTCCTGAGCCAGCGCAGTCTCTATCGGCCGGTGAAAAATCGTTTCCCCGTTGTCGCCTTGACGGATCAGCGCCCCATTGTAAGTAATCAGTGGCAGTTTTATCCCCAGTTCGGTGGCAAAAGGCAGCGCCGACTGAAACATCCGACCGGTAGCGATGGTCACCGCCACGCCGTTTCGCATCGCCTGCTGCAGCACCGCCAGCGTCCGCGGACTCAGTTGTTGCCGGTTATCCAGCAGCGTATCGTCCAAATCAATTGCAATCAGTTTTATCGCCATGTCGTCTCCTATTTATATCGGTGTTTCACACCACTATTATTCACTCTTATTATTCACTCTGTTTCTGTTCCAGCCCCAACAGTTCCTGCTTTAACGTCAGTCCGCCGCCAAATCCGGTCAGGCTGCCATCCGAACCAATCACCCGGTGACAGGGAACCACGATCGGCGTGCGGTTCGCATGCATCGCGCCGCCGACTGCCCGCGCCGCCCCTGGTCGTCCGACCGCTGCAGCTACGCCGCCATAGGTCGCGACTTGTCCGCTCGGAATCGCCGCCGTGAACTGCAATGCTTTCAGGCGAAATTCACTGTAGCCGGTCCAATCGATCGGCACGCTGAAAGCAACCGGCTTGCCGTCAAAAAATTGCCGCAGTTGATTGGTCAGCCGCTTTAGCCACTCTTGCTGAGCCGGCGCCAGCGCCGCTTCGCTGAGTCCGCTTGTCGTCAGGTGCGTCCGCGCTTCCTGCTGCGAGGGGTAAGGGAACGTCAATTCGTACAAACCCTGCTCAGACCATACCGAGGCCAAGATTCCCCGTTCAATCTCGATCCAGGCCAATTTTTTCGTCACTTTACTCACCCCTCCGGCAAATTCGCGTTCGCTGCCTTCCAGGCCTCTTCACGGATCAGCTCCAGCACATCGCGTTTGATCGTCAAGAACTGATCCGACAGTTTCAGGTCGTAGGTCCGTTTCGTCGGCAGGTCGACTTCGATGCGAGCTTTGATTTTGCCTGGCCGGGCAGTCATCACATAAATGGTGTCGCCGATGAACACCGCTTCCTCCACGTCATGAGTGACAAACAGAATCGTTTTGTGCGATTCATCCCAAACCGACAGCAGCAATTCCTGCATCACCGACCGGGTCTGCGCGTCCAGCGCGCCAAACGGCTCGTCCATCAGCAGCACTTCCGGATCGTTGGCCAGCGCCCGGGCAATCGCCACCCGCTGTTTCATGCCGCCGGAAAGTTTGCGCGGGTAAGCCTTTTCGAATCCTTTCAAACCAATCCGCTCGATGTAAAACTTCACCGCATCCTGTTGGTCGCTGCGCGAACGACCGGCCACATTCAGACCGAAAGCGATGTTTTGCTCGACCGTCAGCCAGGGAAACAGCGTGTAGGCCTGAAATACCATGCCGCGGTCCTTGCCTGGTTCTTTGATTTCCTTGCCATCCAGCAGCACCCGGCCGCTTGACGCTTCTTCCAGTCCGGCGATGATCCGCAGGATCGTCGATTTGCCGCAGCCGGAAGGACCGAGGATCGTGACAAATTCGCTCTCCGCCACGCAAAAGCTGGTGTTTTGCAGCGCAGTCACCGTGGCGTTTTTTTCCTGAAATACTTTCGATACGTTTTCAATACAAAGCTTGTTTTCCATCAGGCGGCGCCTCCCTTGCCCATCCAGGGGAATAGCCGTCCGTACAGCCATTTGAAAATCAGGTCGATAATGATGCCGATCACGCCGATGACCAAGATTCCCACGATGATGTGGGAAGTCTTGAGAAACCGCTGCGACTGCATGATCATGTAACCCAGACCAGAGCTGGCCGCCACGATTTCAGCCACCACCAGATAAGTCCAGGCCCAGCCGAAGGTGATGCGGAGCGTGTCGACAATTCCCGGCAGGCTGGCCGGCAGAATGATCCGCCAGAACACGCTGCGTTTCGATACGCCCAATGTATAAGACGTGTCGATCAATTCCTGCGACACGTTTTTCGTCACGTCCATGACCATCAGTGTCATCTGGAAAAAAGTACCGAAGAAAATCACGGCAATTTTTTCGGTTTCGCCAATCCCCAACCAGAGGATAAACAACGGAATAAATGCCGAGGCCGGCATATAGCGGATAAAGCCGAGAAACGGTTCAAAGAACGCTTCACATACCTTCAGGCTACCCATCATGATGCCCAGCGGCACACCAATGACGGCAGCCAATAGAAAGCCCGATGTCACCCTTAGCACGCTGGCGTAAATGTCCTGCATCAGGTCAAATTCACTAAACAACAACCCGGCCGCCCGCACGATCTCGTCAGGCGCCGGCAGGAATAGCGGCGGCACATGCCCGCCGTAAGTCAGAAACGACCAAACAAGTAATAAGAGACCAAATGCAGCTGCCGCCAACGACCAATACAAAGGTCGCGCAATTTCCGCCTTGGCGGTGGCCCATTTTTGCATCGCCAATAAAATCACCATCCATCCAGAATCACTGCAACAGAAAACCTGTCCTGTCGCGGCCAAAAGAAAAAAGGGCTGTGAAAAACGGCTTCAGACGCCTCTTCCACAGCCCCTCCGCTGTTTATCGTCTTATTTTATCTTGTTGATAAAAGTGCTGTCAAATACTTTGGAAGTATCTGGCACTTTGGTCAGGATTTTTTGTCCGACGTAGAATTCGCCGGCAATCTTGGCCACTTCCTGCAGCGCGCCCGGTTTTTCCGGTGTGCCGAACAACGCGACATTGTCCTTCAGGTTGTAGAATTGAATGGTTTTGTTGCCGGCCAGCGTCTCCTCCGGCTTTTCTTTCAACACGGTCGCCATGATTTTGGCGGCTTCGGCCGGGTTCTTCTGGATGAATTCCGTGGCTTCCGCCATTGCCGCTACCAACGCCTGGACTTTATCCGGGCTGCTCTTGACAAAGTCTTCGTGCAGCGCCAGAACATCGGCAATCAGCGCCGGGGTGTCCTTGGTGGTGGAGAGGATGATGTTGCCGGCGGCGGCAGCCTTGGTCAGATGCGGCTCCCAGGTCACGGCGGCGGGAACCTTGCCGGCCATCAGCGCGCTGGCGGCTTCACTTGCCTTCATTTCCACCGATTTGACATCAGCGTCTTTCAAACCGGCTTTTTTCAAAATGGTGGTCAGATACAGATGGGAAGAGGATCCTTTGTGATAGGCGACTTCTTTGCCTTTGAGGTCAGCAACGGATTTGATCCCGCTGGCTTTGGTCACAAGCAGGCCGTCAGCGCCGGCCGAAGCGTCGAACGCCCAGACGAACTTGATCGGCACGCCTTGTCCCAGCGCGGCGACCGATACGTCAACCGAAGCAGCCATACCTTGAATCTTCTTGGCAACGATGGATTGTTTGCGGGCACCGACATCCTCGATCGACTGGATTTGCACGTCGAGGCCCTTGGCCTTGAACATGCCTTTTTCTGCTGCGACAAACAGGGCGCCATAACCGTTCCATGGCGTATAGGCGATGATGATCGGTTCAGCTTTGGCGGCCGGTTGCGCCGGTTTTGCCGGTTCCGATTTGCCGCAGCCAGCCACGACGACGACCAGCATCAGAACTGCTAATAGGAGTGCTAGTTTTTTGTTCATGTTCTCACCTTTTCTTTCTTTATTGTACTAAAGCACAGAAATATTAATTCGCGCTTGTTGTCGATTTTCCTGCTGGATCGACAACTTTTTTTAACACTTCGACCAAAGCGGCGTTCTGCTCTGGCGTGCCGAGCGAAATCCGCAAGAAACCCGGGTAACCCCAGCCAGCGCCTGCCCTGATGATGAATCCGGCAGCCCGGGCCGCATCGGCCAGCGGCGCGGCTTCTCTTCCGGTATCGACAAAAACGAAATTGGTCTGCGAGGGATATACCCGCCAGCCCAGCTCTGTCAGTCGGTCACTAAGCCATTGCCGCTGCGCCGCATTCTGCCGCACCGACAGCTCGACGAACTCGGCGTCGTCCAGCGCCGCCATCGCACCGAACTGGGCCAGGGTATTGACGTTGAACAGAGGACGGACCCGCTGCACCAGCGTCACGACATCACTGTGACCGATGCCGTAACCGACCCGCATTCCGGCCAGTCCGTAAACTTTCGAGAAAGTCCGGATCGTCACCACGTTGGGAAAATCGGCCAACAGCGACAGCCCGGAAACAAACGTGTCATCGGCGACATAGTCGATATAGGCTTCGTCCAGCCCCACCAGGACATTGGACGGAATCGCCGCCAAAAAGGCCCGCAGCTCCGCGCCGCCCACGACTACGCCAGTCGGATTGTTCGGATTGCAAAGAAAAACGATCTTGGTGCGCGGGGTGATCGCGGCCAGCATCGCCGGCAGATCGGCCATCAGATCGTCTGCGCGCACCGGCACCTTCACCGGCACACCGTCCATGATCGTCGTGGCATTGGCGTATTGACCGAAAGTAGGCCAGGGCAACACCACCTCATCGCCGGGTGCGACGAATGCGTTCACCAACAGCGCGATCGCCTCGTCGCCGCCATTGCCGATATACACGTTATCGATCGCCACGCCGCTGCGCTCCGCTATTTTCTGCCGCAACGCCTTGGCTTCCATATCATAGTAAAGATGCACCTGACAGGCTGCCTGTTGCATTGCCTGAACCGCCAGCGGCGAAGGACCGTAGGGGCTTTCATTGAAGGACAGTTTGGCGACCTCGCTGCGGTCGAGCAGACGACACAGCTCGGCCGGCGTTTTATCAGGCCAGCCGGGCGCATACGGCTTGATGGTTTCCACTACGGTGCGGGGTGTTACTTGTCGTTTGATCATTGACTGATGCCTCCGTCCGAAAAATTCTTGCTGCGTTAAATTGTACCATACGAAAGGAGCCGCCGAGAACTTATCGCTAAGTTTCCCGCACGGCCCCTTTTCTGTCGCTTTATCGATCGATTATTCGGCCTCGAATTGATCCTTGTTCACGCCGCAAACCGGGCAGACCCAGTCTTCCGACACATTTTCCCAGGCAGTGCCCGGCGCGATCCCGTGGTCGGGATCTCCCTCGGCCGGATCATAGACGTAACCACAGACGGTACAGACATACTTTTGCATTTTCATCGCTCCTTTTCTTTTTGTTGATTTGTTGATTCGCCATGCCATCATGGCCAATATGGTTAAGGCCGCCTAGCGGCTGGAGCCTCCTCCGCCGCCGGAACCGCCGCCAAACCCTCCGCCACCGCCACCGGACCAACCACCGCCGCCACCGCGTCCGGATGATGCCAGGATGAAGAACAGCCGGGTGAAAAAACCGCCCAACACGAACCAATCGATCAATAGTAACAATATCAGGCCGGCGCCGATCACCAGTTTCAACCACCAGGGCAACTCGTCCCAACCGGAACTGACGTCACGTTGTCTTGGGCTGGAGCGCGGCTGGGCCTTGATCTGGAAATTATATTCCTTGGCGACTTCCTGGAAAACCGTCAGGTAACCATTCATCAGCGCGGCATTGAAATCTCCCGCCGCAATTGCCGGTCGCATCGCTTCATCCTGGATCCGGCCGGTCTTGGCGTCAGGCAGTGCCCCCTCCAGACCGTAGCCGATTTCGATCCGCGACTTTTTTTCCGCCACCGCAACCAAGATCAATACACCATTGTTTTTTTTGCGGTCGCCGATGCCCCATTTGCGAAACAACGCCAAACTGTATTCTTCGATCGCCTCGCCTTCCAGCGAAGGAATCGTCACCACCGCGATTTGGGCCCCGGTACGGGACTGCAGCTCTGTGCTGAGCCGGTTGATCCGGCTCTCGGTTTCTTTGGACAACACATTGGCGTAGTCCTGGGCATAAATATCCCGCGTCGGAACCGGCGGAATCTTAGGCGCCGCTTCGGCCGGCAAGGCCAGCAGCCAGATGCAGAAAGCAACGGCGAACCAGGCGGTTATGCGCTTAAACATCAGAATTTAACGGCCGGAACCTGTTTCGCACCTTCTTCTACCCGGAAATATTCTTTGGACGAAAAGCCGAACATGCCGGCGATAATGCTCGTCGGAAAAGTCTTGATCCGGGTGTTGAAGGACTGTACTGCGTCGTTGTAATCGCGACGCGCCACGGAGATCCGGTTTTCGGTACCGGCCAGTTCATCCATCAGACCGGCAAAGGTCTTGTCCGACTTGAGTTGGGGATAGTTTTCCACCACCACCAGCAACCGGGATAACGCACCACTCAGTTCATTGTTCGCCTCGCCGCGGGCGGCAGGTCCCTGCGCGCCGGCCAGTTTGGCCCGGGCATTGGTCACCGAGTCGATCACGCTTTTTTCTTGCGCAGCGAACCCTTTGACCGTATTGACCAGATTCGGAATCAAGTCGGCCCGCCGTTGCAGCATCGTATCGATCTGGCTCCACTTGCCGTTCACCTGCTCCTGGGCAGCCACCAGACCATTATACGAAGACATCAGCGTCATGCCGAACATTCCCACGACCGCAATCACGGCAATCAGGATAATTGTAGATTTACTCATCGTTTACTCCCTTTCTTTCAGCAGATTAACCGGCCAATATCCGGTGCACGACCAACAATAGAACAAAGCCGAAACCACCAAGTCGATGCAGCAATCGCAGCGATATCCGCTTCGGCAACAGGCGGATCAATCCGCCGGTCAGCGCAAGCAGCCCCAGCATCGCTGCAGCGGCCATTCCGCTGAGAACCGCCAGGTTGAAATTGCCTGCGGCCCACACCCACCACAGGATATAGCCATGCAACAGCATCAGCGATAACACCAGCAGGCCGAACAGCGGATGCGTCAGTCGCAGCCAGCCGATGAACCGGACAGCATTGCTCTCCAGCCAGACAGGCAGCTTCAGTTTGTTGGCCCGCGCCGTGACAAACGCTTCCCGCGCCAGATAGTACAGAATCGCCGCCATTACCATCAGTACAGCCAGTTTTCCCGCCGTTTCGCCAACAGATTCAATCCGTTGATACGAAACGAGCTTTTCCAGTTGCTGCGTTCGCCAATCGAGCACAATCAAGGCGATCACGCCAACCATGGCAGTTACTCCGGCAATAAACAGGTTGCGGGCAACCATCTCTCCACCCCCGTCTATTCTATTGTAACCAAAATCGCCGTTTATTGCCAGTCCGGTTTTATCGCCGCTACTTTTCCTGAACGTGAAAAAACTGCCAGACGGCTGTCGCTGCCGTTACGTTCATGCCAGGCGCCGCGGCCAGGTCTTCCACCGAAGCGGCGCGCATTTTCTCCAACGCGCCGAAATGTTTCCATAGCGCCTGCCGGCGCTTGGCGCCGATCCCCTTGATGTGATCGAGCACCGATACCAGGTTGCGTTTGGCCCGCAGTTTCCGATGATACGTCACGGCGAAGCGGTGGGCTTCGTCCCGAATCTGCTGGATCAGCCGCAAAGCTTCGGAGTGGCGGGGCAGAATCAGCGGTTCACTGATGTTTTCGCGGAAGATATGTTCAAACTCCTTGGCCAGACCGATGACAGGAATATCACTGAGCCCAACGCCACGGATCACTTCCAGCGCCGAAGACAGCTGCCCTTTGCCGCCATCGATCACGATCAGGTCCGGCAACGGTTCGGCCGCCTCCCGGTATCGCCGCAACGTCACTTCTTGCATCGATGCAAAGTCGTCCGGGCTACCTTCGACCGTTCTCAGTTTGAAACGCCGATACTCGGCCTTGTCCGGCTCGCCGCCAGTGAACACGACCATCGAGGCCACGGTTTCCGCGCCTTGGATGTGGGAAATATCAAAGCATTCGATCCGCTTCGGCAGACGGGCCAGCGACAACCGCTGCGCCAGTTCTTCCATCGCCGCTGTGCTTTTACCGTGTTTCACCGCGTCACGTTCATTGCGCTGCCTGAGGTACTCGACTGCATTGTCGGCTGCCAACTGCACCAGGTCGCGTTTACTGCCCCGCTGCGGCGTCAACAGATGCACCGCGCC
>CAZYJK010000017.1:15637-21488 GCA_964647865.1 uncultured Veillonellaceae bacterium | reverse complement strand
CATGCCCGCCAACTGGCCGGCAAAGAACTGTCTTTCAATAACATCGTCGATTTGGAAGCTGCGTATGCGATTGTCACTGAATTTGCCAAACCGGCGGCGGCAGTGATCAAGCATACCAACCCCTGCGGTACGGCAACTGCCGAAGACATTGCTACGGCTTACAAACTCGCTTATGAGGCGGATCCGGTCTCGGCATTCGGCGGCATTGTCGCGCTGAACCGACCGGTTGACGCAGCGACGGCGCAGCAATTGACGGCGATATTTCTTGAGGCAGTCATTGCACCGGCTTTTGATGCTGAGGCGTTGGAGATTCTCACTGCCAAGAAGAATGTGCGGTTATTGGAGGCGGCGTTGCCGCAGGCTGATGCCAAACAACGCTACGATATCAAGACAGTATCCGGTGGCATGCTGATCCAGTCTACAGATACAGCGGATGCGCCGCAAACTGAATGGAAAACCGTCAGCAAAAGACTGCCGACACAAGCGGAACTGAAGGAACTGGAACTGGCTTGGAAAGTGGTCAAGCATGTGAAGTCGAACGCGATCGTGATTGCCCGGGATGGCAGGACCATTGGCGTGGGGGCAGGTCAGATGAACCGGGTCGGTTCGGCGGAAATCGCTTTGAAACAAGCCGGTGAAGCGGCGCGCGGCGCGGTGATGTCGTCGGATGCATTCTTCCCGTTCCGTGATACGGTGGATGCGGCTGCCAAGGCGGGAATCACCGCGATCATTCAGCCAGGCGGCTCGATGCGCGATGAGGAATCGATCGCGGCGGCGGATGAGCACGGCATCGCGATGATTTTCACCGGGATGCGTCATTTCAAACATTGAGCTTACTGGAGGTTGAGATATGCGAATCCTGGTTGTTGGTGGCGGTGGGCGTGAGCATGCCCTGGTGTGGAAGCTGGCCCAAAGTCCCCGCGTGACGAAGATCTATTGTGCGCCAGGCAATCCGGGTATTGGCGAACTGGCAGAATGCGTGAACATCTCGGCGGATAACGTCAAAGCACTGTGCGGTTTTGCTCAGGAACACAATATCGATTTGACGGTGGTCGGTCCGGAAAAGCCGTTGACAGATGGAATCGTCGATTATTTTGCGGCGCGGGGCCTGAAGGTGTTCGGTCCCAGCCGGGAAGCAGCCCAGCTGGAAGGTTCGAAGAGTTTTGCCAAGGAGCGGATGCAGAAATACGGCGTTCCGACCGCTGATTTTGCGGTGTTTGATTCGGCGGCGGCAGCCAGGGCGTATATTGAAGCAAAAGGGACCGGTATTGTGGTCAAAGCCGATGGCCTGGCCGCCGGCAAGGGCGTTGTAGTGGCCGAAACCGCAACTGAAGCGCTACAGGCGATTGACGAAATCATGCTGAAAAAAGTTCATGGCGATGCCGGTTGCCAGGTTGTACTGGAAGAGTGTTTGGTTGGGGAAGAGGCGTCTTTGCTGGCCTTCACCGACGGATTCACCGTGGTGCCGATGCTGGCGGCGCAGGACCACAAGCGGGTCGGCGATGGCGATACCGGGCCCAATACCGGCGGCATGGGCGCTTATGCGCCGGCGCCGGTGATGACGACGCAGCTGCTGGCCGAAGTGCAACAGACAATCCTGCAGCCGATGATTGATGGTCTGCGCAATGACGGCATCCTCTATCAGGGCTGTTTGTATGCCGGGCTGATGATTACGGCAGCCGGGCCGAAAGTCATCGAGTTCAACGCCCGGTTCGGCGATCCCGAGACCCAGGTGGTGTTGCCGCTGCTGGACGGCGATCTGTTGCCGGTGCTGGAAGCCTGTGTCGACGGAACGCTGGCAGAAACCGAGGTGCGTTGGCAAAAAGGCGCTACGGTCTGTGTGGTGCTGGCAGCCGGCGGCTATCCCGGTGAATACCGCAAAGGCGATGCAATCGCCGGAGTGGCGGCGGCGGAAGCGAAAGGGGCAATGGTGTTTCATGCCGGCACGGCTATGACCGGCGATGCAGTAGTGACCCATGGTGGTCGGGTGCTGGGTGTGACGGCTGTGGCGCAGGATATTGCGGCGGCAGTGGCCAAAGTCTACCCCGCTGTGGAACAGATCAAGTTTGCCGGAATGCAATACCGCAGGGATATAGCGCACAGGGCGTTAAACAGAAATAGTGAAACGCTGAACAATTCCGATTGCTGAAGAGTAAGGCCTTACTCCAAGGCAATCTACATTATTTCAGCGTTTCACTAATGCCGTGGTGCAGTAGCTATTCTATATCGAATATTTTACCGGGATTGAGAACCAGATTGGGGTCAAGCGCCAGCTTGATCCGACGCATCATGTCCAGCTCTACCGGATCGGTGAACTTTTGCATCAGATCCTTGCGTTTGTAGCCGATGCCATGTTCGCCGGACAGGCGTCCACCCAGTTGGTAAACGATCTCGTACAATTCATGTTCAAACCCGTTCAGGCGACGATCCCATTCATCTTCCGGCAATTCGCCGCGGAATGAGGTCAGGTGGATATTGCCGTCGCCGGCGTGGCTGACCATCCGGATCGTCAACCCGTATTTGCTGGCGATTCGGTTGCTGACTGCCACCGCTTCGGGAATCCGGTCGACCGGTACCACGATGTCTTCGAAGGACTGCACAGCGCTTTCCACCCCGGTCGCTTCGGTAAAAGCCTTGCGGGCTTTCCAGATTTTTTGCGAGTCGGCCACCAGCACAGCAATCGCACCGTTTTCGGTGCACAGGTCATCCAATGTCACGGTTTTATTCTCCAGGTCTGCTTCGTTATCAGCTTCCAACTGGATGATCACGTAATGCCCGTTGTCACTGTGCGGCAGTCCTTCCTGTAAAAAACGTTCGACGCTTTGTACAGCCGCATTGTCCATGAATTCGACGCAGGTCGGTGTCAGACCAGCCCGTAGCATCAGACCGACGATCGCGATGGCTGATTCGACATCGGCAAAGACCGCCAGCACATCAATCACGTGGGCTGGTAAAGGTTTCAGCTTTAACGTGGCTTGGGTGATGATGCCCAACGTTCCTTCCGAACCGATGACGAGCTGCTCCAGACAATAACCGGTGGTGTTCTTGTTGAGGCGACTGCCCAACCGCACGATATCGCCCAGCGGCGTCACCATTTCAAATTCGTAGACTTGATGCCGGGTCGTACCGTATTTTACCGCCCGGTTGCCGCCGGCGTTAGTGGCAAGATTGCCGCCGATAAAGCAACTGTCGCCGCTGCAGGGATCGCCGGCGTAAAATAGGCCGACCGATTTGGCGGCTTTTTGTACTTCGTCCGTTCGGACCCCAGCCTGCACGATCATATACATCGCTGCCGCATTGACCTCGATGATCTGGTCAAACCGTTCCAGCGACAATACGATACCGCCACCCACCGGAACCGCGCCGCAGGCAAGTCCGGTGCCGGCGCCGCGCGGCACGACAGAAATATTGGCTTGGTTAGCGAGTTTGACGATGCGGGAGACTTGTTCGGTTGTCGCCGGCAATACGACGGCTTCCGGCAGGCAGGCATATTTGCTATCCGGTGTTTCATCACTCGCATAGATGACGCACCGTTCTTCGTCAGAAATACAATGTTTTTCGCCGACGATTGACTTTAATTCGGTAAGGATATCGGGAGTAACCGGGTTGTAATTTTTCATTGATTGCGTCCATCCTTTTTGCCAACTCATTGCTTGATTTTGCTTCGCAAAGTCCTGGTATAGATTCTTTTCATCTGCAAGTATTCGCTGAATGTGCGGTCAAATCCTTTGTCTGTGGCGTTTGCGATGCGGTGACCTGCTGAAAAAATAGATCGGGCAGAAGCGAAGGGGCATTGAATTATTGTAAAATAGTGCTATAATACTAATAGGAATACGTACCAATTAAGAATAAATTTAATTTAATGAGGAGCGATGAAAAATGTTAAGTAAAAAAATGCAAGATCTGATGAACGAACAAATCCAGGCGGAGTTGTATTCAGCCCAACTGTATCTGTCGATGTCGGTTTACTGTTCGGCGGAAAACTATAAAGGCGCCGCCAGCTGGTTGAAGTTGCAATATGAAGAGGAAACTTCCCACGGAATGAAGTTCCTTAACTATATTCTGGAGCGCGGCGGCGAAGTTGAATTGAAAACAATCGAAGCACCGCCGGTGAAATTCGGCTCGATGCTCAAATTGTTCGAAGAAGTGCTGGCGCATGAAATGAAAGTGACGGCGCTCATTCATAAACTTTATGAGGCTGCTGTTAAAGAGAAGGATTATGCGGCGCAGATTTTCCTGCAATGGTTCATTGAAGAGCAGGTGGAAGAGGAAGCCAATGCAACCGAAATTGTTGCCCAGTTGAAAATGATCGGCGAAAAGAGCCCGGGCGGCATGTTCTATCTGGATAAAGAACTTGGTAAGCGTGGAGCCGCATAACCAACTTTAATATTAATCACAAGGGACTGTCTCAAAATTGGTTTTGACCTTTTGAGACAGTCCCTTGTTCTTTCTTCACCGGTGATTGACTGGGCCATTCACTATCAAGTAAAATTAAATCAACAACATGCCCCCCGGTGGAGGGGGGATTGGGAGGCTGATGGTTCGTGGAGGAAAAGCAACCGGAGAGTCGCAATATCGTGATCATCGGCGGCGTGGCAGCCGGCTTGAAATCGGCGGCTAAAGTGCGCAGAGGCGATCCGCGGGCGGAAATCACCGTGATCGAGCGGGGCGAGATCGTTTCCTACGGCGCCTGCGGCATGCCTTATGTCGTATCTGGAACCGTCGATTCGATCGATCATCTGATGATGACGCCAAATGGATCGCTGCGGAACCCTTCCTTTTTTAAGGCGACCAAGAACCTGGATATCATGATCCGGACCGAGGCGCTACGGATTGACCGCGCGGCCAAAACCGTTCGGATAAAGAGCCTGGCAGACGGGACGGAAAGTGAAATCCCTTATGACAAACTGGTGATTGCCACCGGCTCGACGCCGGTGCGGATTCCGTTTCCCGGACTGGAACTCGGCAATATTTTTCCGATGTGGCATCCTTATGATGCGCAGGCGATTCGCGACCTGCTGGAGTCGGGCAAGCTGAAAAATGCCGTGATCATTGGCGCCGGGCTGGTCGGGATCGAAATGGCGGAAGCGTTTCATCGCTGGGGAGTCCATACTACGATTGTTGAAATGCAACAGCATGTATTTCCTGCATTTTTGGATCCGGAAATCGCACTAGCGGTTGAAAAATACGCCAGGGAACAGGGGATTGATATCCGAACTGAGGAAAAAGTCCAGCGGTTTGAAGGCGAAGGAGTCGTGAGCGCAGTTGTCACTGACAAGGGCAGTATCCCGGCCGATGTGGTTGTATTATCGGTCGGAGTAAAGCCGACGGTGGCGCTGGCCCGCGACGCCGGGCTCGAGATCGGTGAATCAGGCGCGATCCGTGTAGACCCCCATATGCGGACAAGTGATCCGGATATTTACGCCGGCGGCGACTGCGCCGAAAATATTCATGTGGTGACAGGCAAAAAAATGTTTGTTGCACTAGGGTCGATCGCCAACAAGCATGGAAGGGTAATCGGCGAGAATCTTTGCGGCGCCGATGTGAAGTTCCGCGGAATTCTCGGGACGGTTGTCGTTCGCCTGATCGAGATGAATGTGGGAAAAACCGGCTTGACGGAGAAAGAGGCGAAAGCGGCCGGTTATGAGATTGTCACCACGATGACCACCGGCTACGATCGGGCGCACTATATGCCCGAATCACGGATGCTTACCATCAAATTGATAGCGGATGCCAATAGCAGAAGGGTTTTGGGGATTCAGGCCTTCGGCGCCGGCGACGTATCGAAACGGATCGATGTGGTGGCTGCGGTGCTGAACTTTGGCGGTACGATCGACGATCTGTTCGATGT
>CAZYJK010000017.1:0-15537 GCA_964647865.1 uncultured Veillonellaceae bacterium | reverse complement strand
GGCTGAACTTGGCATTTCAGACAAGTTTGTAAATTTTATTTCTGAAGGGGGAGGAAAACGATGCGACGTAGAGAATTTATTCAATGGGCAACTTTAGGTTCGATGGCTGTTTTGGGTCTGCCCGGTTGCGGCGGCAAATCAAGCGCCGATGTCGGGATTCCTCCGCAGCGTCAACCTGCTGCACCGCCAACGGCTCCGGTCGCCAGTTCTGGCAATCCGGCAATGGTCGTCGTGAACGGCGCCGATCCGGACGATTTGATCGAGCGGGGTCTGCAGGCGATGGGCGGCATCGGCCGTTTTGTGAAATCCGGCCAGAGCGTTGTGATCAAACCGAACTTCAGTGTGCCGCGCACACCGGACCAGGCGGCGACCACCAATCCGATGATGGTTGCGGCGCTGGTCAAACGTTGCCAGGCCGCCGGGGCCAAGTCGGTCAAGGTGATCGATTATCCGTTCACCAATGCGCAAATGTGTCTGGAAAACACCGGAATCCGTCGGGCGGTCGAGTCTGCCGGCGGTAAGGTTTATGCGATCAATAAATTGTCAACAGAGTTTTATACGGCGTCGAATGCCGGCGGGTCGGTATTGCAGCAACTGCAGTATTCGCGGGATGTGCTGGAAGCCGACGTGTTTATCAGTTTTCCGATTTTGAAGCACCATAACGGCACGGGATTGACAATGGGGCTCAAAAATATGATGGGATTGGTATGGGACCGGGGCTTTTTCCACCGGACAGACCTGCATCAGACCATCGCTGAATTGGCGGCGTTCAAACGACCGAACCTGGTCATCATGGACGCGGTCAGGGGCATTACTACACATGGGCCGATGGGCCCCGGCACGATCAGGGAATATAACCAGCTGATTTTCAGTGTCGACCCGGTGGCCGCCGATGCGTACGGGGCGGAGCTATTTGGCATGAAAGCGGCAGATGTTCCTCATATCGGTATTGCCGCGGGGCTGGGCGTAGGCACTGTCAACTGGAAAAGCCTGAATCCGGTTCGCGTATAACCGGAGGCGGTCTAAACAAGGAGGGGGAGCGGGGCGATCAGCACAGAAGTTCTGTGGGTCTGTTTTTTGTTGTCCGCTGCGGCGGCAAGCTTTCTGTATCGACGACGTCAGTTTGAAAAAACGGTGATTCATTGGCCGCAATGCGTGGCGCGTGTGACCCCGGGCTCAATACGGTTGGAACCGGCCGGTTGGCAGCCTGGGGTCAAGCAGCGCGGCTGGCGGATTGCCGAGATTGAGTTTGCATATGAACAGAACGGGATGGCTTATCTGAGCCGCAAAATGTTACCGGTAAACTGGACACTCCGTGCCGGGGAACAGGAACGGGTGATCCGGGAACTGGAGACTTTTGCGGTCGCGTTTTGCAATCCGACGAATCCCGGCGAGGCATATCTTGACATCCCCGACCGTTGGCAACGCGGCAGCATCAGCTGGCTGACCGTGGCGCTGACGGTATCGGGCTTGGTTGCGGTTGTCAGCGGGAGATTCTTGTTGGCAGCATATTTAGGATCAGGAGGGTAGTTTCATGTTGGAACAGTATGGGGCCATAGCAATTTTGGCCGGTGTGGCATTTATCTTTCCTTTTATTCCGCTGATTGCGTCGTCGATGATTCACATCCGCAGGCCGACCCATGAAAAGCTGCTTGCCTATGAGTGCGGCATTGACACCATCGGCCGTTCCTGGGTCCAGTTCAAAAGCAGTTATTTTTTGTACGCGCTGGCGTTTGTCTTGTTTGATGTGGAGACCGCTTTTCTTTATCCCTGGGCGGTCGTGTTTCGCAGCATGAATGCGCCGGCGTTTCTGGCGATGTTCGTGTTTATGGCGATTCTGCTGTTGGGATTGTGGTATGCCTGGAAGAAGGGGGCGCTCGAATGGAAGTGACAACCGAGAATCCGGTCGCGCAGAGCCGGCTGTCCGGACTGCTGGGGCCGGAAAATGTTATTGTGACCACTGTGGAACAGGTGTTTGCCTGGGCGCAGGGGCATTCATTCTGGCCGCTGACTTCGGGCCTGGCCTGTTGCGCGCTGGAAATGATGGCCTGCGGCGCTGGACGTTTTGACCTGGCCCGTTTCGGCTATGAAGTGTTTCGGCCTTCGCCGCGTCATGCCGACTTATTGATCGTAGCCGGCACCTTGACCTGGAAAATGGCGCCGCCTCTGGTGCGTCTCTACGAACAGATGCCAGAGTCAAAATGGGTGATTGCGATGGGCAGTTGCGCCAGCGGCGGCGGACCGTTCGTCGATTCGTACTCGGTCGTGCAGGGCGTCGACAAGATTTTGCCGGTGGACGTCTATATCCCCGGTTGCCCGCCGCGGCCGGAAGCCTTGATGCATGGCATGCTGACGCTGAAGGAAAAAGTGATGGCAGCCAAGAGACGGGGTGGCAAAAAATGAATCAGGCAATGATTGAGACCGGCGTGCTGGAATCGACGCCGGCAGCCTTGCTGGCTGATCTGCAAGAACTGAGGGACAATGCCGCCTATCGGTTCGACCGGTTGCTGGATGTGACCGCTGTCGACCGCGGCGAGACCCTGGAATTGGTTTACCGTTTGCATTCGCTGCAAACGAATCGCGATCTGGTGGTGAAAGCGTCAATTGATCCGGCCAAACCGGAGATCGCTTCGGTGTCCGGCCTCTGGGAGGCGGCGTTGTTTGGCGAACGCGAAGTGCAGGATATGTTCGGCGTTGCGTTTACCGGTCATCCCGACCCGCGACCGCTATTGGCGCCGGAAGACGGCTTCGGCTTTTTCCCGCTGCGCAAAAACTACAAACTGCCCGGACGTTCCGGTCAGCAGGCTGGGAGGTAACGAGATGGCGCAGATGAAGCTGGAACATAATGGCGTTACTGCCTGCGGTACCGAACTGTATCTGTTAAACATGGGTCCGCAGCATCCCAGCACGCACGGCGTACTACGGGTACTGCTGGAACTCGATGGCGAAACCGTGGTTCAGGCAACACCGGTGATGGGCTATCTGCACCGCGGCCTGGAGAAACTGGCCGAAGCCCGGACTTATCCCCAATTTATTCCCTATACGGACCGACTGGATTATGTTTCCTCGATGTGCAACAACCTGGCCTACTGCCAGACGGTAGAAAAACTGATTGGCGCGGAAGTGCCGGAACGGGCCGAGTATATCCGGGTCATCATGGCTGAACTCAACCGTATCGCCAGTCACATGCTGTTCATCGGCGCCACGGCGCTGGACCTGGGCGGTATGAGCGGCATGATGTACACGTTCCGCGACCGCGAATACATCCTGGACCTGTTCAATCTGGCCTCCGGTTCGCGCCTGACCTATTCGTACGTGCGAATCGGCGGCGTGATGAATGACATTTCGCCGGAATTCATCGAACTACTGCGAAAATTCCTCGCTGATTTGCCGGGGATGCTTACCGAGTACGACAACCTGATCAATGGCAACGAAATTTTCCAGGCCAGGTTGAAAGGTGTTTCGATCGTGCCGGTCGGCCGTCTGATTTCGCAGGGCGTGACCGGACCGGTTTTGCGCGCCTCGGGAATTGACTATGACCTGCGGGTCAAAAAACCGTATGGTATTTACGACCGGTTCCAGTTCGCGGTGCCTACCGGCAGCGTCGGTGACAACTGGGAGCGCTACCTGATGCGGGTGCTGGAAATTAGTGAAAGCGCCAAAATCATCGCACAAGCGCTGGAGAATCTGCCGGAAGGGCCGGTGATGGCGAAGATCCCGAAAGTGATCAAGCCGCCGGTCGGCGAAGTGTATCACGCGAATGAAACACCGCGCGGCGAGCTGGGATTCCATATTGTCAGCGACGGATCAACCAAGCCGTACCGGCTGCATATCCGCCGGCCGACCTTTTACAACCTGGGTTGCGTGAACGCGCTCTGCCAGGGAGTAAAGATCGCCGACGTCGCTGCTGTCCTGGCGGTTCTTGATCCCTGCATGGGAGAAGCCGATGCATAGGAAGGTGGATATTTGATGCAAGAGTCTGCAAGCCTCTGGGTAGGACTGGGACGAGCGATCAAACAGGCGGTGCTGGCAGCGACCGGCGCGCCATGGGTCGCTGAGCTCGTTCACACGCTGGCCGGAGTCGTTGGTATTTTATCGATCATTCTGTTGTCTGCGCTGGTTTTGGTGTATCTGGAACGCAAAGTCTGCGCCTGGATGCAGATGCGGCTGGGGCCGAACCGACTGGGCCCATTTGGCATGTTCCAGACGATCGCCGATATCATCAAACTGATGACCAAGGAAGACATCCAGCCGGCCCAGGTTTCGCCGGTGATGTGGGGGCTGGCTCCGATACTCTTGTTTATGGCGGCGATGACGACCTATGCGGTGATTCCGTTTGATGCCGGCGTGATTTTCGCCGATCTCAACATCGGTATCTTCTTCTTTGTCGCGGTCGGTTCGCAGGCGACGCTGCCGATGCTGATGGCCGGCTGGTCGTCAAACAACAAGTATGCGATGGTCGGCGGCATGCGGACGGTGGCCCAGATGATTTCCTATGAGATTCCGCTGGTGTTTTCGCTGCTTGGTGTGGTGATGATCACCGGCTCGATGAAAATGAGCGATATCGTCAAAGCCCAGGAGGGGCTGTGGTTCATCGTGACCCAACCGATCGCCTTTCTGGTTTATCTGATTGCTTCGGTAGCCGAGACCAACCGGACGCCGTTCGACCTGGTGGAAGCCGAGTCGGAGCTAGTCGCCGGTCCGTTCACCGAGTATAGCGGCATGCGCTGGGCCTATTTTTTCCTGGCGGAGTATGCCTTTATGGTCGGCGCATCCTGCATCGCGGCCACATTGTTCCTCGGCGGTTGGAACGGACCGTTCCTGCCGGGCTGGATCTGGTTCTTCATCAAGGTGGCGGCGATGATTTTCCTGTTCATGTGGTTCCGCTGGACGTTCCCGCGGATTCGGGTAGACCAACTGATGTCGTTCGGCTGGAAGGTGCTGCTGCCGCTATCGATTGTTAACGTAGTGGTGACAGGCATTGGATTATGGCTGTTCTTCCCGTTGGTTTGAGAGGGGTGATGTTGTGTTTGGCATAGGATTGATCAAAGGACTCAGCGTTACACTACGACGCTGTTTTTCCAAACCGAATACGGTCGAATATCCAGAGCAGCGTTTGCCGGTGGGGCCGATGTTTCGCGGCGGGACCCTGGACCTGAACCAGGAAAAATGTATTGCCTGCGGTCTGTGTGCGCTGGCCTGCCCCAATAACGCCATCGAACTGGCGACAGAAAAGACCGAGAGCGGCAAAAAAGCGCTCACGTTATACCGCCATCACATGCCGGTGTGCCTGTTCTGCAATTATTGTGTGGAAGCCTGTCCGACGCAGGCGATTCATTGGACGCAGGATTATGAGATGAGTTCTTTGACTTACGATGAGCAGATTATTGACTGCATGGCAGCGAAAGGAGGTGCGCGATGATGGACGGAGGCGGTCTGATGCATACGCTGGCGTTTTTCCTGTTGTCGGGCATTACCCTGGCAGCGGCCATGGGCGTGGTGTTCAAACGCAACCTGGTGCAAAGCGCATTTCTGTTGTCAGTGACATTTTTGGGTGTAGCCGGTCTGTATATGACGTTGGAGGCCGAGTTCATGGCGGCGGTCCAGGCGCTGGTTTACAGCGGCGCGGTCGCTGTCCTGGTAGTGATCGGCGTGATGCTGACGCACCGCGAACAGATGTCACGTTCCAATCCGCCGAATAAGATGCTTTTGGTCGGTGCGGTGGCTGCCCTGTCGGTGACCGGGGCGATCGTCTGGGCGATTTTGGCTACCCCATGGAAAGTTGGTAAAGGCAGTGTCGTGACGGCTGGTGATATCGGACGTCGCTTTTTGACGGATTTTGCTCCGCCGTTTGAGGCGGTGGCATTACTGCTGTTGGCGGCGCTGATTGGCGCAGTCGTATTGTTTAAAGGGGGCAAGGCGCAATCATGATTGGACTTTCGCATTATTTGCTGGTAGGCGCCGCGTTGTTCGGCCTGGGCCTGTTCGGCCTGCTGACCAAGCGTAACTTGATTGCCGTACTGATGTCCATCGAACTGATGCTGAACTCGGTGAATATCAACCTGGTGGCGTTTTCCCGCTACTCGGCAACGGATGCCGCCGCCGGCCAGGTTTTTTCCCTGTTCATCATCGCCGTCGCTGCAGCCGAAGTGGCTGTGGGACTGGCGCTGGCCTATGCCATCTATCGCGGCCGGGATACCGTGTCGGTCGATGAGATGAACTGGCTGAAGTGGTAAGGGGGTGATGAAACATGTGGGCTGATTTTTCCTTGCACCATGCCTGGCTGATTCCTTTGTTGCCGGCATTGGCTTTTGCAATCATTTCGTTTTTTCTGCTGCGATCACCTTGGCTGGCTTCACGCCTGGCAATAGCGGCCATGGGGTCCGCGTTCCTGATCGCACTGGGGGTTGGCTGGGCCGTAGTATCTAAAGGGATTACGGTGGAAGCTCCGTTTGTCATGAAGACCGTCTGGTTTTCGATGCCGGGGCTGGTTGCCAGTATGGGAGTGCTGATTGATCCGATTTCGGCGATGATGCTGTTTGTGGTTTCATTGATTTCGTTTTTGGTGCTGATCTACTCCACGGGATATATGACCGATGACCCCGGTTATTCCCGGTTCTTTGCCTTCATGTCGCTGTTTGCCGCTTCGATGCTGGCGATGGTCATCGCGACGAATTTCCTGCAAATGTTCGTATTCTGGGAACTGGTGGGACTTTGTTCTTATCTGTTGATCGGTTGGTATTTCCATAAAATATCGGCGAGAGAGGCCGGCAAGAAGGCGTTCATGACGACCCGGATCGGCGATTTCGGTTTGCTGCTGGGGATACTGTTCCTGCAGATCGCATTCGGTACGCTGGATTTTGGCGAACTGGCGGTGAAAGTGCCGGCCTATGTCCAGCAGAACGGTGCGGCGCTGTTGACTTGTGTGGCGTTGCTGCTGTTTGCCGGACCGATTGCCAAATCCGGTCAGTTTCCGCTGCATGTGTGGCTGCCTGATGCGATGGAAGGGCCGACGCCGGTATCTGCACTGATCCATGCGGCGACGATGGTCGTGGCCGGCGTGTATCTGGTGGCCAGAGCCTTTGCGATTTTCAGCGTTCTACCTGGCGCGATGACGGTCATCGCCTGGCTGGGTTGCTTCACCGCTTTGTTTGCGGCGGCGATTGCCCTGACGCAACGTGAAATCAAACGCATACTGGCGTTTTCGACGATCAGCCAGCTGGGCTATATGATGCTGGCGCTCGGTGTCGGCAGTCTGACCGCATCGATGTTCCATCTGATGACGCACGCTTTTTTCAAAGCGTTGTTGTTCCTTGGCGCCGGTTCGATCCTACATGCGTTGCATGACAAAGCCGATATCTTTGAGATGGGCGGGCTGCGCAAATCGATGCCGGCCACCTGTGCGATGATGGGGATCGCCGTGCTGGCGATCGCCGGTATCCCGCCGTTTGCCGGTTTCTTTTCCAAGGATGAAATTCTGGTGGCTGCAGCGCATGTTTCGACGCCGCTCTATATCGGAGCTTCCTTCACCGCGTTTTTGACTGCGTTTTACATGGCCCGGCTATTCCTGGTCGCTTTCTTTGGCGAGGAAAACCCGCACAATCATGCCCATGAGTCCGGCATGTCGATGTTGGCGCCGATGGGAGTGCTGGCAGTACTTAGTGTCATTGCCGGAATCGTGCCGTTTACGATGGGTTTCGGCGACTGGGTGCGGTTCGGTCCGGCCCACCATGCCGGTATCGACTGGGGAATTGCATCTGCCTCCACCTTGATCGCGCTGGCCGGGTTTGGCCTGGCCTGGGCGATATATGGCGACGGGGCAAGACGTTCGGATGCGATTGCCAAACAGGCGGGAGTCCTGTATTCGCTGAGTTTGAATAAGTTCTACATTGATGAGATCTACCAGTGGTTCAACCGCAATATCGTGACCGGGCTGGCCCGGGTGCTCTACTGGGTCGACCTGAATGTCGTGGACGGGATTGTCGACGGCGCGGCGCAGAAAAGCGGCGCAGTCGGGGCGATCCTGCGGCGGTTCCAGACAGGGCAGACGCAGCACTATGCCGCGCTGATGCTGATGGCTACGGTAATGCTGACCCTGATACTGGCGATTACGGCCGGTGCGGTCGCCGGGGGAGGGAAAATCTGATGTCGTTTCCTGTATTATCCACGATCCTATTCGCGCCGATTGTCGGTGCTGCGGCGATTACCTTCCTGCCGACGACGGCTGGCTCGACAATAAAAAAAGTCAGTGCGGCTGCCATGGGAATCTCGTTCCTGTTGTCACTGATGGTGTTCTTTGGCTACAACTGGCAGACCGGTGGCATGCAATTCGTCGAGACGCTGACCTGGTTGCCGGAAATGGGGGCTTCCTACAGTCTGGGAGTTGATGGGCTATCTGCGCCAATGATTCTGCTGACCGCCTTGATTGGCTTTGCCGGTGTATTTGCTTCCTGGCGGGTGGATGAGCGGCCGAAAGAGTTCTTCATCCTGTTTCTGCTTCTTGTGGCCGGTGTCGCCGGTACCTTCGTGGCTCGTGACCTGTTCCTGTTTCTGCTCTGCTATGAGGTCGTGGTCATCCCGATCTATATCATGATCATCCTCTGGGGATCAAGCAAGCGGGTTACCAAAGAATATGCCGCAATGAAACTGACGATCTACCTGCTGCTCGGTTCGGCGTTTCTGCTGGCAGGCATCCTGATGTTGTATCTGAATGCCTATCCCGTCGGTGCGCGGACGTTTTCGATGGAAGCGCTGGCTCAGGCCGGCAATAGCGGCGCCTTGTCGCCGGAGTTCCAAAAATTCGCCTTCTTTTTCGTGATGTTGGGTTTTGGCTCGCTACTGTCGATGTGGCCGTTTCACTCCTGGTCGCCGGATGGTTACGCCGGCGCTCCGACGGCAGTATCGATGGTTCACGCTGGAGTGTTGAAGAAAATCGGCGGCTATGGCCTGATCCGGATCGGTCTGCTCATGCTGCCGCTGGGCTTCAAGTTCTGGGCGCCGCTGATCGCAGCTTTTGGCGTGGCCAATGTCGCTTACGCCGCATTCATTGCCTTGGTGCAAAAAGACATGAAATACGTGGTTGGTTATTCTTCGGTATCGCATATGGGCTATGTGTTGATCGGGATTGCCGCAGCGGATGTCATCGGCATCAACGGCGCCGTGGCCAACATGTTCGCGCATGGCGTGATGTCGGCCCTGTTCTTTGCGATGATCGGCCATATCTATCATGCGACGCATACGCGGCACATTCCTGATCTGGGCGGTTTGGCGCATCAGATGCCGCGGGCGACCGTCGGCTTTTTCCTGGCCGGCATGGCCTCGCTGGGCTTGCCTGGATTGATCAGCTTCGTGCCGGAATTCACGATCTTTGTCGGTTCTTTCAAGGCGTTTCCGCTGTTCGCCGTGCTGGCGATCGCCGGGATTATCCTGACTGCGCTGTATGTGCTGCGGGTGCTGGCTGATGTATTATTCGGGCCACGTCGCACTGAATGGGACGGCGTGCATGATTTGCACGGCGCGGACTGGGTGCCGTTGGTCGTACTCGGCGCATTCCTGGTCGGGTTCGGTTTCTTCCCTTCGCTGCTGATGGATGTAGTCAATAGCGGGATCGAACCGTTGACGCCGCTGCTCGTGAAGATCAAAACCGCGGCGACGCTGTGGGGAGGGCTGTAAGCATGAATTTCAATGCACTGATGCTGGAAATGGCGGTCGCCCTGCTGGCGCTGCTGATCCTGGTGGCGGACCTGCTGATGGAACCCGGCCAATCCCGGCGCAAACTCGGTTATCTGGCGATTGCCGGTCTGACCGGCGTGCTGCTGGTTTCACTGGGGCGTTATGGGCTTCAGGGAGCGTTTTTCAATGGCTTGTTCTTACTGGACGACTATGCGCTATTCTTTAAACAGACCTTTTTAATCGGCGCAATCCTAGTTTGCCTGTTTTCGCTGGATACGGTCGATAACTTACCGCACTCCAGAGCCGAATTCTATGTTTTACTGCTATTTGCCGTAGTGGGGATGATGATCCTGTCCTCGGCTAACGACCTGATCAGTCTGTACGTGGGCATCGAATTGATGACGTTCAGCTTTTTCATTCTGGTTGGCTATGTGTTGTGTGAAACGAAATCGACGGAAGCGGCGATCAAGTATTTGGTGCTGGCTTCTGCCGCATCGGCCATGATGTTGTACGGCATGAGTCTGCTGTTCGGTATTGCCGGCCAGCTCAGTTACGACGCACTCGCTAAAGGACTGACCGCCTCGCCGGCGCTGATCGTGGGCGGCGTGATGGTGTTGTCGGGGTTTGCTTTCAAAATAGCTGCGCCGCCATTCCACATGTGGGCGCCGGATGTTTATGAAGGAGCGCCGATTCCGGTGACCGCGCTACTCGCCATGGGTTCCAAGGCGGCCGGTTTTGCCGCGATGGTCAGGGTTTTTGCCGAAGTATTCCCAGGGACGGGATATCCTTGGCCCTTGTTGTTGTTGCTGTTGTCCGGCGCCGCGATGCTTGTCGGCAATCTGGCGGCAATCCCGCAGACCAATCTGAAACGGATGCTTGCCTATTCGTCGGTAGCGCAAGCTGGCTATCTGCTCACCGGAATGCTTTCAGGCGGCTTTGCCGGCGTCAAGGGCGTCCTGTTCTATCTGATGATCTATGTGTTTGCCAATGTAGGTGCTTTTGCGGTTCTAACTGCGGTCAGCCAGCATCGTAACGGCGAAACGATCGGTGATATTGCCGGCCTATCCCGCAAAGCGCCAGTATTGGCAGTGACAATGACGGTTTCCCTGTTGTCGATGGCAGGAATTCCGCCGCTGGCCGGTTTCGTCGGCAAGTTCTTCCTGTTCTCATCGGCGATTGACGCAGGCTATCTCTGGATTGCCGTCCTCGGATTTGTCCTGTCGATGGTATCGGTGTATTACTACCTCAATGTGGTCAAGGCGATGTATCTGGGCGCGCCAGCGGATGACCGTCCGTTTGAAATCGCCATGCCGGTTCGCGTGACTGCCGTATTCGCAATGGCGGCAACGTTGGCAATGGGCGTGTATCCCGGTCCGCTGTCTAAATTGGCTGAAACAGCCGCTAAAACAGTATTTAAATAGTAGTTAATTTATAAAAAATAGATTAATTAAAGATAATTAGACATGTAGAATATAAAAAGATATAATAATCAAAATAAACCGGCCTGTAAGAGAACGAATGAAATCGTTTCCTACAGACCGGTTTTAGTTTTGTGCGGTGGCGTATTGCCGCTTAGTTTCTTTTGATCAGGAACTGGTTCATCAGCACCCCTGCAAGAAATCCCCCGACATGTGCCCACCAGGCGATTCCGCTGCCGGCCATCCCCAGCGAGGCTGCGCCGCTTTGCAATTGATAGATGAACCATAGACCCAAAAACAACATCGCCGGGATTTCAATAATCGTAAAGATGAAAAAGATTGGCAGCAGCGTCTGAATTTTGGCCCGAGGAAAACAGATCGCATAGGCGCCCAAAATGCCGGAGACTGCTCCGCTGGCGCCGATGACCGGAATGGTGGAAGTCGGGTCAAATGCCAGCTGGGTCAGATTGGCGATGATGCCGCAGGCAAGATAGAACAGCAAGAACCGGCCGTGGCCCAGGCAATACTCGACGCTGTAGCCGAACAGCCAAAGGAACCAGACGTTGCCGATCAGATGCAGCCAGCCGCCATGCAGGAACAAACTGCTGAACAGACTAAAGAGTGCGCCGGAATCGAGGGAACCGTCAGTCAACATTTGGTTCAGTCGCGCCGGCACCATGCCAAATTGCCCCACCCAGGCATGCAGTTGCGCCGGCGAGAGCAGCAGTTCGCTGATGAATACGCCAATGTTGGCGGAAACCAGGGCGACGGTGATGAATGGAACGATGTTTGGCCTGACGTTGTCGCGAAGTGGTATCATAATAAAATTAAAGATTCAACAGCATCGACGCCAATTCCTGCATTGCAGGGAAAGGACAGCCAACCGACGAATGCTGTATAATATAATAGAGGTGTTTTTATGCAGTTTGTTGCCGATTTACATGTTCATACCGTAGCCAGCGGGCATGCTTACAGCACGGTAGCAGAAATTGCCCGTGTCGCCGCCGACAAGGGACTGGCCTTGATTGCGCTGACCGACCATGGTCCGGCGATGCCGGGCGGGCCTCATGCGTATCATTTTTCCAACCAAACGGCGATCCCGGACGTGCTGTTTGGCTTGCGGGTTCTAAAAGGCATCGAAGCCAACGTGATGGATCGGCGGGGCCGGCTCGACCTCGACGAATTTCGTCTGTCCAAACTTGATATTGTGGCGGTCGGGCTGCATTCGGTCTGTTCGCCGTATGGCTCAAAAAAAGAAAACACCACGATGATGGTGGAGGCGATGCAAAATCCCTTTGTCGATATCGTGGTCCATCCGGGCAATCCGGAATACCTGGTCGATGAGGAAACGATCGTCAAGGCGGCGGCCCGCTATGACGTGGCTCTCGAAGTCAACAACAGTTCGCTGACGGTGTCGCGCAAAGGTAGCTTGCCGCACTGCGACAATATCGTCAGCCTGGCGAAAACTTATGGAACCAAATTGATTGTCGGATCAGACAGTCATTATTGCGAAACGGTCGGCGAATTCTCCGTGGCAGCGGAATTGCTGGCAAAACACGGAGTATTGCCGGAACAGGTCCTCAATACTTCGCTGGACAAGGTGCTGGCGCATCTTAACCGCCGGACCAATCATAAGAAAGTGGAATGCTAAGGAGGCAGCGCCGATGGACAATTCCCGATTAGTAATCATTACCGGCATGTCCGGGGCCGGCAAGACGCAGGTCGTTCATATCATGGAGGATCTGGGCTACTTTTGCGTCGATAACCTGCCGCCGGCATTGATCCCAAAATTTGCCGAACTTTGCGCCCAATCAGCCGGTCGGGTCAGCCGGATCGCCTTGGTTGTCGATATCCGCGGCGGCGAGTTTTTTGATGAACTGATGCATGTGCTGGGCGAAATGGACCGGGAAGCGGTGATGGCCGAGGTCCTGTTTCTGGAAGCGGCTGACGCAACCCTGATCCAACGTTACAAAGAGACCCGCCGCCGACATCCGCTGGCGCCGCAGGGGCGGATCAGCGAAGGCATCCGCCTGGAACGAGACCGGCTGGAGTATGTGCGCGGCAGGGCAACGCATATCATCGATACCTCAAATCTGAGTACCCAGCAGCTCAAAGACCGGATCACCGAGCTGTACGGCGGAGAGAGCGAGCAGGCCAAGCTCAGCGTCAACGTGGTGTCGTTCGGTTTCAAGTACGGCATCCCACTTGATGCGGACATGGTGTTTGACGTGAGATTTTTGCCCAATCCTTTTTATGTCGAGCCGCTTCGCTGCAAAACCGGTGAAAACCCCGAGGTGCGTGAATACATCAACAAATGGCCGGTAACCCATCAGTTTTTGAAACGACTGCAATCGTTCATCGATTTTCTGATCCCCCACTATGCCAAAGAAGGGAAAAGCCAGCTGGTGATTGCTATTGGCTGCACCGGCGGCATGCACCGCTCGGTTTTCGTCTCCGGTAAAGTCGGCGAATCTTTGCGGGAACAGGGTTACCGGGTGGCGATTGAGCATCGGGACATCAAGCACAACAAGGTAGTTGAGTGATATGGCTCTGTTGAAGTGGCTCTATCCGGGGATGCGGGTCAAGCGATGGTTTTTCCTGTTTACCGGCGGGGTCGTGGCCTCCGGCTTCAGTTTGGCACTGTTGCTCAACTACAAGTTTATCGGTGCGGTGGAAGGCACTCTGTTCAGTTTTGTCTATCGGGCAACCGGGACCTATTACGGCTGGGTGCCGACTTTGGTCGGCGCGGTGGTGTTGGCGCTCGGTTTGACGATGATGGGCTACGCGATGCGTCGCATCATCCGCTCGATTGTCGAGGTGGTGGCGCCGGGAGGGACTGACCGGCTGGTTGATATCATCTACCAGAAGCGCCGCCTGAACCGCGGTCCTTCGGTCGTCGTGATTGGCGGCGGCACGGGTCTTTCCACCTTGTTGCGCGGACTCAAGGTGCGGTCGAGCAATTTGACGGCGATTGTCACGGTGGCTGATGACGGGGGCTCTTCCGGACGATTGCGCCAGGATTTGGGCATCGTGCCGCCGGGCGATCTGCGCAGCTGCCTGGTGGCGCTGGCTGATACCGAACCGTTGATGGAAAAGCTGTTTCAATACCGCTTCGCTGGCGAGGGAGACTTGGCCGGCCACAGTTTCGGCAACCTGTTTATTGCGGCGATGACCCAGGTGGTGGGCGGCGACATCGAACAGGCACTGCAGCAGTCAAGCAAGGTGTTGGCGGTGCGGGGCCATGTGCTGCCAGCGGCGAACTGCTCGGTCCGCTTGTCGGCCGAGATGGATGACGGTAGCATCGTGCATGGCGAGTCGGCGATTCCGTTGTCTGGCAAATCGATTCGCCGGGTGATGATTGAGCCGGCGGATGTAAGCGCCGTCAAGGCGGCGGTCGAGGCGATTCTCGAAGCCGATGCCGTTGTGTTGGGGCCTGGCAGTTTGTATACCAGCGTCTTGCCCAATCTGCTGGTAAAGGAGATTGCGGCGGCGATAAAACAAACCAAAGCCCTGCGCATGTATGTCTGCAATGTGATGACCCAACCCGGTGAGACAACTGGCTACAAAGCCTCGGATCATTTGCAGGCGTTGTTTGATCATGCCGGACCGGGGATTGTCGATTGTGCGCTGGTCAATGTGGAGGAAGTAGCCAGCTGCTTGCTGGATCAATATGCCAAAGAAGGCGCTTGCCCGGTCGAGGCCGATATTGCGACGTTGGAAACCATGGGGGTCAGAGTGGTGCCGGCTCAGCTGGTCAGCGCCACCAACTGGGTCCGTCACAATCCGGTGCGACTGGCCCGTCTGATTCTGGCGACGCTGGGTGAGCGGCGGCAAGGCGCGACGACGTTTGAAAAGAGCAAGACGGCTGTGATCGAAAGCGAAAGCTGATGAGAGGCTGGTTAAGCAAGGGGTGGATTGGGGTTGTCTTTTTCCACGGATGTGAAAAATGAACTGGTACGGCTGGAAGACTTAAACAGTTGCTGTATCCACTCGGAACTGGCGGCGCTGCTCTGGATGGGCGGCGTGGTGTCTTTTGGCGGACAGCGGATGCTCGGGCTGAAGTTTGTTACCGAGAGTGCTGCTGTGGCGCGCAAAGTCTTGCGCGCACTCAAAAAGGAAGAAATCAGCGAAACAGAAGTCAAGGTGATCCGCGCCTTGCGGTTGAAAAAGAATAATTCCTATGAACTGCGGGCGGCCCCTTCGCTGGCGGTAGTCAATTTTTTGACCAAGATGGGGATTTTGGCTGATGGAGTTCTGCTGGATCGCCCGGACAATCCGCCACGCAGGGCTTGTTGCCGCAAAGCCTGGCTACGCGGCGCTTTTCTTGGCGGCGGCTCGATCAACCGACCGGAAGTGGAGTATCACCTGGAACTGGTGTCGCAAAATGAAGGGTTTGCCGAAACGTTGGTGCAGACCTTGCGCTCGTTCAGTCTGCATGCAGGGTTGA
>CAZYJK010000016.1:0-22147 GCA_964647865.1 uncultured Veillonellaceae bacterium | reverse complement strand
GGCAATCTTTGCTGTAGTCAATTCGTTCAGACCTTGTTCCTGGACTAACTCCAGCGTTGCCTGCAAGATTTTTTCGCGCTTGGTTATTGGTTGCTCCAAAGCCGACACCCCCAATTCGGATATAAGTAAGTGATCACTTACTTATATCCGAATTGGGTGATAGTTGAATAGCAAGTAGGCCGTGCAACAAAAAATTATGACCTCAATAAATTCTAGTGTATAATTCAATGTAACATCAATTGAGGACGAGGTCGGCATGACGCAGATAAAGAAAAAAAAGCTGTATGAAGAAGTCATCATTGGCATCGAAGAAATGCTGAAGTCGAACAATATGCAGCCCGGAGACAGATTGCAATCGGAAAAAGAGCTGTCGCTCTATTTCGGCGTGAGCAAAACCGCGGTGCGTGAAGCATTGAGCGCCCTGCAAACGGCTGGTTTGATCGAAGTGAAACACGGTTCGGGAATTTTTGTGCGTGATGTGAATGAAAAATTGACTAACCCTTTGACAATGAAACTGCTGACCAACCGCGAAAATATGCTGCAGATCATGGAGTTGCGCAAAGGGTTGGAACCGGAAGGCGCATATCTGGCTGCCCGGCGGGCCGACCGCACGGACATTTTGCAGATCAAAGCTTGTTTGCTTTCGATGGCGGAGGCGATAGAACGCGGCGAAAATACTTCGCAAAGCGATTTGGCGTTTCATCGGGCTTTAATCAAAGCGACGCATAATCCGGCTTACTGCAACGTGTATGACACGATCGCCGCCGTATTTAATGAAGGAATGCAGTCGAGTCAGGATTCGATTTATCTATTGGAAGGGCAACGGATGTCTGTCCTGGAGGATCATCGACTGATTTACGACGCAATCAAAAAGAAACAGCCGGAAAAAGCGCGCGATTTTATGCGCCGGCATCTGGAAAAAATCGAGGAACATTTATACCGACCGCAAAGCTGAAAAATTAAAATGAATCCAGTATCACCAGATTGAAGTCGCGATGATTTCTGTCTGGTTTTTTTATAATCATGATTCAGCGGAGCAGGAGTAATGCGGCATGGGCTGGAATATTTGATAAATAAAGTTTGTGCCAGTATCAGTGATGGTTTGGTTTAATGTTGGCGGGTAGGAGTAGGCAGTATTGAATATGAATCTTATTTCACGGGATGATGCGTTCAACAGCATGAATCCCCGTCCACTGCGAACGGCGCTGAAAATAGCGCTAGGCTACGCTGTGGTCGGCTGGGTCTGGATTTTGACGTCCGACCGGGTTGTAGCGGTACTGACGCAAGATCCTGCAACATTAGTAATGCTGAACAGCCTGAAAGGTTCTACCTTTATCCTGATAACGGCGATTATCCTGTTTGTGCTGGTGTATTCACAACTGCAGCAGGTTCAGCGCGCCCAGAATTTATACATGGCTGGAGTACAGGAACTCGAAAGCGCGCATGAACAACTGACGGCTTCTGACGAAGAATTGCGCCAGCAGTTCGATGAGCTTACTATGCAAAGCATTTTGCTTGATGCAAAAGATAAAGAGCTTTGGGCGTTGTTTGAAAACATGCATGATGCCTTTGCGTTGCATGAAATCATTTGCGATGAACAAGGAAAAGCGGTGGATTACAAGTTTATTGCCGTCAATCCTGCTTATGAGCGGATGATCGGAATGCCAAGCAAACAATTATTGGGGCGGCGGGTACTGGAACTGTTTCCAGAGATTGGCCAGCGATGGATCACTCTGTGCGGTGAAGTCGCTTTGCACGGCGACCGCCGTAGCGTTCGACAATATTCCAAAGTAATAGACAAGCATCTGTCGATGTCGCTCTATAGTCCGGCGGCAGGTCGGTTTGCAATTCTGGCAATGGATATTACCGACGAGCAGCAACACGCCCAGACAGTGGAACGACTGGCCTACTATGACGCGCTTACCGGACTGCCAAACAGGGCTCACCTGTCCAATGTGCTGCGACGCGAGTTGGAGGAGAACGCTGCAGAGTTTTGCTGTGGCGCGTTGCTATACCTTGATATGGATGATTTAAAGTTGGTCAATGATTCTTACGGCCATAGCTACGGCGATGCAATTCTGATCACTGCGGCGATGCACATGGTCAGCCTGGCCGAACCCGGTTCATTGGTGGCGCGGGTCGGTGGCGACGAGTTTATCATCTGGATTCCCGGCGCCAGAGAGCAGCAGCCGATAGAAACGTTTGCCCGGGAACTCGTCGATACCCTGAGCCGGGAATATGAAGTCAGGGAACTGGCGTTCCATTCCTCAGCCAGTATCGGCATCGCAATCTATCCAGAGCACGGCCGCAATGCGGAAGAAATCCTCAAAAACGCCGACGCGGCTTTGTACGAAGCCAAACGCAGCGGCAAAAGATGCTGGCGTTTCTTTGAACAGTCCCTGCAAGATACGGCCTATGAACAGATGCAATTGCTCAATGGGCTGCGTAATGCTATCGCCAATGAAGAATTATTGGTGCATTATCAGCCGCAAATTACCATTCCGGAGATGCGCATCGTTGCATTTGAAGCGTTATTGCGCTGGAAGAGCGCCAAACACGGCAATGTTTCGCCGGCGCTATTCATCCCACTGGCAGAATAAAGCCATCTGATTAATGAAATCGGAGCATGGATACTGCAGGAAGCTTGCAAATTCTGTAGCCGCATGATTAGCGCTGGTCATGCTTCGATCAGGGTGGCGGTGAATGTTTCGCCGCGGCAATTGGCAGCAGCCGATTTTATCGAGGTGGTTCAATCGGCGATCGAGTCGGCAAGAATCGAGCCAAGTCATTTGGAAATTGAAATCACGGAAAGCGTTTTTATCGAGACAATGGCGGATAGTGTGGAAAAACTGGTGCTGCTGAAAAACCTCGGGGTGCATGTGACGTTGGACGATTTTGGCACTGGTTATTCGTCGTTGACTTATTTGCGCAATTTGCCGGTGGAAACACTGAAGATTGACAAGAGTTTCATTGATCGGATCGCTGAGGATGAAACACAGGCATCGCTCATTGCCTCGATCATTGAGATGTCGCACGTCCTGGGCCTGACCGTAGTCGCCGAAGGCGTGGAAACAAACGAGCAGTTGCAGCGGTTGCGTGAATGCCAGTGCGATATGTTCCAGGGTTATATCGCCAGCCGGCCACTGCCTGAATTGGAAGCAGCAAAATTATTGCAACCGGCCTGAATATTTCGATGTGATTGCGGTTTTTGCGGTTTCGACATACAATATCTATGTTCAATTTGAGTTAGGTTAATTATTTTATGTAAGGGGAATCATGAATTTGTTTTTTTCCGAACAATCGAAAGAACTGGCTGTCATGGCTACGGCGGCGCTACCGATCATCGAATTGCGGGGCGCGATTCCGTTTGGCATTGCTTTGGGGCTGACTCCGACCTATACTTTTCTGTTAAGTCTTTTCGGCAGCATGATACCGGTGCCGCTGCTGATCTGGTTGATTCGTCCGGTATTCGCCTATATGCGGCGAACGGAATTCCTCGGCAAGATCGTTGACAAAATTTGCTCCCGCTCGCTGGCAAAAAGCGATTCAGTACAAAAATATGGTTTCTGGGGTTTGGTCATTTTTGTAGGAATTCCTTTGCCTGGTACCGGAGTCTGGTCGGGCGCACTGGTGGCGACTTTGTTGGAGATGCCTGTGAAATTGGCTTTTCCAGCGATTTTCATCGGCAATTTGATAGCCGGAATAGCTGTGATGATTTTAAGCTATGGTGCTTTTTCGCTGGTTAATTAGTATGGATGCGCATCGCCAAAAAGTTCACGGGATTTTTTCCCGCATTGCCGGCAAGTATGACTTGATGAACACGATTTTGAGCTTCAATCTTGACAAAGCCTGGCGAGCCCGAACATTGGAAGTTGCTGCGCCAAAAGGCGCGGAGCGCTGGCTGGATGCATGCTGCGGCACAGGGAAGATTACTCTCGAGCTTAGACGGATGCTTGGTGAGCATGGCGAAGTAATCGGACTGGACTTCACGGCAGCGATGCTAGAAGTGGCCAGACAGGCAGAGCGCAAAACTGCTTTGACCACGCCGATCATTTGGCTGGAAGCGGATGTGATGGAACTTCCTTATCCTGACGAGTACTTTGATGGTGTGACAATAGGTTTTGGCTTGCGAAACCTGCCGGATATCGACCAGGGTTTGCGCGAAATGAGACGGGTGCTAAAACCAGGTGGACGTTTGGTTTGTCTCGAGTTATCCCACCCGACCTGGCCAGTGTTTCGCCACGGTCATCAGGTTTTTGTCCGATTTGCCGTGCCTTTGATCGGCAATCTCAGTCGTCGCGGCGAAAGAAACTACCAGTGGCTTTCCGATTCGTTGCGGCGGTTTCCCGGGGCAGCGGCCCTGGCCGACAGAATGCGGCTGGCCGGTTTGCAAGAATTGCAAGTCCAGCGACTTAGCGGCGGAATCGCCGCGATTCATAAGGGAATCCGTTGAGAATAGCTTATATGGGAAGCGTGTGAATTTTTTCTCTATTGTCGAAGCCATGTGTTAAGTTGTATAATGATACTAATTTGATGGCGTGAGAATCCTGAGACTTTCAATCAGTGTCTTTGGGAGAAGGTGCAGGAACCAGCCTGGCACCTTTTTCGCTTATATAATCAGTTATGTTTATTTATA
Organism: uncultured Veillonellaceae bacterium; assembly: GCA_964647865.1. Taxonomy (GTDB): domain Bacteria; phylum Bacillota; class Negativicutes; order UBA1444; family UBA1444; genus UBA1444. Next base: position 17,511 of record CAZYJK010000016.1, on the reverse strand, counting down.
GCCAGTTGATGTTTGCGGGGAGTTTGGCAAGCGGTTGCTTGTCGGTAAGTATAAGGAGGGGTTTGTTTGTCTAGCATCCGAAACAAGTTGGTCCTGTTCGTGTCGTTACTATTGATTCTGGCCGTGGCCGCCGCGAGTGTTGCGAATTTTTACATGCTGCGTAAAGAATTACTGGTGGAAACCGGTGAACGACTGAAAAAAGATGCAGTGGTTTATGCGGGAGACTTGGGACGCTGGATGGAAGTCCGCGTGGCTGAAGTGGGTATGCTGGCAAATTCGCCGTTACTTGTAGAAAACAACCGGGACCGGGTGATTCCTTATCTCGCCTCGGAAATTAAACGTAATCCTGGCTATTTGCGGTTGTTTGTGGTGGCTACGAATGGGGATGCTTATTACTCCAACGGGTCGACTTCCAACCTGAAGGATCGGGATTATGTGCAAAAAGTGTTGTCGACAGGCAAACCGATCGTCGCCGATCCGGTCATGTCGCGCGTAGATAACAAGGCCGTCATCGTAATCGCGGCGCCGATAATCCGAAACGGAAAAGTTGACGGCGTGATGGGATCGACGATTACAATTGATGATTTGTCGGCTATGGTCGCCAAGATCAAGCAAGGCAATACCGGTTATTCTTTCATCGCCCAGAAAGATGGGCTATTGATTGCGCATCCTGATGCAAAGATGGCAATGAAGAGCAACTTGATCAAAGACGCTGACTTTCCGCCTGCATTAAAAACAATGGCAACGCGGATGGCGAATAAGGAAAACGATGTAATTACCTATGAGTTCAACGGGATTAACCGATACGCCGGATTCGCACCGATTCCCGGCACGGATTGGAGCCTGTCGACCAATGTGCCGGTATCGGAAGTCACCAGCATCTTGGCTGTCTTGATCAAGTCATCACTATGGAGCGGCCTGGCAGCGCTTTTGATCGCCGCATTCCTGGTGTTTTGGTTTGCCAGTCGGTTTGCACGACCGATTACTGAGGTTTCGGCAATGGCGATGCAGATTGCCAGCGGCGATCTGCGGGTAAAGCCGTTGGCGCTCAAATCCAATGATGAAATCGGCAAAATGGCCGATGCGATGGATCAGATGGCTTCCAGCCTGAACCAATTGGTACGCAAGGTTTCCTCAGCGGCAGAGCAACTGGCTGCCTCTTCAGAACAACTGACTGCCAGCGCTCAACAATCAGCCGATGCAGCGAACATGGTAGCCGGAACGGTAATGCAGATGGCAGAAGGGGCCGCGCAACAGAATGAGTCGGTTACTGATGCTGCAGCAATTGTTCAGCAAATGACGGTGTCTCTGGATGGGGTGGCAGCTACTGCAGGTAGCTTGGCGCAATTGGCGACACAATCGGCCGCGCATACCGAAACCGGTCGAAAAGGGATTGAAAATGCAGTGGCACAGATGGGCGAAGTGGGCCAGGGTACGGCAGCTACCGCCAATTCGGTACTGGATTTGCAGGCCAGCTCACAAAAAATTGCCGAGATCGTCGGCCTAATTTCCGGTATCGCCGGCCAGACAAATCTGTTGGCGTTAAATGCGGCAATCGAAGCGGCAAGAGCCGGCGAAGCCGGTCGCGGCTTTGCCGTGGTAGCGGAAGAAGTGCGTAAACTGGCTGAGCAAACCGAGACGGCAGCCCAGCAAATCACTTCGCTGATTCGTGAAAACGATGAGAGCATTCAGAGCACGGTAGGGCGGATGCAACAAGCCAAAGGCGATGTCGAATCCGGTGTCAAATTGGTCAATGATGCTGGGCAGGGCTTTGAATCGATTGCAGAAATGGTCGCCAACTTGTCATCGCGAATTGTCGAAGTGTCTGCGACGGTGCGTGAAGTGGCCCAAGGCAGTCGCAAAATCAATGATTCTGTCAGTCAGATCGAAAAGGTCAGCCAGAAGACGGCAGCGGATGCCCAGGGAATCTCCGCCGCAACCGAAGAACAATCGGCATCGATGGAAGAGATTGCGTCTTCGAGTCAGGCTTTGGCGAAACTGGCCGGCGATTTGCAGGAAACCATCAATCAGTTCCGCGTCTGATATTGGTAAATCAATATTGTAAGTATGATTATGCCCCCCAAAAAACGCGATGCGTTTTTTGGGGGGTTCTTGCAGGAATTCGCCTTGCTATGGACGAAAGATAGACAAAGAATAGGAGGGGATGGAATGAAAGTCATTCAGGTCAACAAACCAGGTGAGATTGGGATCGTAGAAAAACCGATGCCAGCAGACCCCGGTGTCGGTGAAGTAGTGGTGCGGATCAAAGCCGCCGGCATTTGCGGCTCGGATGTGCATATTTTCCATGGTAAGAATCCGTTTGCCACTTATCCACGGATTTTGGGTCATGAAGCAGCCGGCGAAGTTGTTAAAACCGGCGCAGGGGTTTCGAATGTAAAAGTAGGCGATCATGTTGCAATTGATAACGTGTTTTCCTGCGGCAAGTGTCACGCATGCCGGATCGGCCGCGCCAATGTCTGCAAAAGCGTCAAAGTATTGGGCGTTCACATTGACGGGATTTTTAGCGAGTATGTAAATTTGCCGGCCGACCATCTGTATGTTGTTCCGGCTGAGTTACCTTGGGAGCTGGCTGCTACCCTGGAACCTTATGCGATTGCTGCCGAAGCCATGGACCGCGGAGCTGTGGAACCGCATGAATCCGTCCTGATTTGCGGTGCCGGTCCGATCGGTCTGGTTATTTTACAGGCCTGCAAGAGCATTGGCGCCCGAGTGATCATTATGGACGTTGTTGATTCCCGACTGGAAAAAGCAAAGGCAATGGGAGCGGACGCCGTAGTGAACACAAAGCGGCAGGACTTGGAACAAGCTGTGATGGAATTTACGGACGGAGAGGGAATCAATGTTGCGATGGAAGCAACCGGCGTGATCCCGGTGTTGGAACTGATCGTTGCCAAGCTGATGTCGCCGGCCGGTAAGGTCGTCGTACTCGGTTTTCCGGTCGAACCGGCGAAATTTTCGCCTGCAGATATCATGAAACGTGAATTGGATATCAAAGGTTCGCGCCTGAACAACAAGAAATTTCCGGAAGTCATTCAATGGCTCGCTGACAAGCGAATCGATCCAACGGGGCTTGTTTCGCATGTCATGCCTTATGCCGAGGTCGAACGGGGCATGGATCTGTTTTCCAATCATCCGGAAGAAGTATGCAAGATCATTCTGACGTTTGACGAGAAGTAATCTGAGCGATTGAACAGGGGTGAACTGGTAATCTTGAGCCGGGAACTGGCGGAAAAAATTCTCGGGGCGGTCGGTGGCCGCCCCAATGTTTTACAGTGTTCAAACTGCATGACGCGACTTCGTCTGAACCTGAATGATGGCAGTCAGATTGATCAGTCATTGATAAAACGGATTCCCGGCGTGCTTGGCGTGGTTGGGACTGCTGAGCAACTCCAGATAGTTTTGGGGCCGGGCAAAGTGCAGCAGGTAGCCACTGAAATGCAAAAATTACTGTCGGCAGAACCGATGACGCCAGTCATCGGCAATGCGGCCGAAGTGAAAGCGGCAGTAGCCAAAAAGAACAGAACCCCCGTCAAACTATTTCTCGGTCGGTTGTCAGCCATTTTTGTGCCGCTGATTCCAGTAGTGGTTGCCTCGGGGATGGTCGCCGGTCTGACCAACGTTGCGGTTCGTCTGGGGGCGGATCCGCAGAGCGCGACAATTCAGATTCTCAACGTCGTGGGCTGGGGACTGTTTGCTTATTTGCCGATTTTTGTCGGCTATCAGACGGCGCGGGAGTTTGGCGGAACTCCGGCGCTGGGCGGATTGGCCGGCGTATTGCTAATAAACCCTGCCATCGCGTCAGTTCAAATTGACGGCATTGCATTGCTGCCGGGGCGCGGCGGAATTATTGGGGTGTTGCTGGTTGCCGGATTCATGGCCTGGCTGGAGCAAAGGGTCAGGCGCCATGTTCCTGCCGCCGTGGATATTATCGTTACACCGACGATTACTTTGCTGGTTGGTGGATTTTTGACCTATACGCTGTTGCAGCCTGTCAGCGGCGTGCTCTCGGATGCGGTGGTGGAGTTGTTCCGTTATGCTCTGTCGACCGGCGGATATTTGGCCGGCGCTGTACTGGCAGCCAGTTTTTTACCGCTGGTGATGACCGGACTGCACCAAGGACTGACGCCGGTTCACATGGAGTTTCTCAATACTCTGCGCGCCAATCCGTTGCTGCCGATCGTGGCAATGGCCGGCGCCGGTCAAGTGGGAGCTTCGGTGGCAGTGCTGCTGAAAAGCAAGAACAAACGTTTGCGGGAAATTGTGAAAGGCGCGTTGCCGGTCGGTTTGCTCGGAATTGGCGAACCATTGATTTTCGGGGTTACGTTGCCACTTGGCAGACCATTTTTTACAGCCTGTGCGGGAGCTGCTTTCGGCGGCGCCTTTCAGGCGGCAATGCAGGTACAGTCGATTGCCATGGGGGTATCAGGATTGCCGTTGGCATTCTTGATCCGTACCGATCAGATCTTGAATTTTCTATTCGGTTTATGTATTGCCTATGTCGCCGGATTTGCAATTACCTGGCTGGTCGGGTTCGATGATCCGGTCGAAGAAACTGCGGAACAGGAGGCCCCCTAATTGTCAGAACTGGGAGTTGCCGTTTTCAGCGGCCTGAATCAGAGTGTGGAACAAAACCTGAATTATTTGAAACTTGCACGGCAATGCGGCTATAGCAGGTTGTTCACCTCGCTGCATATCCCGGAAAGCGACTCAACTATCCTGGTTCAGGACACTCGTCGGGTGCTGGCCTGTGCGACTGAGCTGGGATTTGCCATAACGGCGGATATATCGCCCGGGACATGGCAGCAATTTGACATCAAGGCTGATGAGCTTAGTGAAATCGGCATTGGGTCAATCAGAATCGATTATGGGATCAGTCCTGCCGAGATGCATGAAATTGCTGCCGCTGCGAATGTGGCAGTGGAAGTCAATGCAAGTGTCCTGACCGAAGCAGAATTGTCCGGACTGTTTGCCGCAGGGTTCACCGCCGGTTGTTTATCCGCCTGCCACAATTATTATCCGCGTCCGGAGACGGGACTTTCGATTCCCTTGTTAGTTGAACGGTCTCAGGTCTTTTTCAACCGCAACATCTCGGTAGGCGCCTTTATTCCAAGCCTGCAAAACCCTCGTGGGCCGATCTTCGCCGGATTGCCTACAGTGGAAGCGCACCGCCGCATGTCCCCGGTTGAAGCTGCAAGACAGCTGTTGGCAACAGGCATGATCGATCGGATTATTTGGGGCGATCCTTTGGTATCGGAACCGGAGCTACTGGCGGTAGCGTCGTTAGCCAAGCCCAAAGATACTTTTGTCACGTTGCGGTTGATCCCTGAACCGGAAAAGATGTCGGCGCAGGAGAGGGAACTGGTCTTTTTGCCGGTGCATACCAACCGCTGCGACGCTGCGGCGGCTGTCGTCCGGTCCCAGGAATCCCGCAGCCTTTGCAGTCGATCCATACCCCAACGGGGCAGTCGCAGCAGAAACCGCGGCGATGTGACGATCGATAATGCCAATTATGGCAGGTACATGGGGGAATTGCAGATTGTGTTGCAGGAGCTGCCGGTTGATGAGAGGGTGAACGTCATCGGCAGGATTGCAGAAGCGGACCTGTGTTTGTTGGACTGCATCCTTCCCGGCAGACTGTTTTGCTTTAAGGAGGTCGAGTCGCCATGAATCTCGAACGGCTGTTGACAGAAAAACGAAACCCGGACACCAAAAATATCGATATGCTGAGCACTTTGGAAATCGTTGCGGCTATTCAACGGGAAGATGAGAAAGTCGCAGCAGCGGTAAAAATGACACTGCCGGATGTTGCAGCGGCAGTGGAATTGATTGTCGATGCGTTGAAGCGCGGCGGTAGGCTGTTTTATCTGGGCGCAGGCACCAGCGGCCGACTCGGGGTACTTGATGCGGCGGAGTGTCCGCCTACGTTCAGCACGGAACCGGAACTGGTCCAGGCAATCATTGCCGGCGGCAATGCTGCGATGTTTCAAGCGGTGGAAGGCGCGGAGGATGATTCACAGCAAGCTAGGCTTGACCTGCAGTCGCGAGGCTTGAAGCCGCAAGACGCAGTTGTCGGATTGAGCGCGAGTGGAAGGACCCCTTACGTGATTGGTGGGTTGAGATATGCGAAACAGATTGGTGCGGTCAGCTTGGCGGTGGTATGCGTACCTGATGCGGAAATGGCTGCAGACGCACAAATCACGATGGCTGCGTTGGTCGGCCCCGAAGTTATCGCCGGCTCTACCCGGATGAAAGCGGGAACGGCGCAAAAAATGCTGTTAAATATGCTATCGACGGCTACGATGGTAAGACTGGGTAAGACCTATGGAAACCTGATGGTGGATGTCCGGGCCACCAATGCCAAACTGACAGCAAGAGTCCAGCGTATGGTGAAAGATGTTACCGGAGCAAGCGAACAGGAAGTGGCTGTAGCGCTGGAACAGGCAGCAGGCTCTGCCAAGACCGCGATTGTAATGCTATTGGGTCGATGTTCCGCCCAACAGGCAGTCCAACTGCTTGTTCAGGCACATGGCTCGGTTCGCCACGCGTTGTTGCAGGCGGGGCTACCGCGTCAGCATGGTTTGAAGAGAATGACGGATGAAAGATAATTTGTCTAAGCAAAAACTGTTGTTTACGAATGGGCGGTTGGTATTGCCGGATCAGGAGTTGCCACAGTCGAGTTTATACGTGACGGACGGTTTGATTGCCGGCATCTATGCGTCATCGCAAAACACTCCAAAAAAATGCGACAGTTACTGTCTTAATTGTGAAACAGTCGACCTACAGGGGGATATATTGATCCCTGGATTGATTGATTTGCATGTGCATGGTTGTGGCGGCGCCGATGTGATGGACGGGAACTCTGATGCATTGACAGATGTGGCGACTGCTTTATTGCAACAGGGGACAACGGCGTTTTTGGCTACGACAATGACTGCTCCGGCCAGCCGTCTGGAAAACGCCATCAATAGAGCCGTGGCTGAGCCGTTGTTATGCTGCGCTGCTGAACTACTGGGCTTTCATCTCGAAGGCCCATGCTTGTCCGAACGATACCGGGGTGCGCAAAAAATGACTGAACAGCTTGGGGTCCCGCAAATTAATGCGCAGGTCAGACTAATCACGCTTGCTCCCGAGTTGCCTGAAGCAGAGGAATATTTTACTCTGGCAGAGGAACTGGGTATCGTTCTTTCCGTTGGTCATTCGTCTGCTACCTATGAACAGATGCAGTCGGCGATGAATCGCGGCGTGAGCTATCTGACCCATGCCTTCAATGCCATGCCGGGAATCCATCATCGTAATCCCGGCCTGCTGACGGCGGCATTACTGGACTCCCGCCTGACCATCGAATTGATCGCTGACGGGGTACATATACATCCGGCAGTGCTGGAACTGGCCTTGCGGTTGAAGTCGCCGGACAACGTGGTACTGGTGTCTGATGGAACAAGGGCGGTCGGCTTGCCGGATGGCGATTATGAGCTCGGCGGACAGACTACTCATTTGCGTGACGGAAAACTGACCTTGGCCGATGGAACTATTGCCGGTAGCGCCATGCCGCTGCTGGCGGGGGTAAAAATGCTGGCAACCAATCTCAACCGTCCATTGCATGAAGCAGTACGAATGGCGACGTACAATCCTGCCCGCATTGCCAAAGTCGATCAACGCCTCGGCAGTTTGTCTGCAGGTAAAGCGGCAACATTCCTGAGACTTGATGAAAAGCTTAATCTGAAGCAAGTCTGGCTGCGCGGTCATTTGATGCAAAATTTTTAGAAAGTGCGCTGAAACCATTTAAGTAATCGAAGCTAATTGTCGATAAATGAATGAGAGGTTCTGGACGCTTCTGCAATTTCAGACGGTGGCCGACGGCTGAGCGGGCGGAAGGGAGTCCAATCACTCCCAGGGCAAGGATGCTCGAATCTCCTAAGGAAGGGAGGTGAGATTATGGATATGACGGCCGTGTCTGCCGCAATGTCAGTCAGACAGGCGGTAACACAACAAGCTATAGGAACGGCTGTGACGAAGTTGGCGATGAATCAGCAGCAACAATCCGGACAAATGGTCGTGGATTTGCTGAAATCAGCGTCACCGGCGGGCAAGGCGTCGCTTCCGCATCTAGGGCAGAACATCGATATTTCGATTTGATTTGCAATTGAAAAACAGGTTCCGGAATTTCCGGAGCCTGTTTTTTATTGTAAACGCAGGATTCCCACTAGTTATGTCAAATTCAGATAGCAGGCGAAAACAACACAGCGTGTTTATGAGAGGACGGGAACCTTTGTTGAAGATTTTTTTGCGCGGAATCTGCATTCTGCTCGGTGCGCTGATTTGCTGGAGCGCGGTTACAGATAACAGCCATGTCTGGCCTGTACGCAACACCATCGAATACTATGCCGCACGAAGCTGGTGGAATCTGGTCGGCGAGCCGGGGCGAACCCATCGCGGCTCGATTGAAGGCGTGGTTAGCGATGAGGCGGGGAGACCGGTCGCACAGGCTGTTGTCCTGGTGTCCGAATGGGACGGCAGGGTCCATTCCAGCCTGACCGACCAGAAGGGGCGCTATCGGATCGAACAAGTGCCTGTTGGATTTTATCGTTTGGCTTCCGTTGCTCCAGGCTATTCGCCTATGCAGTCAGGTGGAGTCCTGCGCGGCGTTACCGTAAGACCGGACCGGATTGTTCAAGCCACCTGCCAGCTGCAGCTGGATTCTCCGACATTGAAAGCTGATTTCCAGTCACCGCAACAACTTGAGCCGCAGGAGTTGGTTTGCCAGAGTCCGGTGGCAGGCTCCGCCAAGCGGGAAACATTGCGATTTGACCCGCAACAATGGAATGAGTTGGTGTTTCTTTACCGTCCCGTGGAATCCGGCGCTGGTCCGCTGCCTGTTTTGCTGACTGTTTATCCCGGTCCGGTAGATACCTGGGAATGTGTCAGCATCGGTCTTGCGCAGGCCGGATACGCGGTTCTGGCAGTTGGACCGGCGTACGGCCTGGATTTGACGAAGGATGTCGATGCGTTGCAAAAATTGCTATCGCTTGTTAAGCAAGGCGGCATTGCAGGACTGGACGGCGAAAGGATCGCTGCACTGGGGGGCAGCTACAGCGCATTGCTGCTTGAGCTTTTGATGCTGCGTGACCCAGGCTTGTCGGCAGTGATTCTGCTGGGTCCGCCAACCGATATGTTCGATTTTCGCCGGCGATTTGAACGAGAAGGCTTCCGCCCGCCGTTTGGTCTTGACCGCGCGTTGGTCGCGCTTGGACTGCCTAGCCGTGATCCATTGCGCTACCTGAAGCATTCGATGGTGTATCATGTGCGTCCTGGATTACCTGCAACACAAATATTTCACAGTTATCAGGATGAGATCGTTCCCTACCAGCAAAGCAGTTTGCTGGCGGACAGCCTCTCGCGACAGGGCGTTGAGACGGAGCTGCACTTGTTTGAAGGCGCCAGTCATTATTTATTGGAAGATGGAGCAGCAGCGATGAAGATTTATCAACAGACGCTGGATTTTTTGCGACGGCATGGCATGGCGCCGTTTCCAGGAAAGGGGAGGTAGCAGATGCAGCTGGATTTTTCTGCTAAGGTCGTGCTCATTAGTGGTGGAACCTCCGGTATCGGATTGGCAACAGCTAAAAAATTTCTTGCCTCAGGCGCAACGGTTGTCATTAACGGCCGGGATCTGGCGCGAGGCCAGCTTGCGTTGCAGGAGTTGTCGGCAGGGTCCGCTCGCGCGGCGTTTATTGCTGGAGACGTGACCCGGATTGTCGACTGCCAGAGCTTGATTGAACAAATCTGTCAGCAGTATGGACGGATTGACGTGTTGGTCAATTCGGCAGGCGAGTATCTGGAAAAGTCATTGGCGGATACTACAGAAGCAGAATATGACCGAATCATGTCGGTCAACATGAAGGGCGCATTTTTATTGACGCAGGCGGCGCTATCCGAGCTGAAACAAACGCGCGGCAATATTGTCAATGTGTCTTCTGACGCCGGTTTGAACGGGAATGTTCTATGCACCGCCTATTGCGCATCAAAGGGCGCGTTGACGCTTTTCACCAAGGCTTTGGCGCTGGAATCGGCGCCGCACGGGGTGAGGGTCAACTGTGTCTGTCCGGGCGATATCGAAACACCGATGCTGGAGCGCCAGGTTGCCGAAGCGGCTGATCCGCAAATTTTTCGACGTCAGATGGCCGAAATTTATCCGCAGGGAAGGATTGGTACGGCAGAGGAAGTCGCATCGGTAATCTTATTCTTAGCCTCTGATGCGGCAGCATTCGTAACCGGCGCCGCCTGGAGCGTGGACGGAGGATTGACGGCAGGATGACCAGGCTGTTGGCGTGGTTGATCCGGATTCTGTTCCGCCTGAAGATTGATCATCGTGAACGTCTGGTCTTTGACGGACCGACAATCATCATGCCCAATCATGTTTCGTTTTTGGACGCACTGTTGCTTTATCTGATGCTACCGCCTTCGGTATGGTTTGTCGTGAACACCGAAATCGCGGCGCGACCTTGGGTTGCGTTGGCGCTTCGGTTTTGTAACCATGTGAAAATCGATAACCGTAATCCCTATAGTTTACGGACAATCATCAATGTTGTGCGTGACGGCAATCCGGTGGTGCTGTTTCCTGAAGGCAGAATATCAAATACCGGCGGCTTGATGAAAATGTATACAGGTGCGGCATTGATTGCCTGGAAGACCAGTGCCAGAGTTTATCCGGTCATCCTACGGGGGCCGGAGTATTCCTTTTTTTCCCGTATCACGGACAAGGTGATCCCCCAATGGCTGCCGCAAATCCGCATTTTTATCGGCGAACCCAGCGTGTTGGTTACTGAAACCGAACTTGGATTTCGGGTGCAAAAAGCTGCGATCACCGACAAATTGCTTAGCTTGATGCAAGATACGATGTTTTTGGCGCGGCGGCAGGAATACGCCCAGCTTGATTTTTTTGCCCGGCTGCAACTCGCCGCTAAAACGCATGGCGGCAGCAAACCGATTGTTCGCGACTTGAATCGGGCGGTTAATTACCGAGCCCTGATCACGGGTGTGCACGTCATGGCCGGTAAACTGCGACCGACATTCGCGGCGAACGAAAACACGGTCGGCGTTTTACTGCCCAATGCGGTGGCGCATGTGGTTGTTTTGTTTGCTCTGTTTCGATTAGGCAAGACCCCGGCAATAATGAACTTTTCCACCGGACTGCGAAACGTGCTGGATAGCGCCGACACAGCCGGTATAAAGACGGTGCTGACTTCTCGGGCCTTTGTCGAGAAGGCGAACCTGGGCGAGTTGGTTGGTCAACTTGCCACGACAAACCAGGTCGTTTTTCTGGAAGATTTGGCAAAAACCATATCGTTACTGGACAAACTAAACGGATTGTACCGCTATTTTCGAAGACAACCTGGCGCTGCAACCGCCGATTCCCGCCTGATCCTGTTCACCTCGGGGACGGAAGGCCGGCCCAAGGGGGTTGTGCTGTCTCATCGGGCGATTCTGGCGAATATCGACCAGGCTTCCAGCGTTATCGATTATTCCCCAGCCGACCGGATGCTGAATGCGCTGCCGATGTTCCACAGTTTTGGTTTGATGGCGGGAACGATGCTGCCGATATTGGGTGGTATCGAGTTATTTTTGTATCCGTCGCCGCTGCATTTTCGAATTGTGCCGGAGGTCGCGTACGATTTCAATGCGACGTTGATGCTCGGCACACCGACTTTTTTGGCCGGCTATGGAAAGGTGGCCCATCCGTACGATTTTCATCGACTACGTTACTTATTGGCGGGAGGCGAGAAGCTGCGGCAACCGGTTCGCGATTTGTGGCTGGACAAGTTCGGGATTCGAATTCTCGAAGGCTATGGCGTAACCGAAACCGGGCCGGTGCTCTGTCTGAATACGCCGCTGTCCGCGCGTAGCGGTACGGTCGGAAAATTTTTGCCGGGAATCGAGTGGCGGCTGGATCCGGTGCCTGGCATTGACAGCGGTGGCAATCTGGTGGTCCGCGGCCCCAATCTGATGGAAGGATACCTGCTGTATGAACAGGGATTCCGTCCGGTTGACGGTTGGTATGCGACCGGTGACGTGGTTTCGGTTGACTCGGCCGGATATGTTTCTATCCAGGCGCGACTCAAACGGTTTGCCAAGATTGCCGGCGAGATGATCAACTTGCAACTAGTTGAGGAAGCTGCGTCCGCCTGTTTCAGCACCGGCTTGCATGCGGCGGTGGCGGCGGCGGATGGCCGTAAAGGCGAGCGGGTGGTTTTGTTCACAACCAACTCGCAGACAACGCGGGACGTGCTACGGGAATACTTTTTGCAGGCAGGGCATAGTGTTTTATATGTGCCTAGTCGAATCATTTCTATTGCGACGATGCCGCTACTCGGTACCGGCAAACCTGATTACCTTGGCTTGCAGAAACAGGCGGAAAAACTACTGAACGGTGTGTGAGCGAAATGGCCTTGTTTTTGCTGGTTGCGGCACAATTTCTGTCCGCATTCGTTGATAACATGATTCTGTTTGTCGCCCAAGCCATCCTCTGGCGCGATGCTTACCCGAGCTGGTATTTGCAGCTGGTTCAGGCCACGTTCCTGTTATCTTATATTGTGCTGTCACCCTGGGCGGGCGTGCTGGCAGACCGATTTGCCAAACGAAATATCCTGATGGCAGGCAATGCGGTTAAATCGCTCGGAGTGCTTGCGATGCTGTCCGGACTCGACCCTGCGATGAGCTATGCCATTGTCGGTATCGGTGCAGTTGTCTATAGTCCTGCCAAATACGGTATTTTGCCATTACTGACCAATACGGATTCGCAGCTTTTGAAAGCAAACTCGCAGGTAGAAGGATTCACGATTCTGGCCATTTTGCTGGGCGCGGCGTTTGGTGGCTGGCTGGCTGACTATTCGGTTCCGTTGGCTCTTGCCTCGTGTCTGGGTTTGTATCTTGTTTCTGCGCTGCTGTGTTGCCGAATTCCGGCAAATCCGGCAGACCGTTCGCTTGCTTTTTCCGGGGCAATCCAGCGGTTTCGCCAGGACTTGATGATCGTGCTGGCGGAAAAGAAAGGCAGGTTTTCTTTGCTGGGGACCAGCGGGTTTTGGATGGCGTCGGCCGTTTTACGGTTGTCGGTGTTTGCCTGGTTGCCGCTTGCTTTTGGCATTCACGACAATACCACGATCGGCTTGATGGTCACGCTGAGTGGAGTGGGGCTGATTGCCGGCGCTGTTGTTACACCGAAGCTGGTTCCGTCTGGAAATCACGCACGGATCATCCTATTTGGGTTTTTGATGGCAATCGGCCTTATCTTGCTGCCGTGGACTCCGACGCTGGCAGGGGCCCTGTTGGTTCAGACGGTCACCGGCAGCTTCGGTGGCATGTACGTGATTCCGCTCAATGCGATGTTGCAGCGCGTCGGTGAACAGACGGTCGGGACCGGAAAAGCGGTGGCGATTCAGAATTTTGCTGAAAACAGTCTCATGTTCGCTGGCGTGAGCCTGTTTTTGCTAGCATCATGGTCCGGAACGCCGGTCGTTTGGTCAATGACCGGCAACGGGGTGTTGTTGTTGGCTGTCGTTTGGGGTTTAAGAAGTTTAGCTCGCGAATATTTGACAGAATAATCTCATAGTATATAATTATTATAGGGTTAATCTGTCCATAATTATTTGAGGAGTGAGCCGTGGTGAATGCCATACGCTCAACTACCGCATCGACGGTAGCCAGGGACGGAACACAAACAATAAATAATAATGCACTGCAAACGCCGCAGATACATGCGACGTCAAATGCTGTAGGCACTTCCGCCGCTACGGTGGCAGCGAATGGCGTGCCTGACATCGGACCGGCCTATGAAGTCGAAATTTCGGCTGAGGGGAAAGCCATGGCCGAGAGTAGTGGTGGCGAGGCGTCGTTGGCTGCAGGGGCAGATACGAAACAGTCCACGGAATTAAAATCCGAGCAGGCAAAAAAACAGCAGCAGGACTGGCGGATTCAGAGTGCAGCTTTGCGAATGAAGCTGACCGAGCAAAACATCCGGGCCCATGAAGCGGCTCACATGGCAGCTGGCGGTGGTTTTGCCGGCAGTGCCAGCTATGTATATGCCAAGGGGCCTGACGGAAAAATGTATGTTGTCGGTGGTGAAGTGCCGATTCAGGCGCCGGAAGGAAAAACACCGGAAGAGACGATCAAGAACATGGAGGTTGTTCAGCGAGCCGCGTTGGCGCCACCGGATCCATCAGCCCAGGACCTCGCGGTTGCCGCAGCTGCGATGCAAATCGAGAGCCGGGCGCGAGCTGCAATCAGGCAGGGCCGCTTCCTGACGCAAGCCGACATGCAGGAGGACAGTCAACCTGGCGCGCTAAGTCGCCCACCAGTCTGGCCGACCAGCATGGCGGGGCTGATTGCTACGCTGATGCCGCCGGAAGGGATGCACAACCGTTCAACGCCGTCAACGCTTGATTGACAATCCTGCCACATCGGCATATAATTTTTCTCAAGTCATATTCATATATTGCACAATGGTAATGCGGAGGACACGGCTGACACCGCAATCGTATCCAGAGAGAATGCGTCCAGGCTGAAAACGCATCGACGAAACCTGTCAGTTACCCCCTCCAAACCGCAGACCCGAACCAATACACAGTAGGGTTTGCCGGAATCCCGCCGTTATCCGGGGTTGGAGCCGGATGCAACTATTGCATCAAGTAGGGTGGAACCGCGAGCTGAACTCTCGTCCCTTGTGGATGGGAGTCTTTTATTTTGGAGGAGGTTGAAGCAATGGAAAATTTGAAGATCACACTGAAAGACGGAACGGTGAGAGAAGTGGCGGCAGGCACGACACTGGCTGAAATGGCTGCGTCGATTTCCCGGTCGCTGGCAAAAAGTGCGTTGGCCGCCAAGCTGGACGGCAAGGTTGTCGACCTGACCAGGCCGTTGACCGCGAATGCCACTGTAGAATTCCTCGGTTCTGATACACAGGAAGGGTTGGATGCGCTACGGCACTCGGCTTCGCATATCATGGCTCAGGCTGTACAGCACCTTTATGGTGAATCGGTCCAATTCGGCATCGGTCCTTGGATTGCCAACGGCTTCTATTATGATATCGACACGGAACACACATTTGTGCCGGAAGATTTGGCGAAGATCGAGGCCGAGATGGAGAAAATCGTCAAACAGGATTTGCCGATCGTCCGCCAGGAAAAGAGTAGGGAAGCGGCAATCAAATTTTTTGCCGACAAGGGACAGAATTATAAGGTTGAGTTGATTCGCGACCTACCGGAAGACGCGGTCATTTCACTATATACACAGGGTGATTTCACCGATTTGTGCGCCGGTCCCCATTTGCCGTCGACCGGTCGGATCAAGGCGTTGAAGCTGCAAAGCCTTGCCGGCGCCTATTGGCGTGGCAGCGAAAAGAACAAGATGTTGCAGCGGATTTACGGAACAGCGTTTGAAAAGAAAGCTGACCTGGACGCTTATCTGACGATGCTGGAGGAAGCGGCTCGCCGCGACCACCGAAAATTGGGCAAGGAACTCGATTTGTTCAGTATCCAGGAGGAAGGCCCGGGATTCCCGTTTTTCCATGCCAAAGGCATGGTGATCCGCAATGAGCTGGAGAATTTCTGGCGCAAGTTGCATCGGAAATTCGGCTACGAGGAGATCAAGACGCCGATTATCCTGAACGAGGAACTATGGCACAAATCCGGCCACTGGGACCATTACAAGGAAAACATGTATTTCACGCAGATCGATGGCGCGAATTATGCGGTGAAACCAATGAACTGTCCTGGCGGAATGCTCGTCTACAAGACGCGTCACCACAGCTACCGCGAATTGCCGATGCGGGTCGCCGAACTGGGACTGGTTCACCGTCATGAATTGTCAGGCGCTTTGCACGGGTTGATGCGTGTGCGTAGTTTTACCCAGGATGATGCGCATATTTTCATGCTGCCGTCGCAAATTAAAGATGAAATCATGGGCGTAATGGACCTGTTCAATGTCGTATATTCGACGTTTGGCCTGTCCTACCACGCAGAACTGTCGACCAAACCGGAAAAAGCGATGGGTTCCGACGAAGTATGGGAAGTGGCGACTTCCGCTTTGCAGCAGGCGCTCGACGAACGCGGCATGCCTTACAAAATCAATGAAGGTGACGGCGCTTTTTATGGTCCGAAAATCGACTTCCATCTTAAAGATTCGATCGGCCGGACCTGGCAGTGCGGCACGATTCAGCTTGATATGCTGATGCCGGAACGGTTTGACCTGACCTATGTCGGCGAAGACGGTCAGCGGCATCGTCCGGTGATGATCCATCGGGTTGCCTTTGGCAGCATGGAACGCTTCATCGGCATTTTGATCGAGCATTACGCCGGTGCTTTCCCGGTCTGGATTGCGCCGCTGCAAGTCAAGATTTTGCCGATTACCGACCGAAACATGGAATACGCCCAAACCTTGGCGAACAAATTGCGCGAGGCCGACATCCGGGTGGAAGTGGATGAGCGCAGTGAAAAAATCGGTTATAAGATCCGTGAAGCACAGATGGAAAAAGTTCCTTATATGCTGGTGCTTGGCGACAAGGAAGCTGAAGCCGGAATGGTCGCAGTACGGGTACGCGGTCAGGGCGATGTGGGAACGATGACGTTTGAGGCGTTTGAAAAAATGGTCAACGAAGCGATTGCCAACAAAGCCTGACTCGTGAAAAATTACGGTTGACTTTCTGGTTCAAGAATGATAATATTTACAACGCAAGTAGAAGCCGTCCGCTTCTCACCTTACAATGCCGCAGTGGTTGTTGGTAAGGTCGATGGACAAGAACCGCCTGTATAGGCTGTGAACTGTCATTGTGCGGATGGAGTCAATCCATCCGCTTTTGTTTTACCAATTAATTGAAAGAGGTGAGAGACAATTAGTAAAGAAACACTGAGAATCAATGAAGAGATTCGGGCCAGGGAAGTTCGGGTTGTCAGCGCTAACAATGAGCAATTAGGGATCATGAGTCTGCGCGATGCGCTCCAACTAGCGGCTGATCAGCAGCTCGACCTGGTGGAAGTGGCTGCAGCAGCCAAACCACCAGCATGTCGGATCATGGACTTTGGCAAATTCCGGTTCGAACAACAAAAGCGTGATAAAGAGGCCAAGAAGAAACAAAAAGTCATCACGCTGAAAGAAGTCAAGCTCCGGCCGAATATCGAAGATCATGATTATGAAGTGAAAAAGAAAAACGCCCAGCGGTTTATCGCCGATGGCGACAAAGTCAAGGTTACGATCATGTTCCGCGGCCGCGAACTGGCACATCCCGAACTGGGACGCCAGATTCTGGTGAGAATGGCCAATGAGATGAAAGAACCCGCCTTGGTCGAGCGCGAGCCCAAAATCGAGGGCAGAAATATGTTTATGATATTAACGCCCCGGCCTGCCAAGGTTGTTCAGCCTTCAGCAAAACCGGTAGCGCAGAACCAAACCGCCGCCGCGCCTTCTGGCGTTGCGCCACAAAAAAAGGAGGATTAAGCATGC
>CAZYJK010000015.1:0-22254 GCA_964647865.1 uncultured Veillonellaceae bacterium | reverse complement strand
TTGGCATCCGGCAACCCCGCCGGATGCTGTTTTATTGTGGAAAAGTTTCTGCTTGTGATAAAATGATAAGACAATAGTAAGGGGGACCGATGCTTGCACAAGCAGCATGCGGCAAACACGCCTTTTTTGGCTGCCATGCAGCGCTATCTGGCAGAAAACGCTGCGCCATTCCATACGCCGGGGCATAAGCTTGGCGTTGGAGTGCATGAAAGCTTGCGACAACAGATCGGACCGGCCGCGTTTTCGCTGGACCTGACTTGCGTGCCGGGGCTTGGCGATTTATTCGACAAGCAGGGGCCGATCCAGGATTCGCAAAAGCAGGCGGCGGCCCTGTACGGGGCCGATGCAAGTTATTATCTGGTCAACGGGACCACCGGTGGCATATACGCGATGCTGCTGACAACGGTCGGACCGGGCGAAAAGATCATCCTGCCCCGCAATGTCCATCGTTCGGTCATCGGCGGACTGATTCTGTCCGGGGCGATTCCGGTTTTTGTCAGTCCGGCGCTGGATTCGCGCCTGCAAATCGCGATGAATGTTCCGGCATCAAGCTATGCTGAGGCGATGCGGCTGCATCCCGACGCCAAAGCAGTACTGCTGATCAATCCTACCTATTACGGTGTAGTCGCTGAAATTGCCGCGATCACCGAACAAGCACACCAACGTGGCATGGTGGTGCTGGTGGATGAAGCGCATGGGCCGCACCTGCACTTTTTCGACGATTTGCCGCCGTCGGCGCTTGGCGTCGGGGCCGATTTGGTCGTGCAGAGCAGCCATAAGATATTGTCGGCCATGTCGCAGGCCTCGTTGTTGCATTGTCGGCTGGGACGCATTGACCAGGGCCGCCTGGAATCGATGCTGCAGCTGGTGCAGTCCAGCAGCCCCAATTACCTGCTGCTGGCCTCGCTGGAAGCGGCAGTGGCGCAACTGGCTGAAGCCGGACCTCAACTGATCGGCCGATCCGTCGCCCTGGCGAAGCAGGCCCGGCAACAAATCAATCAAATTGAAGGGCTTTACTGTTTTGGCGAAGACTGCATCGGCCGACCGGGAGTTGCCGGGGTGGATGTCACCAAACTGGTTGTGACGGTCAGCGGCTTGGGGATTGGCGGCAACGCTGCCGAAACCTGGCTGCGGCAACAGGGCAAGCTGCAGGCGGAGTTGTCCGATCTCAACAATGTCTTGTTTTTGGTTACTCTGGCTGATGACGCCGCGTCGCTGGATCGCCTGGTCATAGCGTTGACACGGTTGGCGGCAGAAATTGCACCGGACGGGAAACAGGTCGCTAACGTGACAATGCCGGTTGCCGAGTTAGTGGCGCTGCCTGCGCTGTCGCCGCGTGACGCGACTTTTGCCAGGCGCAGACGGATGCCGTTTGCTGAGGCCGCCGGACAGATTGCCGGCGAGACGGTTACCAGCTATCCGCCCGGAATTCCTCTGCTGTTTCCCGGAGAACGGATTACAGCCGAAGTAATCGCTTACTGTCAGGTTTTGCAGCGACAGGGCTGCAAGATACTGGGTCCGTCCGATCCGACGTTATCAACCGTGGAAGTGGTGGCATAGTTTGACAGGTTTGTTTATTACGATAGAGGGGCCGGATGGCTCAGGCAAGTCAACGCAAATGGTGCGTCTCTGCCACCTGCTGGAACAACGGGGGTTTTCCGTGGTACAGACCCGTGAACCCGGCGGCACGGTGATTGCTGACAAAATCCGCGGTTTGCTGCTCGACCCGCTGCATTGCGAAATGACGTCGCGGACCGAAGCCTTGCTTTATATGGCGGCCCGGGCCCAACATACCGCTCAGTTGATCCGACCGGCGCTTGCCGCTGGCGCCGTGGTGATTTCCGACCGGTTTGCCGACTCCAGTCTTGTCTATCAGGGAGTAGCACGGGGATTGCCGCAAGTTGACCTGGTTTGGCTTAATCGGTTTGCTGCCGAAGGACTGACGCCGGATTTGACGTTGTTGCTTGATGGAACAGTCGAACGATTGGCAGAGAGACTTGCGGAACGCGGCAATCGTGATCGGTTGGACCGTGAAGGGATGGCGTTTCACCGACGGGTCAGGCAGGGTTTCCTCGAACTGGCGGCAAGCGAACCGGACCGAATCAAAGTTGTTGAGGCGGACCGGGATGTCGAGGCGGTTTGGGCCGATATAAAAGCTTGTGTGACGGATTTTCTGATGAAAAGAGGGCGATCACATGCCGTTACGGATCAACAGTAAGTCGCCGAATCGAACCCCGTCCCCGTTGCCGGAGTCGGAGCCCCGACTAAAAATCGATTCACCGCAGCGAACGTTTGCGGTCGATCTGTCCAAAGAATCAGACCAACAGGTCCGTCAGCGGCTGGAAGAATTGCTGGGCAAGATCCAACAGCAGGGAAAGCGCCTGGGACAAACGCCGACTTACAGTGAGCTGAAAGCTTATCGTGAACTGGTGAAAAAGTTTATGTCCGAAGCGGTCGGTCAAATGTATGATGTGGAGTCTGGTTCAGGTTGGGACCGGCGGGGTCGGCAAAAAAGCTATACCCTGGTGAAAAAAATCGATGAAACTCTGGAATCGTTGACGGAAGACGTGAAGCAGGGACAGGAGCGACAACTGGCAATTCTGGAAAAGATGGATTCGATCCGGGGTATGCTGGTTGATTTGTATACATGAAGAATGATTTGTCACGACCGACTTGCTGGGACGAAGTGATCGGCCACCAGGCGGCGATTTCCCGGATCCGGCGAATGATCGAACAGGATAAGCTGCCGCACGCGTTGTTGTTTTCCGGGCCGGAAGGAATCGGCAAACGCCTGGTTGCCGAAATCCTGGCGGCGCAATTGCTTGCCACACAACCTGAGCGGTTGCCGGAACATCCGGATTATTGCCTGCTCAGCCCTGACGGGGCGCAGATTCGCATCGCCCAGGTGCGGGAAATTCAACGGATTGCCGGCATGGCGTCGGTACGCGGCGGCTTTCGCGTCTGCCTGATTGAACCGGCAGATTGCATGGACCCGCCGGCGGCGAACTGTTTGCTGAAAATACTGGAAGAGCCGCCGCCTGGACTGGTTTTTATCCTAGTAACAGCGTTTCCGCATGCCTTATTGTCGACAATCCTTTCGCGAGCGGCGAATATCCGTTTTTATCCGTCTCCGGTTCTGAACCTGCCGGTTGCGACCGATCCGACCCAGCGGCAGTTTGCCCTGGAAATTTTGCAAAACATGGATAAACCCGGCCTGGAGTGGCTGTGGCCGGTGGTTGCCAAGTTTGATGGGATGGAAAGTGCTCAGATTCTTGATATAATCAAACAATGGATTGTTCTGTTGCGTGATGTGGCAGTTCACAAATCCGGTTTTGCCGGTCGGGCGAAAGACCTGGAGTTGACTGCGCTTGCTGTTGGCTGGAACATGGCTGACCTGATCGCGGCAATTCAACTGGCGGAAGCAACCCGGCGGCAATTGCAACGAAACGCAAATGCCCGCCTGATGTTGGAATCTATGTTTATTCGGTCAGCGGACCTGTATTGGGGAGGAAAAGAAAATGCAGACCATCGTCGGAGTCCGGTTTAAGAAGGCCGGCAAGATATACTATTTTGATCCCGGCAACCTCAGTCTGGCCAAGGAGGATCCGGTAATCGTTGAAACGGCCCGCGGACTCGAATTCGGCCATGTGGTCATTCCAGCCCGCCAGATGGCGGAAACGGAAGTAGTGACGCCGCTAAAACCGGTGCTGCGAAAAGCGACGGAAAAAGACATCGCCAAAGTCGCTGACAATGAAGCGCGTGAAGCAGAAGCACTGCGTATATGCAGCCAAAAAATCGAAACCCACAAACTGGACATGAATCTGGTCAGTGTCGAATATACATTTGATGTGTCCAAGATTATCTTTTATTTTACGGCGGAAGGGCGAGTCGATTTTCGCGAACTGGTCAAGGATCTGGCCGGGATTTTCCGTACCCGGATCGAACTGCGGCAGATCGGGGTGCGTGACGAGGCAAAGATGCTGGGCGGGATCGGCTGCTGTGGGCGAAGTCTTTGCTGTTCGACCTTTCTTGGCGATTTTGAACCGGTGTCAATCCGGATGGCCAAAGAACAGAATCTTTCACTCAACCCGGCGAAAATTTCCGGTATCTGTGGCCGACTGATGTGTTGTCTGAAATACGAAAGCAATCTGTATGCAGGGCCGGCCTGCCGCAAACAGTCTGCGCCCAAACCGGGAGCGCGGGTCATTGCGCCGGATGGCGAAGGCAACGTGATTGCCGTCGATCCTGCTCGCAATACCGTTTCAGTAAAACGCGGCGACGGCAGTGTTTCACAGCTGCCGATCGCTGAAGTGGCTGAAAAAGAAGATGATGGTTCCGCCTGAGTTGAAACCTGGCGAACGTGTCGACTCTCTCGGCGTGTGCGATTGGCGTATCATCCAGAGCGAGGCGGCTTTCCGGTTCTCCATCGATGCGGTGTTGTTGGCGTTTTTTGCGACTGTGCGGCCACGAGACCGCGCCGTGGATCTTGGCTCCGGCACCGGCGCGATCGCCATGCTCCTGTTGTCACGGGGACTCCAGAGCGCTGCCGGGTTCGACAATAACGCCGAACTGGTTGCGATGGCGACCCGCTCGGCAAACTGGAACGGCTTGTCCGAGCGGTTGCAGTTTGTCTGCGGCGACGTCAAGGATATCCGCTGCTATTATTCCTCCGGCGATTATACGCTGGTCACGGCCAACCCGCCCTACCGATTGCCGACCTCCGGCCGGATCAGCCCGGTTGAGGCGGTGGCCCGGGCCAGACATGAGACAACTGCCGGCCTGCAGGACTTCGTAAACGCCGCTGCCTTTCTCCTGCGCAACAGGGGACGATTCGCGATGATTCACTTGCCGGAACGACTGGCCGATATCTGCAACGCTTTGCGCTCAGTCGGCCTCGAGCCGAAACGACTGCGTTTTGTCCATCCTTTTGCTGACCGGGCGGCCAAAATGGTTTTGGTGGAAGCGGTAAAAGGCGTGAAGCCAGGACTGACTGTGCTGCCGCCGCTAACGATTTATCAAACGCCAGGCCAATATAACCCGGAAATACTGTCTTATTATTCTGGCTGAAAATGAGGCGAAACGATTGTCTACAGACGGACCTGGCACGTTGTACCTGTGCGCGACGCCAATCGGCAACCTGAGCGATATGACCTTCCGCGCCGTGGAAACACTGCGCAGCGTGGATTTGATCGCAGCCGAGGACACCCGGCACAGTCGCAAACTGACCAGTCATTTCGATATTCATGTCCCCTTGACCAGCTACCACGAACACAATCGCCGGACCAAGGGTCCGGAGCTGCTGGATAAGCTGTTGGCAGGGAAAAATATCGCCTTGGTCAGCGATGCGGGATTGCCTGGAATTTCCGACCCTGGCGAAGACCTGGTGCGATTGGCGATTGACGCCGGTGTGCGCGTAGTGCCGATTCCCGGCGCTAATGCGGCGCTGACGGCTTTGGTTGCCTCAGGACTGGCAACGGACGGATTTTTGTTTGTCGGTTTTTTGCCGAAAGTCTCTGCAGCAAGACGGACGAAAATCCGTGCGTTGCAGAACATCCCCGTTACATTGCTGTTTTATGAATCACCGCATCAACTAGCCAAGACATTGGCTGATTTGTTGGCAGTGCTCGGCGATCGGCAGGCGGTGATCGGCCGTGAGCTGACCAAACTGCATGAGGAGTTTCGCCGCGGTCGTTTCAGCGAGTTGCTGGAGTGGTATGGCCAAAACAAACCGCGCGGTGAATTCACGCTGCTGGTGGAAGGCGCGGCGACGAGTTCGACTGAGCAGGAAAACCCTGCGGCAGAGGCGGAAGCATTGTCTGATGAGGCGGTCCTGCAGGCCGTAAACAAGCTGATTGCGTCAGGTGTAAATAAAAAAGACGCCATCAAAATGACGGCGTCCAGTTTGGAACTCCCGCGCAGGCGGGTGTATCAGCTCGTGATCAAGTCGGACTGATTACTTTTTGGCGAGGTCGTGTCGGCAACTTGAACAGATGCTTTTGTTTTGGAACAGGGACAACTTCTCTTCATTGCCGCAAAAAACACAAGCATTCGCTGGCTCATATTTTTTGAGAATGATGCGATCATTTTCCACATAGATTTCCAGCGCGTCTTTTTCGTTGATGCCGAGCGTGCGACGGAGTTCGATCGGAATGACAACCCGTCCCAATTCATCGACCTTGCGCACAATTCCTGTTGATTTCATGATCTTGGATCCCCTCCTTCCTGCTTTGCAAGCACATGGTGCTTTATGTTAAAAATACCATATTGTTACGCCGAATGTCAACCTGTTATTTCCAATTGCAAGGGTTGGCTTGCGGAAAATAACGAAAATATCCACCGGAAGCGGACAAGAAACAGGAGGTACAAAGTGAACAAACAACCGTTTTTTATCAGCACCCCGATTTACTACCCGAGTGACCGACTGCATATCGGACATGCCTATTGCACGACCATTGCCGATGCCGTGGCCCGATTCCAACGCTTGGCCGGGCGCGACGTCTTCTTTTTGACAGGGTCGGACGAACATGGCCAGAAAATCCAGCGTAAGGCGGCGGAAAACGGACTGAGCCCGATCCAGTACGTCGATAAGATCGTGGCTTCGTTCCAGATGCTGTGGGAAAAACTCGGCGTCAGTCATGACGATTTCATCCGCACGACCGAAGCGCGCCATCACGAAGTGGTACAGGCGATTTTTCAGAAAATCTTTGATCAGGGCGATATCTACAAAGCCGCTTATGAAGGTTGGTACTGTACGCCCTGCGAAACTTTCTGGCTGGAACGCCAGCTGACTGAAGGCAACTGCCCCGATTGCGGCCGACCGGTCGAGCGGGTCCAGGAAGAGAGTTATTTTTTCCGGATGTCCAAATACCAGGAACGGTTGCTGAAACATATCGAGGAGAATCCCGAGTTTATCCAGCCGGTGTCCCGCCGCAACGAAATGATCAATTTCATCAAACAGGGACTGGAAGATCTCTGCGTGTCCCGCACGACCTTCGACTGGGGCATCCCGGTGCCGTTTGACCGCAAACATGTCGTTTATGTCTGGTTTGACGCCTTGACCAACTATATCACTGCTTCCGGCTATCTGCACGATCCGGAGAAATTTGCCCGCTACTGGCCGGCTGACATTCATTTGGTCGGCAAAGAAATCGTGCGGTTCCACTCGATCATCTGGCCGATCATCCTGATGGCGCTTGGCGTGGAATTGCCGAAGCAAATCTATGGTCATGGCTGGTTGGTGGTGGAAGGCGACAAGATGTCGAAATCCAAAGGCAATGTGGTCGACCCGGTACTGTTGATCGAAGAGTTCGGCGCCGATGCGATCCGCTACTTTTTGCTGCGGGAAATCAATCTGGGCCAGGACGGCAATTTTTCACGCGACGCCCTGATCAAACGGATCAACTCCGATTTGGCAAATGACCTGGGGAATCTGCTGCACCGCACGCTCAACATGATGCAGCGTTACAATGGCGGTACGCTTGGCGCCACCGAAGCCCCGGCAGAAATCGATGCCGGCTTGATTGAGATGGCCAAAGCTCTTGCGCCACGTTATCGCGAACAGATGGGCAAGATGGAAATCAATGCGGCGATCAAGGAAATCTGGCAACTGATCGGCCGGGCCAACAAATACATCGACGAGACCGAACCCTGGATCCTGGCCAAAGATCCGGCCAAAGCGGCCCGGCTCAATACAGTGCTGCAAAACCTGCTGGAAGTGTTGGCCATTGTATCGGTTCTGGTCGCGCCATTTATCCCGACGACTGCCGGTCGGATCCGCTCACAGCTTGGCCTGGAGCCGGCGGTGGCGCCTGGCGCGATGGAGCGCCTCGGCAATTTCGGCGCCGACGGACAATTTCAACCCGGACACCGGACCGGCAAGCCGGAGCCGATTTTTCCCCGGATCGAGGAGAAGACGGAGGAAGTCCCGGCAGAGAAGCCGGCAAGCCAACCGGAAAAGCAGCCGGTTGCGGCTGTCGCGCCAGCCAAGACCACAGCAGAGGCCGCGACAGAAATCTCGGCGGAAATCACAATCGATGATTTTGCCAAACTCGACTTGCGCACCGCCAAGGTGACGGCGGCGGAAAAGGTCGAAAAAACCGATAAACTATTGAAACTCACGGTAGATCTCGGTAGTGAGCAACGCACCATCGTTTCCGGAATTTCGCAGTATTACTCGCCGGAGGACATGGTCGGCCGCACGGTGATCGTAATCGCCAATCTGAAGCCGGCCAAGATTCGCGGTATCGAATCGCACGGCATGCTGCTCGCCGCCTCGGACTCCGGCCGCACGATGTTGTCGTTGGTTACGGCCCCTGATTTGCCGGCCGGTTGCAAAGTGAAATAATGCTGATTGATTCGCACGCACACATCGACGACGACCGCTTCGATGCCGACCGTGACGAGGTGCTGTCGAGGGCTAGGGCAGCCGGAGTCGACCTGATCGTAAATATCGGCGCCGACATGGCATCGTCATCCCGTTCTGTCGCCTTGGCGGAGCAATATCCGCAAATTTATGCGACCGTCGGCATGCATCCGCATGACGCAAAGGATATGCAGGAACAAGATTATCAGCAATTGGTTCGTTGGGCAGCTCACCCCAAGGTGGTGGCGATCGGCGAAATCGGCCTCGACTACCACTATGACCTGTCGCCGCGTACGGTGCAGCAGGAAGTGTTTCTGCGGCAACTCGACATCGCCCGTCAGACCGGCAAACCATTTGTCGTCCATGAGCGGGAAGCGCACGCCGATACCTTTGAAATCATCCGTAGCGCAGCCAAGGACTTGGAAGGCGTGTTCCACTGTTTTTCCGGTAGCGTCGAAACGGCGCGGCAATACCTGAAACTCGGCTTTTATATTTCCATCGCCGGGCCGGTGACATTCCCGAAATCCGCCAAAACTAAAGAGGTGGCCCGTTATGTGCCGCTCGACCGGTTGTTGATCGAGACGGACTCGCCGTATCTGACGCCGCAGGCCTATCGCGGCCGTCGCAACGAACCGGCTCATGTGCGTCTGGTGGCCGAAGAAATCGCTTCGCTACGCGACTTATCGCTGACAGAACTGGCCCGGGCAACCAGCGAAAATGCCTGCCGTCTGTTCCGAATCCCGGCTGTTTGAGCCAGGGGTCGATTTGACGGAGACTTTTTCTCTGTGCTATAATCCTCTTTGTCCGGAAAAGGGGGGAGTCCTGTGTATCAAATTCAGCACAACAGGCGGAACTACTTAAACGGCAGAGTTAAAGCGGTCACGATGATTTTGCTGCTCGTAGCGGCAGTGTTTGTCAGTGGCTTCGTATGGGCAAATTCGAAAATTGTCATCAAAGTGGATGGCAAAGAGATCGTTGCCGGCGCATTATCGCCGGATCCCAAGGAAATTCTTTCGGTTGCCGGAGTGCTATTGGGCTCCCGTGACGAATACCGCGTCGTAGCGAACGAGGCGGGGAAAGCCAGTGTTATTGAAGTATATCGGGCGATTCCGATGACCTTGACGATCGGCTCCAAAGTCGAATTTGTCTGGTCCGGCAAGCCCACCGTGGGAGAAGTGGCCGAATCGCTGGGATACAGTTCCCGGGCCTATAAAACGGTGCCTGACGCTTCAACCCGGCCAAGCCAAAGTATGAATATCCGACTATTGACTCTGTCAGACAAAACAGTGGAAAAGGAATTGCCCGTTCCTTTCCCGATTATCCGCCAGCCTGATGCCACGATGGAAAAAGGCATGGAAGCTGTTGTGGAACCCGGCGTGCCAGGCAAAAAACTGGCCACGGTGCGGCAAATGTTCGAAGAAGGCCGGGAGGCCGGCTATGACATCTTGAAAGAAAAAACCCTGGTGGAACCAAAGCCGGAAATTTTGCGGGTGGGAACCCGCGAATCCAATGATCCCAGCCGCGGTACGATTCGCTTCAAAAAACTGCTGGTGATGGAAGCTACCGCCTATACTCCGTTTGATGACGGTCAGTCGGGAATCACCGCCAGCGGGATTCCAGCCAAGCGCGGCATCGTTGCCGTCGATCCTCGGGTGGTTCCGCTGGGAACCCGGGTATTCATCCCCGGTTACGGGCTTGCCTTGGCGGCCGATACCGGCGGAGCGATCAAGGGACACAAAATAGACCTCTGCATTGAGGATTATAACGAAGCCATACGGTTCGGACGCCGCAAGGTGGAAGTTTATATCCTGTCAGAGTGAGTAATGCAGCTAGACTGCCTGTTAAGAAAAGCGGGACATTTGTCCCGCTTTTCTTAACCTTGCGGCGCATGGTAAGATGATAGCGGAACAGACTGCTGAATTAGGGAGATGGACGATTGATTCAACAGGTGATCGTTGTAGAAGGCAAGAGCGATGTAGCGGCGATTCGGCGCAGTGTCGAGGCGGATTGCCTGATAACCGGCGGATTTTCCCTGACGCCGCAACTGGTTGGGCAAATTGCGGCCGCCTATCAACGACGGGGGATCATCATTCTGACCGACCCGGACAGTGCCGGCGAGCGGATCCGATCGTTTCTGCGTGACCGGTTTCCCGCCGCCGGACATGCCTTTGTGCCGCGTAGCGAAGCTGTCGGTGATGACGGACGCATCGGCGTGGAAAAGGCGTCGCCTGAGCAGATACGGGCCGCGTTGGCAAAGGTGCGATTGGCCGAAGTTGCGCCACGGCAGGAATTTGATCTTGCCGATATTGTGGACAATGGCCTGGCCGGTGTGAACGACGCGGCGGATAAACGGGCGTTTCTCGGCGCTGAACTGGGAATCGGCTGGGCCAACGCCAAGACGTTCCTGCATCGTTTGAACAGTTATGGCGTTAGTCGGGCGGAGTTTGAACAGGCGTTGGAAAAATGGGAGGCACTGCATGAATGAACCGATAATAGCCAAACGGGAAGTGACCCGGCATATCTTGTCCAGTTTTGGCATTCGTACACAAAAAAAACTCGGCCAGCATTTTCTGGTCGATGAGGCGGTTGTCGGATCGATTGCCGCGTCACTCGAACTGCAGCCCGGCATGCCGGTGCTGGAGATCGGGCCGGGTATCGGCACGCTGACCCAGCAACTGGCGATGACTGGCGCGGCAGTGACTGCCGTAGAGCTCGATCGGCGCTGCATAGAAATTATGGCCACTACGTTGAAAGCCTATAATAATGTACGCGTTGTTCAGGGCGATGTGCTGGCGCTCGACTTTGCCGGGACAATGGGCGATGAGCCCTTCTGCATCGCCGGAAATCTGCCGTATTACATTACGACGCCGATCGTGATGAAGATACTGGAAGAACGGGTTCCGGCGACAAAAATGGTGTTCATGGTGCAAAAGGAAGTCGCCGATAGGATGACGGCGGCGCCGGGCGGCAAGGATTACGGCGCCTTATCGGTGGCTGTCCAGTATTTTACCGAAGCCAAAAAATTGTTCGATGTGCCGGCGAGCGCATTCATGCCGCCGCCAGCGGTGGATTCGGCCGTAATTCTCTGCACCATGCGCACTACTGCTCCGGTGTCGGTTCCTTCAGAAAAATTGTTTTTCCGGGTCGTACGCGCGGCTTTCGGCCAGCGACGCAAGACACTGGCCAATTCGTTGCAGGGGTGCGGCTTTGACAAGGCGGCAGTTACCGCGATGTTGAAAATCACCGGCATCGATGGGCAAAGAAGAGGCGAAACGCTATCGATGGAAGAGTTTGCTTCGCTGAGCCGGGCATATCATGATTAGCAAAGGAGTGACAGCAATGAGAGTTGTTTTGCTAAGGATCGGGTTACTGCTGCTGATTGGTTTTGTTGCAAGCTTGCCGGATATGTCGGCTTTTGCAGCGCCAGTTCCGGCGAAAGCGCCCGCCTCGGCGACGACGGCTGCAAAACCATATGCCCTATCGCCGCAGGAACAACTTGCCGTGAATTTGCTCAATCAAGCCCGGCAAAATGAAGGACTGGAGCTGCTTAAGGTGAATTTGCAGCTGTCAAAACTGGCGGCGGACTTTGCCCAGGATATGCGTAACCGAAAATTTTTCGCCCACGTCGACCCGGACGGCAAAGACCCGTTCGATCGGATGGCGGCGGTCGGCATCGACTTTCCCAATGCCGGCGAGAACATCGCCCTAAGCCCGGATGTGGAAACGGCCCACCGGATGTTGCTGGAGAGTCCGCTACATCGGGAAAACATCATGAATCCGAAGTTTACCGAGATCGGTATAGGCGTGCGGCCGGATGCGCGCGGCGGGGTGTACTTGGTGCAGGAGTTTATCGGACCGTAAAATTAAACTGTATGTAATGATAGGATTGACTGCGTAAAGTCTCTTTCGCCGAGTTTTACCTGAATTCGTAACGTCTTGATGATTATTTTTCCGGATGGCCTCGAACGCTCCATCCGTCGCTGCAAGGCCTAAAATCAGCATCCATGCTGATTTTCCGGAAAAACTTTCTCATCTTCGCCGACGAATTATACGGTGAAACTCTTATGAAATCGACTTTTATCGCAGTCAATCCTTGTTAACGTAGTTTTAGTAGTAAAATCATGCAGAGTTTCCATTGACAAATACCTAAATTACATTATAATTTAATCAATCGATTAATTAAAGCGGATGTGAAGTCTAATGACAGAAGAAAAATCTGCGCAAGATGCCCGGGAGAGATTGCTTTCAGCCGGGACCGAGCTATTTGCCGCGAAAGGCTTTGCCGGGGTATCGATCCGAGAACTGGCCACGGCGGCCGGCGTCAACAGCGCCCTGATTTCCTATCATTATGGCGGGAAAGAAGGTTTGTATGAAGCGGTAGTCACGGCCCAGTATGAACGTTTGATCGGCAAGTTTGAAGCGATTGCCGTATCCACCGCTACGGTGGAGGAAAAAGTCCGCATGTACGCAGACGTTATTCGTCGCAACCATACGCAGGACCAGCCCTTGATGGCGCGGTTGATACAGGGGGAGCTGACCAGCCCCACCGCTTGTCTGGAGAAAGTAGTGCGAAAGTATACGGTTCGGATTGCCGGAATCATCAGTGATGTATTGCGCCAAGGCATCCAATCCGGCGCGTTTCGTCAGGATATCGATCCGATCTTTGCCGCGATGTCCTTGGCGGGCATGTTGAATTTTTATTTTATCCTGCGTGAAGTGACCAAGGCGGTAGTGCCGGAATTTGCCGGGCGGGACCAAGAGTTTGTCGAATCGGCGCTGAAGATTTACCTCAAAGGGATGGGGAGGATTGAATAAATGGATACAGCTGCGGGGAATAAGAAAACTAAACTGAAAATCGTGCTGTTGGCCGCAGTGGTCGCCATCGCTATCGGGATGGCCGGCTATAAGCTGTACGGCCGAGTCGAAACCGGGATCACCGCAACCGGGACGATCGAAGTGACCAAGACCGATGTCACACCGAAAGTGGCGGGGTACTTGGCAGAACTGAAGATCAAGGAAGGCGACCTGGTGAAAAGCGGCCATCTGGTTGCCCGCATCGACCGACCGGATCTGCAAGCCCAACTATTGCGGGATGAAGCGGCGTTGGCGCGGGCAAAAGCGCAATTGCGCGATCTGGAACAGGGTGCGCGTGCGCAGGAGTTGCAGGAAGCGGCGGCGAATCTGGCAGCAGCCAAATCTCAGGCAGATAAGGCAAAAGCCGATTTTGACCGTTACAGCCGCTTGTTCCGTGACGGCGCAATATCTACGCAACAACTGGATAATAGCAGGTCGGCGCATGAAGTGGCAGCCAATAGCCTGCTGGCGGCGCAGTCGCGCTATAGCTTGCTGCAGGCAGGGACACGGCCGGAAACGATCGAAGCGCAGCGACTGGAAGTGCAGCGGTCGCAGGCGGTGCTGGACAGCAGCCGGACTCAGCTGGCGGATACCAGCGTTGCAAGCCCGATCGCCGGCCGGGTTTTATCCAAGAACTATGAACAAGGCGAATTTGTTAACGCCGGCTCTGCCATCGCCACCATCGGCGATATGCGCGACTGTTGGGTCAAGATTTATGTGGCGACAGAGCAACTGGGCCGGATTCGTCTGGGACAGGCCGCCAAAGTCAAAATCGACGCCTATCCGGACAAAGTATTCCGCGGCGAAATTAAAGAAATCAGTCAGAATGCCGAATATACGCCCCGTCAGAGCATCACCCAGCGCGAGCGTGCCAACATGGTGTTCGCGGTGAAAGTGAAGATCGACAACGCCGAAGAATTCATGAAGCCGGGCTTGCCGGCGGATGTGGTCATCGAATGATCCGGACGCAGGGACTGAGCAAGTCTTTCGGCGGTGTAACGGCGGTCAATGCCGTCGATCTTCGAGTCGAGACCGGTGAAATATTCGGGCTGGTCGGGCCGGATGGCGCCGGGAAAACGACCTTGATGCGGATGATTCTCGGCATTGTCGAGCCCTCTGCCGGGTCGCTTTCCGTGATGGGAAATGCACAGATCGAATCGGTTAAAAAATCGATTGGTTACATCCCGCAAAAATTCAGTCTGTATCGAGACCTGAGCGTGATCGAGAACATCCGACTGATCGGTTCGTTGTACGGTGCTTCCAGCGCTGCAATCGACGAGCGGGCCCGGGAAATCCTCGCCTTCACCAACCTGTTGCCGTTCGCCGACCGACTGGCCGAAAATCTGTCCGGCGGCATGAAACAAAAACTGGCGCTGGCTGCCGGACTAATGCATAAACCGCAACTGTTTTTCCTCGATGAACCGACCACCGGCGTCGATCCGGTGTCGCGGCGTGAGTTTTGGCAAATGCTATATCGCCTTAACAAGGAAGGAATGACGGTGTTTGTTTCGACGCCATATATGGACGAAGCCGAGCTCTGCAGTCGGGTCGCCTTCATGCATGCGGGGCGGATTGTATCCTGTGCTTCGCCGGAGAAATTGCGCGCGGACTATCCCTACAAGCTTCTTGAACTATCGATTGCCGACAGAAAAATCAAACCAGTCTTGCAAGACTGCGGTCTGATTGACATCAATGCTTTTGGCGACAAGTACCATCTGGTGGTTGATGACCCTGTGCAAGCTGCCACGCTGGTGAGTGAAGCGCTCAAGCAGTCAGGGTTTGTTTCGTTTCAGCTAGAACAGGTGGAGCCGACGTTAGAAGACGTATTTGTGGCGTTGGCCGGGGAGGCGGCGTAAATGTGGGCAGTAGAAACCAGGGACCTGACCCGGACGTTCGGCGCATTTACCGCAGTGGACCAGATCAGCCTGAAAATCCGGCAGGGCGGGATTTATGGTTTTTTGGGACCCAATGGTTCGGGAAAATCGACGACGATCCGCATGCTCTGCGGCATCATTGAACCTTCGGCCGGCAGTGGCGAGGTCATGGGGTTGGATATTGTCAGCCAAAGCGAACAGATCAAAGCCAAGATCGGCTATATGTCGCAGAAGTTCAGTCTGTACGATGATTTGACGGTTCGCGAGAACCTTGAATTTTATGCCGGGTTGTATAGCTTGCCGGCAAGTTTGAAAAATGAACGGATTGCAGAAATGATCGGGATGGCTGGCCTGACCGGCCGGGAAAACGAACTGACGGCGAATTTGTCCGGTGGCTGGAAGCAACGTCTGGCCTTGGGCAGTTCGATTCTGCACCGGCCGCAGATACTGTTCCTCGATGAACCGACCGGTGGTGTCGATCCCAAATCGCGCCGGATGTTCTGGGGGATCATCTATGATTTGGCGGCAGCCGGTACAACGGTGATGGTAACGACCCATTTCATGGACGAAGCGGAGCACTGTGACGAAATCGGCTTTATTTTCGAAGGCCGGCTGATTGCTTCTGATACGCCGTCCGGCCTGAAACGGTCGATTCCCGGGCGGCTGCTGAAAATCCGTAGCGATGACCCGCTAGGGTTGATCGCCGAGCTGGCGCGGCAGGGAATGCCAATCCTTGATGCCTATGCGCAGGGCGCTGCCGTTCATCTGCAGGTGGCGGAAATGGACTTGGGGAAATATGAAAAACTGCAAGGCAAGCTAATCCAGCCTTCGTTAGAAGATGTTTTCGTTCACTTTGTCAAACAGAAACGGCAGGAGGTGGCGGCATGATCCGGTTACGGGCGCTGTTGCTCAAGGAGTTCATCCAGATGCGGCGGGATCGGCTCACCTTTGGCTTGATGATCGGAATTCCGATTTTTCAATTGCTGATGTTTGGCTTTGCGATCAATACCGATGTCAAGCATTTGCCGACGGCGGTATTCGACCAGTCGCACAGCGCGGAGAGCAGGGATTTGCTGGAGTCCTTTTCTGCCAGCGGCTATTTTGACCTCGACATTTATGCAAAAAGTTTTAAGGAACTTAATTCGCTGATTGATAATGGACAGGCCAAAGTCGGGATTGTGCTGCCGCCGAACTTTGCTGACGAGGTGCGTGGCGGCAGGTCCGCCAGCGTACAGGTGATTGTCGATGCGTCCGACTCAATGGCGGCATCCTCGGCAATCAGCACAGCGATGACGATTGGCCAGCTGCGCTCGCAAAACATCATGGTCAAGCGGCTGGAAAGCCTTGGCGGTCGGATCAGCGGGCTTCCCTACGATATCCGTATCCGTCCCTGGTACAATCCCGACTTTGTTACGGCTTTCTATATGGTTCCCGGGATCATGGGGATGATTCTGACGATGACGATGGTGATGATCACTTCGATGGCGATCGTGCGTGAACGTGAACACGGAACACTGGAGCAACTGATCGTGACGCCGATGAAATCGTGGGAATTGATGCTGGGGAAAATCATCCCGTATGTTTTCGTTGGTCTGGTGCAGGCTGCTGTGGCCCTGATGGTGGGGATTCTGGTGTTTGACCTGCCGATTCGCGGGAATCTGGTGGAACTGTTTCTGTATACGTTGTTGTTTATCGTGGCGTCGCTATCTTTGGGGATGTTGATCTCCAATTTTTCCAAAACGCAGATGCAAGCGATGCAGCTGTCCTTTTTTATCTTTTTGCCGAGCGTGTTGCTGTCGGGATTCATGTTTCCCCGCGAAGCGATGCCGGAGTTCTTTTTCCAGCTGGGCCGGCTGCTGCCGATAACGTTTTATTTGCAGATCATGCGCGGCATCGTCCTGAAAGGGGTGGGAATCGCGGCGCTGTGGCCGCAAGTTCTTGCTTTGGTCATCTATACCTCAATCGTGCTTTCCGTGAGTGTAGTGAAATTCCGCAAAAAGCTGGCATAAAAATGTCATAAATTGTTCACAAAGTTGTCATAAACCGGCAATAGAAGGCTGGTACAATAATATAAAATAGTTGCGATCAAGAAAAATTGCTTAGAAGGCTAGGAGGAAAACCCATGTTAAAACAAAAAAAGCTGCGTAGCTTGGCAGCTTATCTGGTGCTGGTATTGCTGGCAAGTGGTCTGGCAACCGGTTATGCCGCGCCGGATACGCCAGGAACTGCCAGGGAGCTTACCCTGGACGAAGCGGTAAAGTTGGCGCTGACCAACAACCCGACCGGCAAGATCGCCGTGTTTGATTTTGAAGCCGCCAAGGGCGCATTGACGGCAGCGCGCTCCGCCCGTTGGTTCAGCATCAGCGCCAGCCACAAGGACGCGCGAAGCCTGTCGGCGCCAACTGAATTAAGGCCGAATCCGGTGGAAACCGATCAATACACCAACAGCGTCAGCCTGAACTGGACCCTCTGGTCCGGCAACAAGGTGGAAAGTCAGATCAGCCAGGCGAAACTAGCGCTCGACTCCAGCCAGTGGGGCGTCGCCAAGGCCCGGCAACAACTCAAGTATGACGCCACCGACGCCTACTTCAAGTTCATGGCGGCGCGCGACAACGTCAAACTGAACCAGGAATCGGTCGAACGACTGGAACGCTACCTGCAGGACGTGAAACTGCAGTTTGAAGTCGGCGTCGTCGCCAAAGTCGACGTGCTGCGGTCCGAGGTCGAACTGGCCAAAGCAAAACAAAGCCTGATCGAAGCGCAGAACACCTATGACCTGACCATGGCCAACCTCAACAACATCATCGGGTTTCCCCTGACCACCGAGCTGAACATCAAGGGTGACCTGAGCTATGCCCGTTATGAAAAAGAACTGGCGTTCTGCGTCGATGCCGCCCTGCGGCAACGACCGGAGATCAGCCAGTACACCGACGCTGCCAAAAGCGCCCAGGAAGGGATCACGGTTGCCAAGTCCGGTTACCTGCCTACAGTATCGGCAGTGTACAATGCCGGTTGGTACGACAGCAAATTTGCCGGCGGCAACAACTACAACTGGTCGGTGTATTTACTTACCAACTGGACGCTATTTGACTCCGGCTACACTGCCGGCAAAGTGAAACAGGCGGTGGAAGGATACAAAAAGGCGCAGGAGCAGCTGAAGCAGACGGTCGACAGCGTGCAGCTGGATGTGCGTCAGACCTACCTAAGCCTGAAGGCAGCCGAGCAGAGCATCGCCACCAGTAGCTCGGCGGTGGGGCTGGCCGAGGAAGACTACAAGATCAAAGTCATCCGCTACCAGGCGGGCGTGGGAACGAACCTCGACGTTCTGGACGCGCAGGTGGCGCTGACCACGGCCAAGAACAACTTCCTCAAGGCAATGTATGAATACAACAACTTCCGGGCCAAACTGGACAAAGCCATGGGGGCGCCGGTCAACTAACGCAACTTTTTGGAACTGAATCCGTGTCCGAGGACCTCCGCAGCATCCTGAACGATCATGAATGCGTGGGGGTCCGTTTTTTCTGCGATAAACTTGATTTTTGAAATCTGGGTCAAGGTGACGACCACGAACAGGACTTTTTTATCCTGACCGGTATAGGCGCCGGTGCCTTCGAGGAAGGTAGCGCCACGACCGACTTCGTCGAGGATGGCGTCGGCGATTTCCTCGTTTTTGTCGGAAATGATCATGATGGTTTTTTTCCGGTTCAGACCTTCAATTACCGCATCGGTAACCTGCGAGCTTACAAAGAAGGACAACAGCGTGTACATGGCCGGCTTGACGCCGAACAATGCGGCGGCGACGATCATCAGGAACACGTTGATCGAAAAACCGACAAAGCCAACATTGAGCGAATAATATTTTTTGATGATGGTGGCAATCGTATCGGTGCCGCCGGCCGACCCGCCGACCCGAAAGATCATGCCGGCGCCGATGCCGCTGATGACACCGCCATAGATTGCTGCCAGCAAAGTATCGTCAATGAAATTGAGGTCTGCCAAAAACCGGGTCGCATCGGTGGCTAGCGAAAAAATCACCATGCCGAATATGCCACAGATCACATAATCGCGGTCCAGCAACCGGTAGGCCGCATAGAAAATCGGGATATTCAACAGGATGATCTGAATGCCGATCGGCCAGCTGAACAGAAAATATAAAATCATCGCGACGCCGCTGACGCCGCCGCTGAATAGTTGGTGCGGGATTAAGAATGTATTGATGCCGACACCGGAGATGAAGGCGCCGAGTGCAACCGTTGCGTATCGCCAGAACTGTTTTTTCCACTGCATAATCAAAAAATGCCTCCTGTAATTGGCGTTTTGCGGGAAAATGCTTCCTGCTACCTTATTTATTATACCGTATCTGCCCAGCGGCGCAATCTCTTGCCGAATGCGGTTTCGGCCTGAACATTGTTGCGCAAATATAAAGAAAATGTTCGAAAAGGTTGCAGGCGGTCCAACTTCTGCGTAGAATATAATACGAAGTTAATTGCAACGAATTTTTGGTTGTGAACCGCAGGGAGACAAGCCATGTCCGAAACAGAGGCGCAGTGGACGCAAAAAGCCTACGCCAAAATCAATCTTACGCTTGACGTTCTGGGTAAACGTGCTGACGGCTATCATGAAGTGTCGATGATTATGCAGGCGGTCAGTCTGCACGATACTGTCGTTTTTCACAAACGAAACAGTGGAATCAGCCTAAGCTGCGATGCGCCTGATCTGCCTTGCGATAGCGGCAATCTGGCATTTCGGGCTGCCGAATTGCTGCAACAGGAATGCGGCGTGGCCGAGGGCGTCCATATCGACTTGGTCAAACGAATTCCGATGGCGGCAGGACTGGCCGGCGGCAGCAGCGATGCGGCGGCGGTGCTAAGGGGGCTCAATCAGCTTTGGCAGTTGCGTCTCGGCAGGTTGGAACTCGAGCAATTGGCGGCCCGGCTCGGCTCGGATGTGCCGTTTTGTTTATGGGGCGGCACGGTGCAGGCGACCGGACGAGGCGAAAACCTGGACCCATTGGCCGATTATGCCGGCATCGGTGTCGTGCTGGCGCATCCACCGATTCAGGTTTCGACAGCTTGGGTGTATGGGCGATTTAGCCAGCTGCAGACTGCCGGCGCCAAACATAACGCTGCGATGCGGCAAGCGCTGGACCAACGGGATTTTCCGGCGGTGGCGGCGAACCTGTTCAACGCCTTGGAGTCGGTGACAGAGCCGGCCTATCCGCAAATCTCCGCAATCAAGCAGGCGATGCTTGAAGCCGGCGCCGGCGGCGTGCTGATGTCCGGCAGCGGACCTACCTTATTCGCCCTGACGCCTGATCGTCTTTCAGCCGAACAACTGGCTGCGCGTCTCTCACTCGGACCGGACGTAACCATCCTA
Organism: uncultured Veillonellaceae bacterium; assembly: GCA_964647865.1. Taxonomy (GTDB): domain Bacteria; phylum Bacillota; class Negativicutes; order UBA1444; family UBA1444; genus UBA1444. The sequence goes on along the minus strand of CAZYJK010000015.1, from coordinate 1,788 downwards.
ATTGCCGAAACCGTTGCAAGGGAGGAACAAATGAATGTCCCGTCGATTATTACCGGTCAAGCTTGACAGTTATAAACCGCTGCGTGAAGTGGTTTATGAAACCCTGCGCGAGGCCATCCGCACCGGAGCGCTGCCGCCGGGAGAGCGTCTGATGGAAATCCAGTTGGCCGAAGAACTAGGTGTCAGCCGCACACCAGTCAGGGAGGCGATCCGTAAACTGGAACTGGAACGCTTTGTGGTCATGCTGCCCAGACGTGGCACCTACGTAGCGAATCTGTCGCTCAAGGACATCAACGAGGTGTTTGAAATCAGAGCCGCCCTGGACGGTCTGGCGGCCGGACTGGCTGCAGAACGGATCACCGAAGAGGAACTGGAACTGATGGAACGGCTGTTGGTCGAAATCGCCGAACATATCGATCAACGCGACAATCAGAAAATCGTCGAAGCGGACGAGGCGTTTCACGACATCCTGTATCGTGCCAGTCGCAATGAACGCCTGGTGGGGATTATCTACAACCTGCGGGAACAGTTTACCCGTTTTCGTTCGGTTTCGATCAATTATCCCGGTCGGTTGCAGAATACGCTGGAGGAACACCGCCAACTGGTGGAAGCCATCGCTCAGCGCAATGCGGAAACCGCTCAACAAAAAGCCCGCGAGCATATTGAAAATGCAGAACAGACGCTATTGCTGGAAATGGATCAACTTCGCAATTCCGGCTGAGGGTTTACATGCAGGGAGGGAACGAGATTTGGATAAAATCCGCCGTATGGATCGTCTCGTTATTCTGGCGAAATACCTGACGAACAAGCCTTCACATTTGTATTCGCTCGGCGAATTCGCCGACATGTTCGGTTGCGCGAAATCTACGCTGAGTGAAGATATATCACTGATTCGGACTGCGCTGGAAGCCAGCGGGGCCGGCACCTTGGAAACGATTGCCGGTGCAGCCGGCGGCGTAAGATATCTGCCCTGTCGACCCGATACAGCCATGCATGAGATCCTGGTGAAACTGGCCGCGGTATTCTCCAGTCCAGACCGGATCATTCCTGGCGGGTTCCTGTACATGTCCGATGTATTGTTTTCGCCGGAACAAATGGTGGAAGCAGGCGAAATCTTTTTTCAGCGGTTTGCGCCGCTGGCGCCCGATTATATCCTGACTGTCGAAACAAAGGGGATTCCACTGGCACTGATGACGGCCCGCGCCTTCAATATTCCGCTGGTGATGGCCCGGCAAGGCAATAAAGTGACTGAGGGCTCTACCGTCAGCATCAATTACCTGACCGGTTCAGCCAAACGGATTCAGACGATGTCGGTATCCCGGCGGGCTTTGCCGGCCGGCGCCAAAGTGTTGGTGATCGACGATTTCATGAAAGCCGGCGGCACCGCCCGCGGCCTGATCGACCTGGCTAGCGAAGTCGGGGCGAACGTGGTCGGTACCGGAGTGCTGATCGCCACCGACCAACCGGAGAAAAAATTGGTTGACGATTATATGGCACTGTTGATATTGCACAAGATTGACGAGACGTTGAAGCAAATCGATATTCGCCCCGCGATATAACCTTAAGGGGCACGGGAGGAACAGGAAGGATGCAGGAAACGGTAGCGGTAATTCTAGCCGCAGGGAAAGGAACCAGGATGAAGTCGGCTTTACCCAAAGTGCTTCACGCAGTGGGTGGCAAGTCGATGTTGCGTCATGTCATGACCGCGGCGGAACAGGCAGGGGCGAAGCGGATGCTTGTCGTCGTCGGCTTTGGCGGCGACAAGGTTCAGGCCGAAATCGGCGCGGC
>CAZYJK010000014.1:0-22318 GCA_964647865.1 uncultured Veillonellaceae bacterium | reverse complement strand
CTCAAGCTGGCTTTGGCGATACGCACCGGCAGGCTCTCTTGCTTCACATCGTTGCCTCCTTCGGACGCGTCTTTTTGACCGCAAAGGTCGCCACGGCATAGCCGACCCCGAACGGGCCTTCATAAGACAATAGTTCGGACGTCGGTTCCAACCCGTCCATGGCGCCCAACAGAAAGAAAATCGGTCGTAGGCCGCACTCGCCGGCAGCTTCCACCATTTCTTCGCTTAGATTAAACAAGGATCGCACATCCATAGACTGCAGCGCTTCGACAACCCGTTCGTCAAACAGTTCGCCTGCCGGATCATAACCGGCTGGGGCGCCTGGTTTCAGACGATGCGATAAATCGCCGGAAGCGATGATCGCCACTTTTTGACGCGTGGATTCCACCGCAGCCTGCACAGCCTTGCCACAGGCGTACATCTCAGGATAACTGAGAAATCCGGATGACATGTGAACTACCTGCCCGCGAAACCCCGCCTTGTAAAGGTAACTCAGCGGAATGACCGCGCCATGGTCCAGCTGCAAGGAGAACCGGTACTGCTGGGCCAATTCGGTATCGAGCGACAACAGACTGACGCCAAGGCGCTGGGACTGTTTGATGATATTTTGTACCAACAAGTTGTTGGTTTCAAACGAAACAGACACTTCAGCGGCGCCGAACGCCGTCAGGTTTCCTTTTAAAACCGGCGATACATTTACGCCGACTGCATCACGAAAAGCCGGTCCGTGTGGAGTCATAACCACTATGGTCGACGGATTACGTTCCAACAAAAACTTCGCTGCAGTTTCGGCAGCCGCGATGGTTCCGTTGACAAGACGACTCTCTGCCCCTCCCACTTCGGTCAGCATGATTGGCGGGTGCGGAAACAGGGCGCAACCAACTAATTGTGTCACCACCGTCACCTCGTTTCATTTGTCGTTTGTTCTGCTTTCCACAACTTTTAGTCTAATTCCTGCTATTCCTGGCAGTAAAGCAAAAAAATCGGAGGAATACATGCGACTTATCAAGTGGTTACTCATTCTCTGCCTGTTGGGCGGTGTTTATTACGGCTGGAGCCAATCTGGCGGAAAAAACCCATTGTCGCCGACGCTGGAGCGGGTCCATTCCGCTTTTTCTTTTCGTACTCATGTTGAAAGCAAGATAAACCGAAAGAATTACGTCCCCTTGACTCAAGTACCGTTAGTTTTCCAACAGGCGATCATCTCTGTGGAAGACAACCGTTTCCACCAACACGGCGGCATCGATCTGGAAGCGGTAATGCGGGCAATGCTGGTCAATTTGCAGTCAGGTGAACTGGTGGAGGGCGGCAGCACCATTTCGCAACAACTGGTAAAGAATTTATTTTTGTCACAGGACCGGACCTGGAGTCGCAAAGCTTTTGAAATTCCGCTGACTTTTCTAATGGAAAGTCAGTTCAGCAAGCAAGAAATCCTTGAAATGTACCTGAACAGTATTTACTTTGGCTCCGGCGCTTATGGAATCGGCGCAGCCAGTCAAACCTATTTTGCCAAAGCCCCTGCCGCCCTCTCGTTGGCCGAATCCGCCCTGATTGCCGGTCTTCCGGCAGCACCTTCGCTCTATTCGCCGCTGGTTGACATGACCATGGCGATGCAGCGGCAACGGGTCGTATTGTCAGCCATGGTAAAGCATGGCTATATCACGCAGCAACAGGCCGAGCAGGCGCGCAGCGCAACTGTTCAACTGAATCACTGACCATCCTGATTACCAGTTCAACGACTGAAATGGAAAAACTGGCGACTTTCCTGCAACTGCAGTCGATATCGCCAGTTTTTATTTTCTTCGTTTGAGAGCTTATTTTTTCGACTTCTTACCGCCGGGCTTATCCGGTGCGGTGTTCTGATTGCTGACTTCCGGTGCGAAGAAGTTCTTCGTCTGTTTCCATTCGCCGTGCAAATTATCCTTCAGCACCGACAGGTAAGTCCTTTCGATGGTGAACTCCCTGATGTAGGTGTTTTCATCGATATATTTGGCATCCTTGATCAATCGCCCTTCATCCTGAACATTGAAAGCGAATAACATGAAGTAGCCTTTGCGTTCTGCCGTCAGCTCCTTCTTTACCGCAGCTCCCAAGGTTACCGGCGAGTTTTTTTCCATCAGATTGCGGCTTAATTCTTTATAAGTGGCAAACACGACGGTTTGCGACGAGGCAATCAACGGATAAATCTCCGGAAACATCGTCTTGAAATCCTTGATCTGGAATGGCATATCCGGCGTGAAACGCTGCATGCGGACAAACGAGCCCGGTTTGTCCCCCTCATATTTCACATCCATACCGATTCCGATGTCCTGACGCCGGAAGCGATAGGTGTAAGTGTCGGCCTGAGCTTTTTTGTAGCCGCTTTTTTCCCATTGTTCCTTGGTCCAGGGTTGGTTGTCGCTGTCAATCACCAGTCGATAGTCGCCGTAGGCCTGAGCAATCGTTTCACGGGTGTCATCCAGGCTGGCGAAGGCCGGCGCGGCAACTGCGAGAATCACGAACATCATCAGCAGAGAGCAGAGTTTTTTCATGTGTTTCATTCCTCCATAGCCCCTAATGGCGGTTATTCTATCCAGATATACACGTACTTGTTTATATTTGACCTGCACGGCTCGGAATCCTGCTAAAAAAGAAACCCGGAAAATGTTTTCCGGGTTTGCAATGGTCTCGATTAACGTTTTGAGTATTGCGAAGCTTTACGGGCTTTTTTGAGGCCGTATTTCCGACGTTCTTTTTCACGCGGATCGCGGGTCAGGAAGCCGGCCTTTTTCAATGCCGGACGATACTCGCCATCAACGCGGAGCAACGCGCGGGCAATGCCATGACGAACCGCGCCGGCTTGACCGGAGAATCCGCCGCCATCAACGCGGGCCAACACATCGTATTTTGCCAGAGTTTCCGTCAGCACCAGCGGCTGTTTAATGATCAGCTGCAGCGTTTGCAAGCCGAAATACTGATCGTAGGCATGATTATTAATCAAAATCTTGCCAGATCCGGGGATCAAACGAACTCGGGCCGTGGAAGTCTTGCGCCGGCCCGTAGCATAATAGATAATCGGGGTCTTTGCCATCAACAGTTCCTCCTCACCAATCGCTATCGAACGTTAATCTCAAGAATTTCCGGTTGCTGAGCAGCATGCGGATGTTCCGCACCGGCATATACCTTGAGTTTACGATACATATCTGCACCGAGACGGTTTTTCGGCAACATGCCTTTGACAGCCATCTCCATGACCCGTTCCGGACGAGAAGCCAACAGTTTGCCTGCGACCGTATATTTGGCGCCGCTTTGGTAACCGGAATGACGGAAATAAGTTTTCTGCGTCGCTTTATTGCCAGTGAAAACCAATTGCGAAGCATTGATCACAATGACATGATCGCCTGTGTCCATATGAGGGGTAAAGGTAGGTTTGTGTTTGCCGCGCAGGACCTTGGCAACTTCCGCCGCCACACGTCCAACTGCTTTACCGGCTGCATCGACAATATACCATTTCCGGTCGATTTCAGCGGTTTTCGCCATAAATGTATCCATCGGGGTTCCTCCTCGTTCAAAGCATGTTAAGTGGTTGCGGCAGCAAAGCTCCGGGGCTAGTGGATACTTTGACAAATCTCGCATAGTTCATTCTATTTGATGTCGCCTAGCTTGTCAAGGTTTTTCGTAGAATACCCTTAGCAAGTAAAGACCGGCGCCCGGTGCCGTCGCACCGGCTTTGCGGCGGTCACGTCCAGAAAATATCGCTTGAAAATCGACCAGCGAAGTTTTTCCCAGTCCCACATCGACAACCGTTCCCACAATATTGCGTACCATATGATAGAGAAACCCATTGCCATGTAACTGAAATTCCAACAGGTCGCCCTGTTTCCCGCAAGTCGCTTTATAAAGCGTCCTGACCGGATTCTTTGCCGAACTGCCGGCTGATTGGAACGCGCCAAAATGATGTTCACCGACAAGCAGCATCAGTGCGGTCTGCATTGCCTCCAGATTCAGCGGCCTGGCGACTTGCCAGCAGTAATTGCGCTGCAACGGGTCGGGCCTGTCGGAATTCAGGATTCTATAGCAGTACAGTTTGCCTGTTGCAGAAAAACGGGCATGAAACGATTCGTCCATCTCCTCGGCTTCCACCACGGCAATGTCGCGCGGCAACATGCTGCGTAGTGCAGGCGGAATCCGGTCGGTCGGCACGCGGCTGTTCGTCCGCAGACTTACCACCTGGCCATAAGAGTGAACTCCGGCGTCAGTCCGGGCTGCGCCTGCTACCACGATCGATTCCCCAAGCAGAACGCTCAGCGTCTCTTCCAACACCTGCTGCACGGTCAGTGCATTGGCCTGGCGTTGAAATCCGTGGTAAGCACTGCCGTCATATGCGACCGTCAACTTCAGGTTCTTGCCTGATTTTCTCACGCCGACCAACCCCAGCGTAGCCAAGCCAGTACCAAGACAAGCATAACGATCGTCAGGGTTGCCACCGCATCATTCAGCCCTAGACTTAGTTCCTTCATGCGGGTCCGGTTGTCGCCGCCGCGATAGCACCGCGCTTCCATCGCTGTCGCCAGTTCATCGGCCCGCCGAAACGCGCTGATAAACAGGGGGACAAGGATCGGCACCAGGTTCTGGGCTCGTTTTATAATGTTGCCGGAGCTAAAATCAGCGCCACGCGCCATCTGCGCTTTCATGATCCGGTCGGTTTCTTCCAGCAAAGTAGGGACAAACCGCAGCGCGATCGTCATCATCATCGCCAGTTCATGAACAGGCAGTTTGAACCGCTTGAGCGGCGACAACAACCTTTCAATCGCATCAGTCAGCGCGATTGGCGAAGTGGTGAAAGTAAGCAGTGATGAGATTAATATCAGATAGATGAGCCTTGCTGACATCTGAACTGCCTGTTTGACGCCTTCACCGGTGATTGACAAAGGGCCCCAGGCCACTAGCGTCGTACCCGGCGTCATGAAAAGATGAATCGCAGCAGTCAACAGTAAGATGATCCATAGCGGTTTGATCGACCGCAGGACAATCTTGACGGGAATCCCGGACACTAGGACAATCAAGCAGATATACAACCCGACCGTCAGATACGAGATATAGGTGTTCGCCAGAAAGATACTGGTGATAAAAGTAAGCGTCAGAACAATCTTGCTGCGCGGATCCAGTTTATGAACAAAAGAATTTCCCGGGAAATATTGTCCCAGCATGATATCTGTCAACATGATGAATCACGCTTTCTGTTGATGGCGGACCGAATCGCTTCGGCCACAACCTCTTCATCCTGCAACGTATCATCAAGATCAAGGCCATGTGTGCGAAGCGTCTTGAGCAGGGACGTCACATGCGGCAAACTGACGCCAAAATCCTGCAACTGTATGGTTTCATCATGGAACAAGTCAACTGGCGGACCATCAAATCTAATCCGCCCATGATCCATCACCAGCAGTCGTTTAGCCATCCGTGCAACATCTTCCATATTGTGAGTCACCAGAACAACCGCCATGCCTGTGTTCCTGTACAGTTGCAGGATTTGCGCGTAAATCTCGTCGCGACCGCATGGATCCAGTCCGGCTGATGGTTCATCGAGCACCAGATATTCAGGTTGAAGTGCAATGACACCGGCGATTGCTACCCGTCGCATCTGTCCACCACTCAACCGAAATGGCGAACGCTTAGCTATTTCACTAAAATTTAGCCCTACACATGTCAACGCCGTTTCGACCCGCTCCTGAACTTCGTCGACACTCAAACCCAAGTTCCGCGGGCCAAACGCCACATCATCAAAGACGGTTTCTTCAAACAGTTGATGCTCCGGATATTGAAACACCATACCCACCTTTTGCCGAACCGACTTCAGTGCCTGTTTTCGTTCGTGCATGTTTACGCCATCCAGGCTAACAGTTCCTGCGGTAGGCCGCAACAACCCGTTCAAATGCTGAACCAGTGTCGACTTTCCTGATCCTGTGTGACCGATGATACCGATAAATTCGCCCCGCTCGATCGTCAGGCTGACATCAAGCAAAGCGTCCCGGCAATACGGCGTTCCTGGCATATAGGTATAAGAAATATTTTGCAGCTCTATGGACACAGCGCCACCGCCAACTCTTCATCACGGATAATATCCACCGATAAATCGATTCCTTTTCGACGTAGCCGATCAGCGATATCAGCGGCGACAGGCACGTCAAGCCCCAGGGACCGAATGCACTCGACCTGACTGAACACGGTTGCCGGGTCGCCATCCATGATGATCCGTCCTGCATCCATCACAACCACTCTATCGGCCTCGACAGCCTCCTCCATGAAATGGGTGATCAACACAACAGTAATACCCTGCTGGCGATGCAATTTGCAGACAGCTGTCAGCACTTCGCTGCGTCCCACCGGGTCCAGCATCGCTGTCGATTCATCCAGCACCAGACAGCGCGGTTTCATCGCCAAAACGCCGGCAATTGCCACCCGTTGTTTTTGTCCGCCAGACAATAGATGCGGCGCATGCAGCCGGTACTCGGTCATACCGACCATCTCCAGCGAATCCGTAACGCGCCGCTGGATTTCCGCAGGCGGTAAACCAAGATTTTCCGGGCCGAACGCGACATCTTCTTCCACCAATGATGCGACGATTTGATTATCGGGGTTCTGGAACACCATGCCGACGGTTTGTCTGACATCCCATAACAGCTCCGGTTTTCGGGTATCCATCCCGTTGACCAGGCAACTACCGGTGTCAGGCACCAACAATGCGTTCAGGTGTTTTGCCAGCGTTGACTTGCCAGACCCATTTCGCCCGATGACTGCCAGAAATTGTCCGGCGGCAACATCCAGCGTCACATGGTCGAGAGCGCATAGCGTCTCATTCTGTTCATTTCGGTAACTATGACACAAATCTTTGATTTGCAGCATGATTGTCAAAGCCACGCGTCCTTCCACAGCAAACATAAAAAGAAAGGCGACCCTTGCGGTCGCCCCTAAGGCTCGTTACACCAGTTCCAGTATCGCCATCAGCGCTGCATCGCCTTGTCGGGGTCCCAGTTTGAGAACCCGGGTGTATCCACCCTGACGCTCCTTGTACTTCGGCGCAATCGTTTCAAACAATTTCCGCACTACAGTCTCGTCCGTCATGAATGCGAGTGCTTGACGCCGGGCATGCAAATCGCCGCGCTTTGCCAGCGTAATCATCTGATCAGCCAACCCGCTCACTTCTTTTGCCTTTGCTTCGGTTGTTTCAATCCGCTCCTTATCAAAAAGCGCGGTCACAACATCACGCAGCATCGCCTTACGGGCGCTTGAATCTCGTCCAAACTTTCGGTAAGCCATTCTCCACCCTCCTTTATCAGTCCTCGACTTCTCGCAAGAAAAGTCCTAAGTCCACAAGTTTTTTCTTTACTTCTTCCAACGACTTCCGGCCAAGATTTCGAACTTTCATCAATTCGTCTTCCGTCATCTTGGTCAGGTCGGAGACAAAATTGATGCCGGCCCGCTTCAGACAATTGTACGAACGCACTGACAAGTCCAACTCTTCAATTGTCATTTCGCCGGGATTCTTGGGAACGTCTTCGCTTTTCTTGCCTTCAATACCAGGTTGATCGGTACTGAGTCGGAAGATCGACAATGACTCCTGGAGAATCCGCGCTGCTTCACCAAGCGCTTCGTCCGGGCGGATGCTGCCATCAGTCCAGATTTCCAATGTCAATTTGTCATAGTCGGTACGGTTGCCGACCCGGGTATCTTCTACAGTGAAGTTCACTTTGAGAACCGGCGAAAAAATCGAATCGACCGGAATCACGCCGATTACATGGTCGGCCTTTTTATTGCGGTCGGCCGCAATATAGCCCTTACCAGTCTCTACCGTCATTTCCATCCGCAAAGTATGTTTTTCTTCCACGGTGGCCAAATGCAATTCAGGATTGAGAATCTCAATATCTGAACTGGCTTCGATATCACCGGCTGTAATTGTGCCGCCGCCTTCAAATTCGATGCGCATCGTCTGCATCTCTTCCGCATGGGACTTGAGACACAATTCCTTCAAGTTGAGTATGATGTCGGTGACATCTTCCCTGACACCGGGAATCGTTGCAAATTCATGCAATACACCGTCGATTTTGACGGAAGTGACTGCCGCGCCTTCCAGCGACGACAGCAATACACGCCGCAAACTATTGCCGAGTGTGGTACCATAACCGCGCTCCAAAGGTTCACAGACAAACTTGCCGTACCGATAGTCCGGACTGAGTTCGACCGTTTCAAGTTTCGGTGCTGGTGGGTTGGTATTATCAATCATCTATTAATGCCCCCTCTCTGCGCAATCTACCCGTGACTCATCGGTCGGGGGAAGTCACTATCTCGAATACAGCTCGACGATGAGATGCTCTTGAATCGAAACATCCATTTCTTCGCGACTCGGATAGCGAGTCATACTGCCGCTCAAGTCCTTGACCGATACGTCAAACCATACAGGAATGGTTTTGTGGGCCAATTCCTGGGCGATCCCTTGCATCAAAGGAGACTCTTTGCTTTTTTCGCATACTTTGACGACTTCACCGGCACGAAGCAGGTACGAAGGGATGTCGACCCGATGGTCGCCCACTTCAAAATGCCCATGCATTACCAATTGACGGGCCTGGGTCCGGCTCGAAGCAAAACCCATCCGATATACGACATTGTCGAGACGCCGTTCCAAAAGAACCAGCAAGTTTTCGCCAGTGATCCCTTTTTGGCGCTCGGCTTTCTCAAAATAAGCCCGGAACTGACGCTCCAGCACGCCGTAAATGCGGCGGGCCTTTTGCTTTTCCCTCAGTTGCAGACCGTACTCAGAAACTTTTTTGCGACCCTGACCCTGACCATGTTGACCCGGTGCATAACCGCGGCGCGAGAATGCACACTTGTCGCTATAGCAGCGTTCGCCCTTCAAAAACAACTTGACGCCTTCACGACGGCATTGCCGGCAAACCGGCCCTGTATATTTCGCCATTGCTCTTCAACTCCTCCCGAAATGACTATACTCTTCTGCGTTTGGGCGGCCGGCAGCCATTATGCGGAATGGGAGTGACATCTTTAATCATGTCAACTTCAAGTCCTGCAGCCTGTAAAGACCGGATTGCCGCTTCACGACCAGCTCCAGGCCCTTTTACAAACACTTCCACCCGTTTCATGCCGTGGTCCATAGCGGCTTTAGCCGCAGTTTCCGCCGCCATCTGCGCTGCAAAGGGAGTGCTTTTGCGGGAGCCTTTGAAACCTTGGATTCCGGCGCTTGACCAGGAAATCGCGTTGCCGCGGACATCGGTGATGGTAACGATTGTATTGTTAAAGGTTGAACGGATATGCGCCACACCCGCTTCAATATTTTTGCGTTCGCGCTTCTTGGGCCTAACAGCAACTTTCTTGGTAGCCAATCTTCAATCCCTCCTTCTTAGCCTTTGCTACGCTTCGCGCCAACCGTCTTACGGGGGCCTTTGCGAGTTCTGGCATTTGTTTTGGTTCTCTGACCACGCACAGGCAATCCCTGACGATGGCGACGACCACGGTAAGACCCAATTTCAATCAGCCGCTTGATATTGAGTTGTTCTTCCCGGCGCAGATCACCTTCAACTTTATAGCCTTTGTCAATTGCTTCACGCAGTTTTGCCACTTCTTCTTCCGTCAGATCGCGAACCCGGGTATCCGGATTAACGCCGGTCGTCTTGATGATTTCCTGGGATAGCGTGAGTCCAATCCCATAAATGTATGTCAAAGCAATTTCCACTCTTTTATCACGCGGTAAATCAACACTTGCAATACGTGCCATGGTTAATCATACACCCCCTTATCCTTGTTTTTGTTTATGCTTGGGATTTTCACAAATGACCATGACGATCCCTTTGCGTTTTATCACCTTACATTTTTCACAGATAGGCTTAACTGATGGCCTCACCTTCATGATGATCCAATCCTCCTTTATGCTTTGGCTGCCAAAACTTTTTCCTCTATTTGAAACGGTAGGTTATGCGTCCGCGTTTTAGGTCATACGGAGTCAATTCCACCGTGACCCGATCACCGGGCAGGATTCGGATAAAATGCATACGAATCTTTCCCGAAACATGAGCCAACACTACGTGCCCATTTTCTAATTGTACCTGAAACATAGCATTTGGTAAAGCCTCAATCACTTTACCTTCAACTTCAATGACATCCTGCTTGGACACGCGATCCCTCCTCGTCCGCTAACCAAAACTAATCTGGACACTCAACTACGGCAGAGTCAAAATTTCCGGTTCTCCTTCTGTTATCGCCACAGTGTGCTCGAAGTGAGCGGATATTTTTCTGTCAACGGTTACTACCGTCCAGTCATCTGCTAAGACTTCTACATCGGGAGTCCCATAATTTATCATCGGTTCAATAGCCAAGGTCATTCCGCTTTTTAACAGAGGACCCCGACCCGGCGGCCCATAATTGGGAATCTGAGGGTCTTCATGCATTCGTTGGCCGATGCCGTGGCCGACATAATCGCGCACCACCCCATAACCATATGCTTCGGCATGAAGTTGAACAGCATGGGATATGTCAGATAAACGGTTTCCCTTGATTGCCTGTTCAATCCCTTTATTCAGCGCCTGTTCTGTAACTGATAACAATTTCAGTATTTCCGCGTCCACTTCGCCAACAGGAACCGTAATGGCTGCATCCCCATAATAGCGGTTCAATTTTACACCGATATCAATGCTGATCACATCGCCGTCCTTCAGTTGACGCGGTCCGGGGATACCATGTACGACCTGTTCGTTGATCGATGAACAGATGCTGGCCGGAAACCCGCAGTAACCTTTGAATGCAGGCACGCCACCAGCGCGACGGATGAACTGTTCGGCGATGTGGTCAAGCTCCTGTGTTGTTATCCCAGGGCTGATGGCTTTTTTAATCACCGCCAGCGTTTGACCGACAATTCGTCCGGCGTCCCGCATATACCCGATTTCTTGTTCCGTCTTTAGAACAATCATGGTTCCTCGCCCGTCAGGCTGACGACGATATCCCGAAATACCGCCTCTGTGGACTGGGCGCCATTGATTTCAGAGTATAAATCACGCTCTTGGTAATACTGAATCAAGGGTTGTGTCTGAAGCCTGTACACTTCAAGTCTTTCTCGGACAGTTTCTTCCTGGTCGTCTGTACGTTGATATAATTCGCCGCCACAACGGTCACATATGCTTGGTTGGGCCGGCGGACGAAATTCCATGTGGTAGGTGGCGCCGCATGATTGGCATATGCGACGCCCCGTAAGCCGCGGAATCAACTCCTGATCTGGAACGACGATGTTCACTACCTTGTTTAGACGAATCCCCATTTTCGCGAGCATTTGATCCAACGCATGCGCTTGTTGCAAAGTCCGGGGAAATCCATCGAGGATGAACCCGCCGATGCAATCGGATTTAGCCAACCGCTCCCGTGTTATCCCCACGGTGACCTGATCAGGAACGAGTGCACCGACATCCATATACCGCTTCGCTTCTAAGCCAAGCGGCGTCCGCTCCTGCAACGCGCCACGAAAAATATCACCGGTGGAAACGTGGGGAATGTCATACCGTTCTACTAGCTTAGCCGCCTGAGTTCCTTTGCCGGCTCCCGGCGGTCCCATCAACAAGAGATACACGAACAGTCATCCCCTTACTTCATGAAGCCCTGGTAATGCCGCATTAATATCAGCGATTCAATCTGTTTCATCGTATCCAGAGCAACACCGACAACAATCAACAATGCTGTGCCACCAAAGTAAACGCCTTCGATCTTAGTGACAACCGCGACAAAATTCGGCAGAATGGCAATCAGTGCCAAGAATAACGAACCTGCAAGCGTAATGCGGGTAACAATCCGGTCAAGATAGTCCGCTGTCGGCTTGCCGGGTCGCAATCCCGGAATGAAGCCGCCGTATTTTTTCATGTTTTCTGCCATATCAGGAATATTCATCGTGATGGCAGTATAGAAATAAGTGAAGAACACGATCATTACAGCATATAGGAAGGTTTGGAAGGGAGAACCCCATTCAAACCAACCAGTCACTGTTTTTACCCAGGCTACATCGACGAATTGACCAATGGTAACCGGGAACATCAGGACTGACGATGCAAAAATGATTGGAATGACGCCCGCTTGGTTAACCCGCAGCGGAATGTGGGTGGAATGACCGCCGTACATTTTGCGTCCAACCAGCCGTTTTGCATATTGTACCGGTACTTTACGATGTCCCTGCGAAATTGCGATAACGAATACAATCATCGCAATAGCGATTACGACAAACAAGATAACATTGAAGATAGAAATAGTTCCGGCCTTCAAATATTCGAAAATCACGAACAGGCCATCAGGAAGCCGCGAAACGATACCGGCGAAGATAATGAGTGATATTCCGTTCCCAATGCCTTTTTCGGTGATCTGTTCGCCAATCCACATCAGAAACACTGTGCCTGCGGTCAATGTCAAAGCTATCAACAGAATCGGCCCGATGCCGGGATTAATGATAGCATGCTTCAAACCAAAAGCCATTCCAAGCGCCTGAATAAAACCCAGAAGCACTGTTCCGTAACGAGTAATCTGAGAAATCTTCTTGCGTCCTTCCTCGCCTTCCTTTGACCACTGTTCAAATTGAGGCACCACGACTGTCAACAATTGCATGATAATCGAAGCATTAATGTATGGAGTAATACTCATGGCAAAGATGGAAAACTTGCTGAGGGCACCGCCCGAAAACAAATCCAACAAGCCAAGCAGGTTACCTGTATTGAACATTTGCTCAATCACTGCAGCATTGACTCCGGGAGCCGGAATGTGGATACCTATCCGAAAAACGATAAACATCGCCAGGGTAAATACCACTTTTTGACGCAGCTCCGGAATTCTAAGCACATTGGCCAAAGCAGCCAGCACTTAAATCACCTCGACTTTTCCACCGGCCGCCTCGATTTTGGCAATTGCGGCCTTGGTGAAACCATGCGCCCTTACAGTCAAAGCTTTGTCAATTTCTCCATTACCCAGAACCTTCAGGCCATCATGAACCTTTTTGATAATCCCGACTTCCACCAGAACTACCAGATCGACCACTTCACCGGCTTCAAAGCCGTTGAGCGAGCCCACATTGACTTCTGCAAACTGCAGGGCGAACTTATTGTAGAAACCTCGCTTCGGAAGTCTCAGATATAACGGTTTCTGCCCACCTTCAAATCCAGGCCGCTTGCCACCACCGGAACGAGCTCCTTGACCTTTATGCCCGCGTCCCGATGTTTTCCCCAAGCCGGAACCCAAACCACGTCCGACACGGGTTCTGGCTTTTTTGCTTCCTGGTGCGGGAGACAATTCATGCAACTTCATCGCTTGCGCCTCCTCGTACTGCTATTGTTCCAGTTCTTCAACCGAAACCAGATGTTCAACTTTGCGGATCATACCCCGGATTGCCGGCGTATCTTCCTGGAGTACCGATTGCTGTATCTTGGTCAGGCCAAGAACACGCACTGTCGACTTTTGATCATCAGGCCGGCCAATCAGGCTTCGCTTCAGAACAATTTTTAATTTCGCAGCCATGTATTTCCCTCCTACCCCAATAGCTCCTGAATGGTCTTGCCACGCATCTGGGCAACGACTTCGACACGCTTCAGCTGTTGAAGACCTGTCAGTGTAGCGCGGACCATGTTGTTGGCATTGGAAGATCCCAGCGATTTGGTCAGAATATCGCGGATTCCAGCCAGTTCAAGCACTGCACGGGCCGGGCCACCAGCAATAACGCCGGTACCTTCGGAAGCCGGCTTCAGCAATACTTTGCCTGAACCAAAAACCCCGGTAATCTGATGAGGAATCGTCGTTCCGACCAGCGGAACATGAATCAGGTTTTTCTTCGCGTCTTCGACGCCTTTGCGAATTGCTTCCGGCACCTCGGAGGCTTTGCCAAGACCAGCTCCGACATAGCCGTTCGAATCGCCAACGACAACCAGCGCACTGAACGAAAAGCGGCGACCGCCTTTGACAACTTTTGCCACACGATTTATGAATACGACTTTTTCTTTTAAATCCAGTTTTGTGGGATCAATTCTTGCCACTGTTTTCCCTCCTCCGCCTTAGAACTCAAGTCCCGCTTCACGGGCTGCAGCGGCCAACGCGGCCACACGACCGTGGTACAGGTAACCGCCCCGATCGAATACGACTTTGCTGATCCCTTTGGCCAGCGCTCTTTCGGCGACCAACTTCCCAACAATCGCGGCAGCATTTACGTTACCGCCAAAGTCCATCGTTGCACTGATTTCTTTATCCATTGTGCTGGCAGAAACCAATGTGGTCCCGGTTTCATCATTGATAATTTGCGCATAAATATGTTTCAGGCTGCGAAACACGTTGAGCCGCGGTCTTTGCTGCGTACCCGACAGGTTTTTGCGAACCCTGGAATGGCGTTTCTTACGGGAAACGTTTTTATCCGGCTTTTGAAGCAAGTCAGTTCACTCCCTTCTGCTAAGCAAATATTACTTCTTGCCTTTGGCGCCAGCTTTACCGACTTTGCGCCGGACAACTTCGCCTTCATACTTGATACCCTTGCCTTTATATGGCTCCGGTTCACGATAAGAACGGATTTTTGCCGCAAAAGAACCAACTGCTTCCTTGCTGATGCTGGAAACAACGATCCGGTTCGGCTGAGGAACTTCGATAGACACGCCGGCGGGCGGCTCGAGTTCCAGCGGGTGCGAAAAACCTAGCGTAAGGTTAAGTTTTGTGCCGGCTTTTGCCGCACGATAACCTACACCGTTAATTTCAAGCGTCCGCGAAAAACCTTGCGTAACACCAGTTACCATATTGGCAATCAATGTCCGGGTCAAACCGTGCATCGCCCGATGTTCCTTGTTATCCGTAGGACGATCGACCGTCAGTGTTGAATTCTCCAACTTGAGAATCATATCTTTATTGAGCAACCGGCTCGTTTCTCCTTTAGGACCCTTTACCGAAACCAAAGATCCTTCGATCTTTACCTCGACTCCCGCAGGGATAGCGATCGGCTGCCTACCAATCCTTGACATTCTTGCACCTCCTTTGTTCGCAACAACTTAGAATTTACCAGACAAACGCGAGAACTTCGCCGCCCAGATTGCTTTTACGGGCTTGTTTGTCCGACATTAAACCCTGAGATGTCGAAATGATTGCAATACCCAGGCCACCGAGAACTTTCGGCAATTGTTCCCGCTTTGCATATACCCGGAGTCCCGGTTTTGAAATACGCTTAATGCCGGTGATTACTCGGTCGCGTTCCGGCCCATATTTCAAGCTAACCCGCAGAATACCCTGCTTTCCGTCGGCGAGCACATCGAAATCCTTCACAAAACCTTCGTCTTTGAGAATTTGGACAATTGCCCGTTTGATTTTCGAGGCAGGAATTTCAACCTTATCATGATGTACAAGATTCGCATTTCGGATGCGTGTAAGCAAGTCCGCGATCGGATCCGTCATTACCATTGAATAGTACCTCCTTCCTGATGGACATTACCAGCTTGCCTTCGTAACTCCCGGCACAAAACCTTTGTAGCTGAGTTCACGGAAGCAGATCCTGCAAATTTCGAATTTACGCATATACCCATGCGGACGTCCACAGAGCTTGCAACGATTGTGGTGCCGCACTTTAAACTTGGGGCCTTTTTTCCATTGTTCGATCAATGCTTTTTTGGCCATTACACTTTCCTCCCCATCGTTTAAGCGCTGAACGGCATGCCCATCAGTTTGAGCAATTCCCGCGCTTCTTCATCGGTTTTCGCTGTCGTCACGATGGTGATGTCCATGCCACGGATCTTATCGATTTTATCATATTCCATTTCTGGAAAAATCAATTGTTCCTTGACTCCGAGCGTATAATTGCCGCGACCGTCAAAGGCTTTCGGGGAAATTCCGCGAAAATCTCTAACTCTGGCCAATGCAACGTTCAGGAGTTTATCCATGAAATGATACATCCGCTCGCTCCGCAGGGTTACTTTGGTCCCAATCGACATGCCTTCACGAACTTTGAACGCGGAAATCGATTTCTTGGCTTTGGTGACAATCGGCTTCTGACCGGAAATCATGGTCAGATCAGCGACCGCCGCATCCAATGCCTTCGGGTTTCCCACTGCTTCGCTCACGCCCATGTTGATTACGATTTTCGCAACCTTGGGGATTTGCATTACATTTGAATAACCAAATTTTTTCATCATCGCCGGAGCGACTTCTTGGTTGTAAAACTCTTTTAGCCTCGCCATGCATCATACCTCCCTTCTGAGCGGATTATTTTTCTTTGTCGATGATCTCGCCGCATTTTTTGCAGGTTCGCGCCATCGATCCACTTGCTAGTGCTGTTTTCTTGATCCGGGTCGGTTTGTCGCATGACGGGCAGATCAGCATCAGTTTCGATGAGTTAAGCGCGGCTTCCTTGACCAGAATACCGCCTTGCGGCATTTTCTGGTTTGCTTTGGTGTGACGCTTGACTTTATTGACGCCCTCTACTACGACTTTCCCTTTACGCGGCAGGGCTTCGAGAACCTTGCCTTTTTTTCCTTTGTCTTTGCCGGAAAGTACGACTACAGTGTCGCCTTTTTTAACGTGCAACTTAATGATTTCAGCCAACGTAGGCACCCCTCTCGCTTAAAGTACTTCCGGGGCCAGCGAGATGATCTTCATAAAATCTTTCTCACGAAGTTCTCGCGCGACCGGTCCAAAAATGCGGGTTCCTTTGGGGCTTTTATCATCCTTGATGATAACCGCGGCATTTTCGTCAAAACGGATATGCGATCCGTCTTCGCGACGAAGGCCCTTCACGGAACGAACGATTACGGCCTTTACCACATCGCCCTTCTTCACCACGCCACCGGGTGAAGCGGCTTTTACTGAAGCCACGATGACATCACCGATATTGGCAGTTCGCCGGAATGATCCCCCCATAACACGGATGCAGAGGATCTCTTTTGCGCCTGTATTATCAGCAACGTTGAGTCTTGTTTCCTGTTGAATCATGCCATTACCTCCTTTGGTCCCAGGCGGCTATTTCGCTTTTTCGACGATTTCAATTACGCGCCAACGCTTATCCTTGGAGAGCGGGCGGGTTTCCATAATCTTGACTTTGTCTCCAACGTTGCTTTCATTGTTTTCATCATGAGCTTTAAATTTTACTGTCTGTCGAACAGACTTTGAATAAAGAGAGTGTTGAACAAGACGTTCGACGGCAACAACCACCGTTTTTTCCATTTTGTTGCTGACAACTACACCGGTCTTGCTTTTTCGTTCATTTCTATCCGTCACTTTTCCGTAGCCTCCTTCCTTTGAGAAGACTCTAAGCCCGTTGGGCTTTGATCTCTGTTTCTCGTTGGATTGTTTTGATCCGGGCTATTGCTTTTTTGACTTCACGAATCCGCATTGGATTTTCCAGTTGACCGGTTGCGATCTGGAACCGCAGATTGAAAAGTTCTTCTTTCAATCCGGCGATTTTTTGATCCATTTCCGCAGCATTCATATCTCTGATTTCTTTAGCCTTCATCAATCTCGCCACCTGCTTCCACATCGAGCTGACCGGCTTTCGTGCCTACAACAAACTTCGTTTTAATAGGCAGTTTGTGTGCAGCGAGTCTGAAAGCTTCCCGAGCTACTTCTTCACTGACTCCGGCCATCTCAAACATAATTCTGCCTGGTTTCACAACGGCTACCCAATACTCAGGTGAGCCTTTGCCGCTACCCATACGGGTTTCAGCGGGTTTGGACGTTACAGGCTTGTCCGGGAAGATTTTGATCCAAACCTGACCGCCACGTTTGATATAACGGGTCATCGCGATACGGGCCGCTTCGATCTGGCGATTGGTGATCCAGGACGGCTCCAGCGCCGCCAGGCCAAACTCACCGAATGCAACCGTGTTGCCTTTATTCGCTTGCCCTTTCATTCGTCCACGGAACTGTTTGCGGTGTTTTACTCTTTTCGGCAATAACATTAGTTTCCAGCCCCCTCACCTTGAGGATTCGGCGCTTGTTGTCTGACTGGTTTGCCGGTCGGAATCACTTCACCGCGGTAAATCCAAACTTTCACGCCAATGCGTCCGAATGTCGTGTGGGCTTCAGCGGTTCCGTAATTGATATCGGCCCGCAGCGTGTGCAAGGGAATGCTTCCTTCACGATAAGCTTCAGTCCGGGCAATTTCAGCACCGCCAAGACGTCCGGCCACCATCACTTTGATTCCTTTGGCGCCGATCCGCATCGTCCGGCCAACAGTTTGCTTCATTACGCGGCGGAATGCCATGCGTTTTTCCAGTTGCGCCGCTACGTTGGCAGCCACCAGAGTCGCATCCATTTCGGCCTGCTTGATTTCAGCAATGTTGACATCGATGGTTTTGTCTGTCAGTTTCTTCAATGCCTTTTTCAGTTCTTCTATGCTGGCCCCGCCCCGACCGATAACCATACCAGGCTTCGCGGTATGCAGCGTAACCTTGATCCGGTTGGCAGCGCGCTCAATCTCGACTTTGGCCAGGCTGGCCGTAGCCAATTTGGTATTGAGGAATTTTCTGATCTTCATATCTTCATGAAGATTGGTTGCATAGTCCTTGTCTGCGTACCACCGGGCGTCCCAAGTCTTGATGATACCGATGCGAAGACCATGCGGATTGACTTTCTGTCCCACTGCGATTCCCTCCTCCGCCTCGTTATCTTTCCTTAACCACAACAGTCACATGACTGCTGCGCTTAAGGATTTTGAATGCTTGTCCCCGGGAACGGGGATGTACCCTTTTCATCGTCGGCCCTTGATCGACAAAAGCCGCAGAAACGAACAATGCATCCGAATTCATGTCATAATTGTTTTCAGCATTAGCAATCGCTGATTTCAGGACCTTGTAAATAACATCCGATGCGACTTTCGGCGTGTTTTTCAACACGGCCAGCGCTTCGACGACGTTTTTGCCCCGGATCAGGTCGATTACGATACGAACTTTACGCGGTGCTATCCGCACATATTTGGCAATCGCCTTTGCTTCCACGAATTAACCCCCTTTTTAGCAAGCTGACTATTTCTTGACGCCTGTTGCGCGTTCCGCTTTGGAACCATGACCGCGGAACGTACGGGTCGGAGCGAATTCACCCAGTTTGTGTCCGACCATATCTTCGGTAATATACACCGGCACATGCTTTCTTCCGTCATGAACAGCAATCGTATGTCCAACGAAAGAAGGCAGGATGGTGGAACTCCGTGACCACGTCTTGACCACTTTCTTTTCATTTTTGACATTCATGGCATCGATCTTTTTTAACACGCTGGCATGAACATAAGGTCCTTTTTTGACCGATCTTGACATTATACGGCGACCTCCTTTCTTCCTCCGTTATTTCGTCCGATGACTGAGGATGAGTTTTTCCGAAGCTTTCTTTTTCGAACGGGTCTTCGTACCCATCGCACATTTGCCCCATTTGGTGACCGGGTTCTTACGACCGACCGGCGAACGGCCTTCGCCACCACCATGCGGATGATCACAGGGGTTCATCGCAACACCACGGTTTGCCGGGCGAATCCCCAGCCAGCGCGAGCGACCCGCTTTACCAATCGTCATGTTTTCATGCTCGTGGTTGCCGATCAGACCGATGCTGGCACGGCAATTCACATGCACTTTGCGGACTTCGCCCGAAGGCAGCCGCAACAAGGCTTGTTCATTTTCCTTAGCCATCAACTGAGCGGAGGTGCCGGCTGAACGGACCATTTGGCCGCCTTTGCCAATCTTCAGCTCAATGTTGTGAACCAGGGTACCGACCGGAATGTTACGCAACGGCAAGGCATTGCCGACTTTAATATCAGCATCCGGTCCACTGACCAGCTTGTCGCCGACTTTCAGCCCTTCCGGAGCCAGGATGTAGCGCTTTTCCCCATCGGCATAGAACAACAGTGCAATTCGCGCCGAACGGTTCGGATCATATTCGATCGTGGCTACCGTAGCAGGGATACCATCTTTGGTCCGTTTGAAATCGATGATCCTGTACAGTCGTTTGTGTCCGCCGCCTTTATGGCGTACGGTCAGACGCCCCTGGTCGTTGCGGCCGCCGCTGCGACGCACAATTTCCGTCAAGGACTTTTCCGGCTTGCTAGCGGTGATTTCATCAAAACTTGATACCGTCATTTGCCGTCTGCCGGGCGTGTACGGTTTAAAACTCTTTACTGCCATGAGTTACCCTCCTCATCAACCGCCCGAAGGCTTAGACTCCCTCAAAGAATTCGATTCGTTGTCCCGGCGCGACCTTCACGATGGCTTTCTTGAAATCCGGGCGTTTGCCCGCATGCTTGCCCATTCGCTTGATTTTTCCCATAACCCGGATCGTATTCACATCGACAACTTTGACTTTGAAAATACTTTCCACGGCTTGCCGGATGGAAATTTTCGTTGCATTCAGCGGCACAACAAACGTATACTTGTTGTCCTGCATCCCGTCATTGCTTTTTTCCGTAATCAGCGGTCTGATCAGTACATCACGCAAGTTCGTCATTATGCCAATACCTCCTCGATTTGGGCGATGGCATCCTTCGTCACAAAAACGCGGTTATGGTTCAGCAGGTCATATACATTGATGCCTTGCGAAGTGATCGTGAGCACTCCCTGCAGATTGCCAGCCGATTTCATGACTACTTCGTTTTGTTCCGACAGAACTACCAGCGATTTGCCCTCGTTGGCCTTGAAACCGTCGAGGAATTGAACCATGTTCTTGGTTTTGATCTCTGCGAATTGCAGATCTTCCAGAACCAACAGCTCACCGGCATTGACTTTGGCCGTCAAAGCCGACCGCAACGCCAATCGGCGCACCTTACGCGGCAAAGAGATGGTGTATTTACGGGGATGCGGTCCGAAAACCACTCCGCCACCGACCCAAAGAGGCGAACGGATTGTGCCGGCGCGCGCGCGACCGGTTCCTTTTTGCTTCCAGGGTTTTTTTCCGCCTCCACGAACAAACGAACGGGTTTTGGTAGCAGCATTGCCTTGCCGCTGGTTGTTCAACTGCATGGTCACTGCTTGATGCAGGACCGCAGCATTGACTTCACAGCCAAAAACCCAATCATTCAAGTCAATTTCACCGGTTTGTTGTCCGGACATATTATACAGGGCTACTTTTGGCATGAATTATTTCCTCCTTTCAAACAAGGGATGTCGATTCATTTTCCAGCTTTCGCTGCAGCCGCTCTTGGCGGTTTTACGGTGTTCTTTATCAGTACCATACCGTTTTTCGGTCCAGGAATCGCTCCTTTGATCAGGATCAGATTCCGTTCCGCGTCGACGCGGGCAATGGTGAGGCATTGAACAGTCACCCGCTCGCCACCCATACGGCCGGGAAGCTTCTTGCCTTTGAAAACTTTGCCGCCGCCGCCGCTGATCCGCGGACCCATCGAGCCCGGCTCGCGGTGCGATTTGGAACCGTGCGCCATTGGTCCACGCGAGAAATTGTGCCGTTTGATCGTGCCGGCAAAGCCTTTGCCTTTAGATGTTCCGACAACATCGACGATTTCGCCTTCGGCGAAGATATCGACGGTAATCGAGTCTCCAAGCTTTTGCTCCGGCGTGTTAGCCAGACGCAATTCTCTGATGAATCGAACCGGCTTGATATTTGCTTTGGCAAAATGTCCTTTTTGCGGTTTGGTAACCTTCTTATCTTTAACAACGCCAACCCCGATTTGTACCGCGTTGTATCCGTCGCTCTCCACACTCTTGACCTGAGCCACAAGATTAGGGCTGGCTTCAACTACCGTAACCGGAACTACTTTGCCGTCTTTGGTGAAGATTTGCGTCATACCGACTTTTTTGCCTAAAATGCCTTTAGCCACGATTGCCCCTCCCTTACAGCTTGATTTCGATATCGACGCCAGCCGGCAGGTCGAGCCGCATCAATGCATCGACTGTCTTTGGCGTAGGTTCGAGAATATCAATTAAACGCTTGTGCGTGCGCATTTCGAATTGTTCACGGGAATCTTTATTGACATGCGGCGACCGCAGGATGGTGAAAATGTTCTTTTCGGTCGGCAGCGGAATCGGTCCCGATACCAAAGCGCCGGTGCGCTTTGCGGTTTCCACGATTTTGACCGCGCTTTGATCCAACGCCTTGTGGTCATACGCTTTTAAGCGGATTCTGATTTTTTGTTGTCTTGCCACTTATTATTCCTCCTCATCGTCCAGTTTCAGGAACGGACTTGCTCTGCGGAAATTCCCCAGCGAAGCTGCCGGCAACCTCCCGCGTCATCGCAGTTGTTCACTACCTTAAAGTCAAGTTAGATAGGGGTGTGGTTTCACACCCCTATCTCCCAGGTGTTAGTCGTTGATTGCAGTAACAACGCCGGCGCCGACGGTACGGCCGCCTTCGC
>CAZYJK010000013.1:20618-24638 GCA_964647865.1 uncultured Veillonellaceae bacterium | reverse complement strand
GAGCAGCGCATTCGTAATGCGCGGGTCGTAAGTTCAAATCTTATCAGCGGCTCCATGAAATCAAGCCTTCTCGCTTTCGGGTGAGAAGGCTCTTTTCTTTCAGTAATCCATTCGGCAGGATTTCCATTCGAGCAGGAATTTCAACGCTAATGGAGAATGTATATTCTACCGATAAAAAAACGAGATTGTTAATGCTGCGCAAATCATGGATTAGAGGGGGAGGTACTCGTGAAGTGGCTCCTAACAGGAGTATTCCTGCTGGGATTCTTGTTCAACGTTCAAAGCTGTCAGGCGATGACGCTGGAAGAAGCGTACATCGAAAGTATTGCGCCATATGCGAAGCAGGTCAAACAACATGGCCTGTTCCCGTCGGTTGCCATTGCCCAGAGTTGCCGCGAAACCGGTTTTGGCAAACATCTGGACGCAACGGACATCTACGGCGAATCGGTGCGAAAATACAATAATGTACTGGGGAAAAAGTGGCGTAGCGGCCATTACTACGAAAAATGGACCACAGAGGGGCATGGCGCGAGCCGGCATATGATTATCGGCAAGTTTCAGGCGTATAAAACCCTGGCAGACTGTTTCGAGGACTATGCCAGGAATATCAATACAAACCCCGCTTATCGAAACAAGGATACCTCCAATATTCACTCGTTCATCTACTCGATTGCGCCGCGTTATGCGACGGACAACCCCCATGCCTATTCGAACGGCGTCTTGCGTATCATCGAAAAATATAATCTGACACGCTACGATTGAAGTAGCCAGGCTTCAATGGCGATGGGTGACACCATCGCTTTGCTTTTTTGAGGGGTAAAAAGTTAGGGGAAGTGATTTTGTGGAGCAAGCTTCTGTCGTTGAGAAAAGAAAAGTTTCCTGGCATGCGATTGATTCGGCGGAGGCATTGCGCCTGATGGAGTCGGGTAATGAAGGACTGAGTCAGCAGACGGTCCTGGCCCGACGTGAAACTTACGGTTTGAACCGGTTTCCCGAGCAAGCACCGCCCGGCCTGTTGCAAATTCTAATCAACCAGTTCATCAATCCGTTGATTTATATTTTGCTGGCGGCGGCGATGGTTTCTGTGCTGATCGGCGAATATGGCGATGCCGGTTTTATCTTTGCCGTGCTGACCCTGAATGCTTGCATCGGCGCATACCAGGAACTTAAAGCGGAACGCAGTTCAGCCGCTCTGAAGAATATGCTGAAAATCTATGCACGGGTGCGGCGTGCGGGGTCTGAGCTGCAGATCGCGGCGGAAGAACTGGTTCCCGGCGATATCGTACTGTTGGAGTCGGGGGTCAAGGTGCCGGCCGATATGCGCTTGCTGTCTACGGTAGGTTTGCTGGTGGACGAGTCGCTACTGACCGGCGAATCGCTGGCGATCGAAAAGAACACTGCGCCGCAAGCGCCGCAAAGCTCGCTTGGCGACAGGCGAAACATGGTTTTTGCTGGCTCGACGGTCACTTCTGGCCGCGGTACAGGGGTTGTCGTTGATACCGGGCTGCAGACGGAGCTGGGGAAAATCGCATCAGCGGTGACGACTTCCGAGAGCAGCAAGCCGCCGATCATCATCAGGATGGAGAAATTCAGCCATCAGATCAGCTTTATTGTGCTGGGAGTTTGCCTGGTGCTGGGGATATTCGAAGTCATTCAGGGCAAACCGTTGCAAGAAGTATTCCTGATCATGGTCGCCCTGGCGGTTTCGGCGATTCCAGAGGGGTTGCCCATCGCGATGACGGTCGCCCTGTCGGTGGCCACGCAGCGGATGGCCCAGCGAAACGTGATCGTGCGAAAACTGACCGCGGTCGAAGGTTTGGGTTCCTGCACTTGTATTGCCAGCGACAAGACCGGGACGTTGACGGTGAACAAGCAGACGGTGCAACGGCTGTTTTTGTATCCGGATGTCCATTTACGTGTTTCCGGCGAAGGCTACAATGACCAGGGCGAAGTCTTGAACCTCGATGGCAGCAGATTTTCGGATTCGTTGCAGGACGAACTGGATGAATTGGCGCGCACGGGTGTGCTGTGCAATGAAGCGACGCTGAAGCAGCAGCAGAGTGAATGGGTTTCTTCCGGCGATGCCGTGGATATTGCCTTTTTAGCCTTGGGTTACAAGGTCGGACAAACGCCGGCAAGTGCGGCTCAAGGACTGGAATTGCTGAGCGCGGTGCCGTTTGAATCGGAGCGGAAATATGCCGCCCAGTTCTTTCGTCAGTCAGGCAAAGTTTGGGTCGCGGTGAAAGGCGCTGCCGAAGCAATCGCGCCGATGTGCTCCTGCGATTGGGACCGAAATCGTGTCTGTGGAGCGTTTGACCCACAAAAAGTCGATCAGGAAACGCTGCGGTTGTCGGAAGAGGGATATCGCGTATTGGCTCTGGCTGTTGGCGAAGTGGCCGCCAAAAGCGGCGACGCCTATGATGAAACCGACATCCGTGGGTTGGCGTTCTTGGGCCTGGTCGGTTTGATTGATCCGCTTCGCCCGGAAGCTAAGCATTCGATCGAGATTTGTCACCGGGCCGGAGTTGAGGTCGTCATGATAACAGGCGATCATCCGGCAACGGCTTTCGCAATCGGCAAGGAATTGGGAATAGCCGATTCGCGCGATCAATTAGCCTCTGGAGCTGATTGGACGCAAATTATGCAGCTGCCCGAACAGGAGCGCTGGCAACGAGTCCGTCAGTTCAAGGTTTTTGCCAGAGTAGCGCCGCTGCAGAAACTGGAGATCGTCGATGCATTGATGAAGAGCGGGCATTTTGTCGCTGTTACCGGCGATGGGGCCAACGACGCACCGGCGCTGCGGCGAGCCAACATCGGCGTCGCCATGGGATCGGGCACGGATCTGGCCAAAGAGAATGCCGATATTATTGTAATCGATGACAATTTTTCCTCCATCGTCGCCGGGGTGGAAGAAGGACGCTTTGCTTACGCCAATGTGCGAAAGGTCATTTGGTTTTTGATTAGCAATGGACTGGGCCTGATCGTGTTCTTCACGTTCAACCTGCTGATGGATTGGCCGTTGCCTTTGGTGGCAGTCCAGCTGCTGTGGCTGAACTTGGTGGCCAACGGGATTCAGGATGTGGGCCTGGCCTTTGAACAGGGCGAGACCGGCGTGATGAACGAAGCGCCGCGCCCGCCGCAGGAAGGGATATTCAATCGGCCGATGCTGGAAAAGGTGGTGGTCGGTGCCGCCGCTCAGGCGCTGATCTCGATTGTTTTCTGGTATTGGGTCAGCGGCCAAAACTATAGTATTGAAGAGAAGCGAAACTTTATGCTGATGTTGCTGATCTTTATCGGCAACTTGCAGGTGCTGACCTGCCGGTCGGAACGAAAGTCGATGTTTGCCATGCCGATTTCCCGCAATCGGCTACTTATCATCGGGATTGTGTTTACCAATGCGCTGCATTATTTCGCCACGCAGAATCCATTCTTGCAGTCAGTTCTGTCGCTGACGCCGCTGAGTCTGGATAAATGGGCCCTGCTGCTGGTGGCGGCGCTACCGATTGTTGCGGTGATGGAGCTACAGAAGAGCATGAGGCGGAAAATCTGAGCCCTGGAAATCAAGGAGGACAAGATGAACAACACCTACTTTGTCGGAATGCCTGTTACAGAATTGCCGACCCCTGCGCTGGTGGTCGATATTGAAATCATGACCCGCAACATGGAAACGATGGCCAACTATCTTACCAAGGTCAAGACGCAGCTGCGTCCGCACGCCAAGACACACAAAACGCCGGCGATCGGTCACATGCAGATGCGGGCCGGAGCGGTGGGCCTCTGCTGCGCAACCGTCGGTGAAGCCGAAGTCCTGGTCTACGCGGGGATTCCCGAGGTGATGATCGCCAACGAAATCGTCGATCCGGTCTCGCTGCGGCGGGCGGTCAACCTTGCCCGCCAGGCGCGCGTGCTGATGATTGTCGATGACTGTGAAAACGTAAAGAATCTGGCGGCGGTGGCGCGGCAATACGGCGCGGTTGTCGATGTGCTGGTCGATCTGGATGTCGGGCAGGGCCGCTGCGG
>CAZYJK010000013.1:0-20518 GCA_964647865.1 uncultured Veillonellaceae bacterium | reverse complement strand
TTTGCCGAGATGACGGAAATCCAGGCGGGTTCCTATATTTTTATGGACGGGACGTATCAAAAACTGGGGCTGCCGTTTCAGCAGTCATTAACGGTGATGGCCACGGTGGTCAGTCGCCCGACCGATGCGTTGGCCGTGTTTGACGTAGGAATCAAGGCGATTTCGCCGGAACGGTTCCATCCTTCCTTGCAGGGAGTGGCGCAGGGTTGCGCCGAAGTCAAAAGCCTGTCGGAAGAACATGCGGTGGCGAATCTTGCCGGCGGATTTGATCCTAAACCAGGCGAAAGATATCATTTTGTGCCCAGCCACTGCTGTTCCACCGTCAATCTTTACGATTCGATGTTTGTCAGCCGCAACGGGATCGTGGAGGCGGTATGGCCGATTGCCGCCCGGCGGGCTTGATATGATACAAGACAGCCTTGCGCTGGCAAGGGAGTTTGAAGAACAGGAACGTTACCAGGAAGCGTTGGCCGAATATGGGCGGGCGGTGCAGGCAAGCCCGAATGACGCCGAACCGTTGCTGTGCCGCGGGGCTTTGCTGGGCGAGCTGGGCCAGTATGAAGCCGCAATCGCCGATTTTTCGGCCGTATTGGCCATCGATCCTTATAACGGAAGTGCCTATAACAACCGGGGCGATTTGCATGCCAGTCTGGGCAGGCATGAGGCGGCGATCGCCGATTTTTCGCAGGCGCTGTCACTTAACGATGCCGATGTCGATTCCTATTACAACCGGGGTTTGTCTTTGGCCGAACTGGGAAAACTGCAGGACGCGCTGGCTGACCTGGACAAGGCGCTGGCACTGGACCCCTTTCACGGCGGCGCTTACAATAATCGCGGCTTGATTCAGGTTCGAATCGGCGATTATCATCGAGCAGTTGCAGACTTTAGCAAAGCGATTGAAGTACGGACGGGATTTGCCTGTTCCTACGACCATCGCGGCCTGGTGTATGAAAAGCTGGGCGATCTTTCCCGGGCGATAGCCGATTATTCTGCGGCACTGGCGATCGCGCCACACAATGCCGATGCGCTGTATCACCGCGGCTCCGCCTATGCGGCTACAGGCGAATCGGAAAAGGCGGTAGCGGATTTTCAGCTGTTGGTTCAAGTGAACGATGCCAGGCATCCATTAGCCATTCTGGCGAAGCAGCAATTGCAGGCAAAGAGTACTGGGGACAAGGCGTAGGGAAAGGCATTCGAAATATTCATCGG
This sequence comes from uncultured Veillonellaceae bacterium, assembly GCA_964647865.1. Lineage (GTDB taxonomy): Bacteria > Bacillota > Negativicutes > UBA1444 > UBA1444 > UBA1444. The sequence continues at coordinate 19,309 of CAZYJK010000013.1, read as the reverse complement.
ATGCCTTTTTTTGCTGCCTGGGTTACAATAAAGAAACAGAACGCAAAAACAACGGGGCATAATGGGGAGGAAACTGTGAATGAATAAAAAGAAGCGGTCGTTTTTGTTGATCGGCTTTGTCCTGCTGGCGGTCTTGCTTGCCGCGGCGGTGGCGAGTGCAAAGTCTCCGGCCGCAACCGCAGATATTCCTAAGATTAATTATGTCGAGGGTCTGATTTTGACCCAGGAAGCGATGGAAGTCGATCCGGCAAGGGCCCAAAGGGGACTCGGCGCCACGCTGATCAAAGCGAAGGTCACCTCGGGGCCGGACGCCGGCCAGGAAGTCGTAATCATCAACCGCACGATGGACCGCTCGTTTTACAACATCATGGCCAAGCCGGGCGACAAGGTGATATTGGCGTTGATGACCGACCCGTCAGGCAAGACCACCTACCATATCGCTGACTATGAACGGGGCAGCGGGCTGATTTGGCTGGCGGGACTGTTCATCGTTCTGTTGTTGCTGTTCGGGCGAGGGGTAGGCTTGCGGGCAGTCTTTGTCATCGGCACTTCGCTGGTCATCTTATACTATGGGTTTGTCGGACAGGTATTGGCCGGCGGCGTCAATGTATTGTTGCTGACGTTTATTGTCGCTATACTGATTAGCGCTATCACCCTGTTTTCGGTGAGTGGCAGGGAGCCGAAGACCTGGGCGGCATTCATCGGTACGATGGGCGGGGTTGCCGCTGCAGGTTTGTTGGCGGCAACAGCCGTCAAGCTGATGCATCTGACCGGCCTGTCGAGCGAAGAGGCGATGATTTTGAAGGCGACGGTTCTCAAACATGTCGATTTTCAGGGGATATTGTTTGCCGGAGTGGTGCTCGGAGCACTGGGAGCAGTGATGGATGTGGCGATCTCGATTGCGGCGGCGCAGCAGGAAGTCTGCCGCAACTGTCCAAACCTCAGCCGCAAGGAATTGTTCAGTTCGGGCATGTCGGTCGGCCGCGATGTGATGGCGACCGACGCGAATACCTTGATTCTTGCCTATGCGGGAAGCTCGCTGCCATTGGTGCTGCTGATCGCTTCACAGCCGGATTTGTCGATGCTGCGTATCTTCAATCTCGATTTGCTGGTGACGGAATTTGTTCGTGCATTGGTCGGCAGCGTCGGGCTGGTTCTGTCGATCCCGCTGACGGCGGCGGCCGGAGCCTTTCTGTTGTCGGTTCGTAGTAGAGATAAAGGTTGAGTGCAGGAATTTTCAGCGCTGAATCGAAAAATCCCGCAACGTCCCTTGTCGGGATGCTGCGGGATTTTGAATTAAGGTCAGAACTGAACTGGCTAGCGGCCGAGCCAGCCGCCATCCACGGCAATGACCTGGCCCTGGACATATTCGGCGGCATCAGAAGCCAGGAATACTGCCAGCCCTTTCATATCTTCGGGAGTTCCCCAGCGTCCAGCCGGAATCCGGGCTAAGATCGCGGGAGCGCGTTCCGCACTCTTTTGCAGGGCTTCGGTCATTTCTGTCGCCATGTAGCCGGGAGCAATGGCATTGACATTGATGCCGAGCGGCGCCCATTCGTTGGCCAGCGCTTTCGTCAGTCCGGCCACAGCCGATTTGGCTGCGGCGTAGGACGGCACGATGATGCCGCCCTGGAAAGAAAGCAGCGAAGCGATGTTGATGATTTTGCCTTTCTTTTGCTTGAGCATTTCTTTGGCGGCTGCCTGGCAAAGGAAAAACAACGATTTTTGGTTGATCTGGATGACATCGTCCCAATCCTGTTCGGAGAACTCGATGGCCGGGGCGCGACGGATGATGCCGGCGCAATTTACCAGGATGTCAAGCCGGCCATATTCGGCAATTGTAGCGTCGATGATTTTTGGGATGACCTTGGTATCGATCAGGTCGGCCTGCACGCCGATGCAGCGACGTCCCAACGCTTTGATCTTGTCGACGGTTTCCTGCAATCTTGCGCTGCTGGCCACGACCACCAGATCCGCGCCGGCTTCGGCCAAGCCGATTGCCATGCCTGCGCCGAGGCCGCGGCTGGCGCCGGTAACCACTGCTACCCGGCCGGTAAGGTTGAATTTTTCGAGAATCATCAATAAAACCCCTTTCACGATTTTTTGTTCGGGCTTATTTCAAGACACTCATCGGAACATGGTCCATGTCATCGAAAGTCTGGTTTTCGCCGGCCATTCCCCAAATGAAAGTGTAATTGACGGTGCCGACTCCCGAGTGAATCGACCAACTGGGAGAGATCACCGCTTCTTCGTTTCGTAACACCAGATGGCGTGTCTCCTGCGGTTGCCCCATCATGTGAAACACAGCCGCATCGGCCGGCATGTCAAAGTAAAAATAGACTTCCATCCGACGTTCGTGGGTGTGGGTCGGCATGGTATTCCACATGCTGCCTGGCGCCAGTTCGGTCATGCCCATGACCAGTTGGCAACTCCTGGCCCCTTGCGGATGAATGTACTTGAAAATCTTCCGTTCATTGCCCTGCAGGTTGGAACCGAGTGCAACAGGCGCTATGTCTGAGCGCAGAATCTTCGTCGTCGGGTAGGCGTGGTGTGCCGGAGTGCTGTTGAGGTAGAATCGCGCCGGGTTTGCCGGATCCGCGCTGCTAAAGCGGATTTCCTTTACACCCATGCCGACATAAAGCCCGTCGGTTTTATCGAGGACGTAGTCGACCCCGTCCAGGCTGACGGTGCCGCGCGGGCCTACGTTGATGATGCCGAGTTCGCGGCGTTCCAGAAAGAAAGCTACCCCCATCTCCTTGCCTGCGGTCAGTTCGAGCGGTTCCACCGGGACCGCGCCGCCGGCGATGATCCGGTCTACATGACTGTAAACCAACTTGATTGAACCGGGAACCATGACTGCGGGAATCAGGAATTCCTGTCGCATTTTTTCCGTCGTGTAGGTCTTGAAGTCTTCCGGGTGGTGAGCATAACGTATTTCCATAAACGCGCACTCCTTTTTCTATTTATTGCAAGCTGAGTCTAAGCAATATGCAAACGGATTCCCCGGTTGCGCAGCGATAGTTGATCTTCTGCCGGTATGCGGGCGTCGGTGATCAGCGTATTGATTTTTTCCAGCGGACAAAACGGCGCGAAAGCGGAATGGTGGAATTTGCTGAAGTCAGCCAGGCAAATGACTTCGCGGGCGGAGCCGATCATCGCCTTTTTGACCTCGGCTTCGTCGGAATTCAGCACAGACAGGCCGGACTCAAGGTCTAACGCACTGGTGCCCAAAAAGACCTTTTTGACCAGATATTTTTCCAGCATCCGTTCGGTATCACGCCCGACCAGCGTGAAAGCGCCCTCGCGGCGCAACCGCCCGCCGGCCACGAACAGATTGATGTTGGGCTTGTGCATGAGTTCCATCGCGATATTGAGGTCGCTGACCACGACCAACAGGTTCTTGTCGCCGAGTAATCGGGCCAGTTCTATCGTTGTCGTACCGCCGTCAAGAATCAGGGTATCTCCGTCTTCAATGTATTCCAGCGCGGCAAGGCCTATGCGCTGTTTTTCGGCCAGGTGTTGCAGTTTGCGGCGTTCGATCGGGAACATGCTGTTGGCGTTGTTTTTCAGTATAGCGCCGCCATGCACCCGTTCGAGCAGCCCCATGCTTTCCAGCGTGTCGAGGTCTTTTCGGATGGTTTTTGGGGTCACGGAGAATTTTTCGCTCAGCTGGGAAGCATCCACGCTACCGTTTTCCGATAACAGACGGGAAATTGCTTCCAATCTTTTGATGGCCAACAAATTGAAACCCCTCCTTCCATTACCCCTACTATATCATTCCATACGAACATTTTCAAACAAATTAAGAAAAATCAAGGAAATTCGCTGCTGTCTTATGAAAATTGAAAACCTGAAATCGGCATCATATAGGTAGGGTTGCGGTTTGCAAGACTATTTTTGCGGAGCATTGACAAGCGGACTCACACGCGATATGATTTAAACACAGATGATAAATTTTATCAAATAAATTGATGGCGTGAGGTGTGCTATGGAAATTGTCCTTGTGGGTCTGATTGGAGCGGCAGCTGCGGGATATCTGGGTTGGCGCGGATATAAGTCGATGAATCGGTCCGGGTCTTGTTCGAGTGGCGGCTGTGATGGTTGCTGCGGCTGTAGTGGATCAACTGAGAAAAATAGGCAATAATTTGTCTAAGGGAAAGGGGCTGCGCAGGATGGCGCAGCCCCTTTCCCTTAGACATTCAGCAGCGGACAGGCAAAAAATCTGGCGCCAGGCAGGAATTGCCGACGGCGGTGGCAAATTATCCTGAAGGAACTGCTGCGGTCTCCGCAGTGCAATGGCAAGGAGGAATAAATAATGCCCTGGTTCTTAGCGTATAATGGTCAACAAATCGGTCCGCTGGAGGATGCCCAGGCAAAACAGCAAGTGCAGGCCAATCCGCATGGCCTGGCCTGGCGCGATGGATTTGCGCAATGGATGCCGATTCATCAGGTGCCGGAACTTTATCAACCGGTCCCCCAGCCGGCTCCCCAGCCGGTTCCCCAAGCACCGCCTGTTTCGCCGGCGCCTTACGGATATGGCGCGCCAGCGCCGGCCGCACAAATAAAAACGCCGGAAGTGGCGGATGAAGTCGATTATAAAATCGTCGGCACGGAAATGCAGTTTGTCGAAATCGAACTGGATCCCGGTGAAAGCGCCGTTGCCGAAGCTGGCGCGATGATGTACAAAACGCCACAGGTCGGCATGGATACTTTGTTTGGCGATGGTTCACGCGCGGTGGCGCAAGGCGGATTGATGGATAAACTGTTGGGGGCCGGCAAGCGTCTGATTACCGGCGAGAGTCTGTTCGTGACCGTGTTCACCCACCAAGGGCAGGGGAAGGCGCATGTGGCGTTCGGCGCACCCTATCCGGGCAATATCATTCCGGTAAAACTCAGCGACGTCGGCGGCATGCTGATTTGTCAGAAAGACAGCTTCCTCTGCGCAGCGCGCGGCGTTTCAATCGGGATTTATTTTCAGCGCAAGATCATGACCGGTTTGTTTGGCGGCGAAGGCTTCATCATGCAGAAACTCGAAGGGACCGGCATGGTGTTCATGCATGCGGGCGGCACGATTGTCGAACGGGTTTTGCAACCGGGCGAAGTGCTGCATATCGATACAGGCTGTGTGGTTGCGTTTGAGCAGTCGGTCCAGTTCGATGTACAGCAGGCCGGCAATATCAAAACCGCGCTGTTCGGCGGAGAGGGCCTCTTCTTTGCCGTATTGCAGGGACCGGGACGGATCTGGCTGCAATCGCTGCCGTTCTCACGACTGGCCGGACGTATGCTGCAAGCAGCACCGCGGCGTGGCGGATCGAAGGGAGAAGGGTCGATTTTGCCCGGCTTTGGCGGATTTATCGGCGGTGACGACGAGAACTGATTTCGCAAACAAGAAGCGCCTGCCTCAATCGTCATTGGGGCAGGCGCTTTCCTCAGTTCGTTTGTAAATGGCGGTTATTTTTTTGCGCTGATGAATGCTGCCGCGCGTTCATCGCCTAAGACTTCTTTAACAAAAACAGTTTGATTCTCCAGTTCGACCAGGTCGAACAGATAGGATTCTTTGAACAGTGCATCTTCAGAATCGCCCAAGATTTTTAATTTTGGCCGGTGTGGTAATGCGGAATCGGCAGATATCACAACCCCGACCAGACCATTGGTCAGCTCGACCAGGCTACCTGGCGGATACATCGGCAGGCGGGACAGCAAGGCCTTGGCCACCTGAATGTCAAACCGCGAGCCGGCGCCGGCCATGATCGATTCGTAGGCCAGGTGAGATTTACAGCCGTGACTGCCGGCGAAATTGACGCACATGTTTTCATAAGCATTGACGGCGGCGACGATGCGGGAGAACGGGTGCAGGTTGCTGTTGGTCAACTGGTGGGGATAGCCGGAGCCATCGGCGTGTTCGTGATGTTGTTGCGCGACCAGGGCGACAGACCGGGGTAGCGAAGCGGATTCCTGCAATATGGCAAAGCCCCAGTTGGCGTGTTCCCGATATATCAGGTTCTCTTCCGGTTTCAAGCTTTCGCGACGGGCCAGCAGATCCTGGGGAATCATCAGTAGGCCGATGTCGTGCAGCATTGCCGCCAGGGCAACCTCATGCAGCGTTTCCGACTTTTTGATTCCCATCGCCAGCGCCGTGGCGGTCGAGAGTAGCGATACATTGACAGAGTGCGCCATGATGTCGCGCGAATTCCGGTTGATATGCGCCATATGCACCACTGCCAGCGGATCCTGAGTGACTTCTTCCACGACACTGTGCACTGTTTGCTGCTCTTCTTCCGACATTGAGAATTGCTCAGCTTTCCTGATCACGTTGAAGGCATGCTCTACCATCATCCGGGCCCGGTTGCGGGTCACTTCCTTGACTGCTTCGGAAATCTCCGGCAATTCGATGCGGGGATTGCGGACAAAGACCGACAGGATCTCCCATTTTTGCAAACGGGCAATCAGTCTATCGGTCAGGGCGGTCCCGGCCGACAGCATGATCGTACCGTCTTCGTCATACACATCCCGGGCCAGCACCATATCGGGGCGGACAAACTCAAGGGCCAGCCGCTGAAGTGATGGAGGGTTCTTTTCCTGATTATCTGCGCAGTTCGTCATTGAGCAACCCTTCCTCAAGATATTTTGTCACGATACGACTGCGGAGTTTGGGGCCATTGCGCGATTTGTCGCGATACATGTCGGCGTCGGCCTGTTTGAACAGGTCGCGCATAGGCAGGGATGAATCTGTGGCGGCGGCGCAGCCGACCGATATGCCGAGGGGAAGATTATCATACAATTGGTTGTGATGCTCGACCTTGGCCTGGATGCGCTGTTTTAGCTCGTGAGCGGCATGCAGGTCGGTCTGTGGCAACAGGATGGCGAATTCGTCGCCGCCAATCCGCGACAGCGTGGCTTCGGACGGGACTACGTCCTGAATGATCTTTGCCGCAGTACGCAGCAGCGTATCGCCGGTGGGATGGCCCATCGTATCGTTGACCAGTTTCAGGCTGTCCAGATCGCAAATCATGATCGCTGCCGGCAAATCCGGCTGATTATCGGTCGCATTGAGGCTTTCCTCGAAAGAATGGCGGTTCAGCAGACCGGTTAACGGGTCATGCGAACTGAGATACTGGAGCCGCTCTTCATTTAACCGCAACAGTTCCATCGTTTCCATCTGTCGCAGCCGTTGCAGCCCGATGTCAGCCAGCATGTTGGCAAGATCCTTGAGGTATTTGAGCAATAAAGAAAGGCGCATCGGCGGGATCGTCGAGATTTTGCGCAGGGATTTGCGATACTCTGCAGGTTCGATGCCGCGCAGGACGGCATGCTCTTCGATTGTCGCCTCATCGGGTGCTTCGGTGAAAAACTGACCGATATAGACGGAGGCCATATGTTCGCCCTCGACCACAATCGGGCAGGCATAATGCAACATTCCGGTGGGGCACTGTTTAAAGGTGTAGGAAACGGGATCCAGGTTATTGCAGATGTAATCAAGACACTCACAGGATTTGTTGGGTCCGGCGGTGCAGGCGCCGCGCCAGCCGGCGCAAAACAAAAAAGTCCCATCGACATCGATGATGCCAATGGCGATATCTGTAAGCCAATACAAGCTGCCCATCAACTCTTGCAGTTTTGGGATGTCGGCCAAGTCAGAAAAACGGTATTTCATGTTGACCTCCGGGACTTCTTCATTAAATGATAGGCACTGTTTCGACAGCCGCCGCAAGAATTCCTGCAGGGAATAATTTGATGCAAGGACGGTTCCTGTTGATTTACGCGGCGGTCGGTTTCGCTGTAGAATAGTTCTGAAAACAGATAACGAGAGAGGTTGTATAAATGAAACATTTTTTTGCCTATTTGTCAAGGATGCGGCTGATCCGGCGCTGGGGGCTGATGCGCAACAGCTATGACGAGAACATCCAGGAGCATAGTTTGCAGGTGGTTCTGGTCGCCCATGGGTTGGCGACGATTCGCAACACGTTCTTTGACGGTACTGTCGATGCCGATCGGGTCGCGGTATTGGCGGCCTATCATGAAGCAGGCGAGGTGTTCACCGGCGACCTGCCGACCCCGATCAAGTATTTTAATCCGGAAATCAAACAGGCTTATGTTGCAATCGAAGACTTTGCCAAGGGGCGTTTGCAGCGTATGCTGCCGCAGGAACTGCAACCATCGTTCCAGCCGCTGCTGTTTCCGCAACCGGCCGAGCAGGAACTGTGGCGGATCGTCAAGGCGGCGGATAAAATCTGCGCTTATCTGAAGTGCGTGGAAGAGTTGAAAACCGGCAACCAGGAGTTTGCCAAAGCGGAGCGGACGATCCGGCAGGAACTTGACCAGTTTGAATTGCCGGAAGTCCGATATTTCATGGAACACTTCGCGCCCAGTTTCGGGCTGGCTTTAGATGAGCTGAACTGACCGGGAAGAACTGCGGCTGGCAGAAAAATTACGGCTGTGTCTTGCCGCGGGGTAGGGATTGTGCATTGCGACAGCGAAGTTAAATGATAGGTCGGATTCAGGAAAGCGTGATCTGGTCGCGCAAGGCTTCCACTGCTTTCTGAAACACAGCTTTTTTGGCGGCGCTCCGATGGTACATGCGGACGGTCTGGGTAGTTGAGGCATCGCTGAGTTTCAGGCGACGGCGCGAATCGATGACGATCGCCCTGGCGGTGACAGTGACTTCGGCATTTTCCCACTGGATGGTTATTTCGTTGCTTTTGACCGAAGGCGCTGTCATCAGTAAAAACAGCACGCGATCAAACGAGTGGGTCCAGGCAAAATCGATCAGTGTATCCTCTGGCGGGATCGCCCCGGGAGCGAGGCCCTGTTTGTCGGAATAGCGGTTGAACACATGCTGGGGATGCTCGCCGATAATCACTTTGTATTTCGGTTCATCAAAGCGCTTGCGCAGAGTTTCACCAGCAATGGTGAAATAGTCCCGTTGCTGGTACTCCAGCGATCCCAAAAGGACCACGGCGACGGTCGAGGTTTTGGCGGCCCAGGCCTGTTCCGGCAGGACCGTTTGCCAGCAGATCCAGCACAACAGAAACAATGACAAGATGCATGACAGTTTGCGCATATACCCTCCCTTGATTCTGCCTTAATAGTTATTAGTCTTACATTAATAGTCGTTCGACAGCCAAGGGGAAAATCCTTGCGCTTAAATAGCGAGAAACAAACGACGAAGGGGGCTTATCTGGTGAAAGGCGAAGAAATCCTGGCGCGAATGAAAGAACTCGGTGCAGCGGTGACGCTTAGGACGTTGCAGCGTTACGAAACCGCGGGCTTGTTGCCACCGGCCGAGCGCGGCTGGGGTGAGGGCGGGTTTGGCCGCTACGCCGTATATTGTCCGCTGGCGGCGGCAGAGTTCTATGCGTCGTATTCGCTGGTTCACCGGTACCTCTGGAAAGTCAGGTTCGAAGATGTTCATGCTGTGCGCGAAGTCGCGTTGAAGTTGGAGCGCAATATTTGGACCAGAGATGAATTGCAGGCGTTTATCAGCAATAATGATGACAAGATGGCGGCGGTATGGTACTGGCTGGTCAACAAGGCCCGGGTCGAGGAGAACCAGGCCGCTGATGCACGGATCGGCCTGACCTATGCGCTGCAAAAGGACGGCTCGATGCGCCGGATGCTGACCGGACCGAATGCGGTCAGTCTGATCCGGTTTGAAATTGCCGTGCTATAAGTCCGAAACAGGGGGGAATACTGTGCCAGGCAATCCACAGGCTTTTCGCCGGACTCGCGGTCCGCGCTGGAAGTTTCCTTCATTTATCAGACTGTTGCTTTATGCAGGAACAATACTGTTGCTAGCTGTTGCGGCGCTGTTCGTCCTCTCATCAGAACGGCCCAGGGTCGGCAAGGAAGCAGAGTTGCCGGCTGTGCGCCTAGGAATTGAGAATCTGGACGGCTCGCTGGCTTTGTTCAAAGGCAAACGGGTCGGTCTGATCACCAACGCAACAGGGGTTGACCGAAATTATCGCCGCTCGGTGGATATCCTGAAAGACAAGGTCAATCTGGTGGCGCTATTTGCGCCGGAGCACGGGTTGCGCGGCAATGTGGTGGCCGGGGCGCCGGTGCCGCATGAGAAGGATGCCGCGACTGGCCTGCCGATTTACAGCCTGCATGGCGACAATCGCAAACCGACCGCAGCGATGCTGAAAGGGATCGATGTGCTGGCGTTTGATATTCAGGATATCGGCGCCCGTTCCTACACATATGTTTACACGATGGCCTATGCCATGCAGAGCGCCCGTGAAATGAACATTCCGTTCGTTGTATTTGACCGCCCCAACCCGGTGGGCGGCGAGCAGGTGGAAGGCGGTTTGCTGCAGCCAGCCTATAGCTCGTTCATCGGGCTGTACCCGATTCCGGTGCGGCACGGTCTGACGGTTGGCGAGCTGGCCCGGCTGTTCAACGAGGAATTCGGCATTGGCGTCAAATTGACGGTGGTGCCGATGCAGGGCTGGCAGCGACGCATGTTACAGTCAGATACCGGCTTGCCCTGGCTGATGACTTCGCCGAACATCCCGACGCCCGACTCGGCGCTAGTATACAACGCAACCGCTTTGTTCGGCGGCAGCAACGTGTCCGAGGGTATCGGCACGACCCGGCCGTTCGAATTGGTGGGAGCGCCCTGGCTTGACGGGCAAAAACTGGCTGACAGGCTGAATTCGCTGCGACTGTCCGGCGTATATTTCCGACCGGTCCATTTCACGCCGCAATGGGGAAAATACCAGGGGCGGGTATGTAGCGGCGTGCAGATTCATTTGAAGGACCGAAACCGGTTTTCCGCCGTGCCGGTCGGCCTGCGGCTGCTGGAAGCGATCCGCGAACAGGGCGGCGCCCGGTTCCAATGGAACGCCCCGAAGGGAAAAGACCGCTGGATGATTGACCTGTATGTCGGCGGCCCCGAGCTGAGGGAAGGGAAAGTGAACATCAGCGACCTGTTGGCGCGTTGGTCAAAAGAAGCGGCAGAGTTCCGGCTGCGGTCGAAAAAATACCAGCTCTATCAATAGAGGAAAAAGCGCAAGTCTGACGAATCAATAATGACTACGAAGATTGATTATTCCTTGCGAGCGAGGTGAGAAGATGGCGATCCAGGAAGAGGCCGATCTGTCATGGGCCCGGCAACTGCTGGCAAAAGATGAGTTTTTTGCCAGGATGACTGCGCAGGACCAAAGCCGAATCATCAATGAGTCGGTTGATTTTGGTGTGCATCTGGCGGAAAAGACGCGTGAACGATTGGGCGTCCCGGCTGGCGTGGAGTCAATCAGCCGGATGCTCTCGGGATTAGGGGCCAACGTGAGGATTGACGAAGAAAACGGTCCGCCTGGCCCGATGTCAGAATACGAGGAGGATCTGCTGCTGGCGCGATTCTTTACGCAGCGAATCCGCCTGCGGGCCAACGATGCGGCTGAACGGGGCGAATGGCATACGGGCTGGTATGAGCTGTACGAGCAATGCCTGGCACGGGAGCTGTTCCGGCATGTTGAGAACACGATCAGCGGCAAGGCGTCGCATCATATCCGGTTCAAGGATAAGGTGCTGGGACTGGTGCCGGTATCGCGACCGGTCGAGACGGCATGCGACATTGCCAGGCTGATTTTTGTCCGCGATTTTTTGCAGTTGAACTCGTTGCCGCTGTTGATGCTGGATGCGTGAACAGATGCAAAGCAGTGCGATCAAGATAAAAAAGAATCAGATGGTCCGTTTTGTCTGTAGCCGTTGCCAGCGCCAGCTTGTCTGGGCCGAAGCCACGGTTACGGTAAAGTGCCCATCCTGCGGCCGCTGGGTCAAAGCCAATAAAATCTGGCAAGGCGAAACCTCGCCTGGAAAGACGAAAAAATGTACGTTACCGCCCGAACAAATCGATTTGTTTACGTGACAGCCTTAGATTCGCAGGCAATGAAAGAGGTTGGATAAATGGCGTTAAAAGTGATCAAACGCTATCGGGTTCAGGACCTGGAACCCGGGATGGTACTGGGGCGGACGTTGCTGAATGAAAAAGGCCAGGTCATCATGGATCAGGGCAAAGTCATCTTGCAGGAAGGCACCGTGATTAGCCGCGAACTGATTGACCGTCTGCGCAACTGGAATATCTGCGTCGTTGACGTGCAGTTCCTGCTACCGCCGCCAACCGTTCCTGGCAAGCAGGCCGAGAAAGAAGAGGGACCGGCTTCGGTGACTGCCCTGGCGGCTGACATGCTGGAGCGGATGTCGGGCCAGACCGTTCTGTCTGCATTGTTGGACCGACTGACCCGCGGCCTCGGTATGCTTTACCCGGGCGATCATGTCTTCATTTCGCTGCTTGACGGGTCGCCGCTGCGTTGGTGGGTCATCGCCGCCGCCGGCTCTTTCAAACTACCGGATGTGGCGCTGGAACAAAAGTTTCGCGGCCAGGATTATCTGTCCGGGCAGACGGTGATGATCGGTGAGTTGTCGGCGCACAAAGCGCCGCCGGTGCTGGCGCGGGCCGATATGCTGTCGATGTGCGGCGTGCCGATTATTGCCGGCGACACGACGGTAGGCAGTATAGAACTTTTTTCGCAGCGGCCGGACGCTTTTTCGGAAGAGGATACCAAGGCGATCCAGCTTTGCGCCAGCAAGGCGGCAGTGGCGATCCGTAACGCAAGAATCTGCGATGAGCTCAGGCAAACCGCCGAAGAACACGACCTGTTGTACGAAATCATGGGCTTCGTTTCCGCCTCGATGCCGCCGGTGCAACTGTTGTCCAAAGTCGCCGACAGTCTGGCCAATTATCTTTCGGCCCACGCGGTCGCCGCATTTAGCGTGCAGCGGTTACCGCACATGCACAAGACGACCGAAGTCATGATGCGAAACTTTACGCGGACCGACATGGAAAACCTGAAGGACCTGTTTGTTGAGCGCTGGCCGGCTGCCACTAATGGCGATGCGGAGACAAACGGCCGGCTGCTGGAGCGGCAAAGGGCGTTTACCGTCAATTTTTCCGGTGGCAAGTCGATTTATGTATTGCCGCTGTTTTCACGCGACTTGTTGCAGGGCATCATCGTATTGCTATGGGAATACGACCGCAAGATCGATTTTCACCGCCATATGGACGACATGATCCGGATCGTGTCGGACCAGACCGCACTGGGACTGGAGCGCCATCATCTCTACACCGGCGTGGAAAAGATCGGTCTGACCGATGAATTGACCGGCCTGTCCAACCGGCGGATGTTCAATTACCTTATTGAGAGGGAGATCAACCGCAGCCGCCGCTATCAAAGGCCACTCAGCCTGGTGATGATCGACATCGACCACTTTAAGAAGATCAATGATACCTGGGGACACCCGGTCGGCGACCTGGTGCTGCGCCAACTCGGCGGATTGATGCGGGAGAACTTCCGGCGGCTGGATGTGCCGGTGCGTTACGGCGGCGAGGAATTTGCCGTGATCTTGCCGGAAACGTCACTGGAAGAAGCGATCCATTTTGCCGAGCGATTCCGTGTCACGGTTGAGCAAGCCGCGTTCATGACCGGGCGTGAACGGATCCCGGTGACAATCAGTCTTGGTGTGGCGACGGTCGGCAATTCGCCGGTCGCCGAAGACCTTGATGCCGATGCCTTGTTGCAAATGGCCGACAAAGCCCTCTATCAGGCGAAACAGTCGGGACGCAACCGGATTGCTGCAGGCCGCAACTGTTGACCGAACGTTTTTGACGAAATCAAGAAAAAAGTTTTGCTGATTGCGGCCGGGCAGCAGGGAAAAGCCACCGATACTGCGAATAATAATAAGGCTATGTCGGAGGCCCTAAAAATTCCTTCGAACTAACATAATGCAGGAGGATGATGGACAGACCATGAAAAACAGGAAATTTTTGATTCTCATGACGGTGGTCATGGCGCTGGCACTGGTGCTTACCGGTTGCGGCGGCAAGAAGGAAGAACCGAAGAAAGAGGCCCCGAAAGCGGCGGAAAAACTGAAAGTGGCGTTTGTCTATGTCGGGCCGGTCGGCGATGCCGGCTGGACCTATGCACATGATCAGGCACGCAAATACCTGGAAAGCAAAGTGCCTGGCGTTCAGACCGTGTTTGTCGAATCGGTGCCGGAAGGCGCCGACTCCGAGCGCGTGATCACCCAGTTGGTGGAACAGGGCGCCAAAATCGTCTTCACCACCAGTTTCGGCTACATGGATCCGACGATCAACGTAGCGAAAAAATATCCCGGAGTCACCTTCATGCACTGCTCCGGCTTCAAGACCGCGCCGAACGTAGGCACCTATTTCGGCCGGATGTATCAGGCCCGTTACCTGTCAGGCATCGCCGCCGGCAAACAGACCAAATCGAATACGATCGGTTATGTAGCGGCGTTCCCGATTCCCGAAGTCGTCCGCGGCATCAACGCGTTCACGTTGGGTGTCCGCTCGGTGAACCCGCAGGCCAAAGTCAAAGTGATCTGGACCAACACCTGGTATGACCCGGCCAAAGAAAAGCAAGCCGCGATGTCGCTGCTTGACGCCGGCGCCGATGTAATCGCCCAGCACCAGGATACCCCGGGCCCGATGCAGGCCGCACAGGAAAAAGGCAAGTTCGGTATCGGTTACAACACCGACATGAGCAAGATGGCGCCGAAGGCCGTGCTGACCTCGCCGGTCTGGAACTGGGGCCCCTACTACGTGAAAGTGGTGGAAGGCGTCAAGAACAAGACCTGGAAGAACGAACAGTATTGGGGCTCGATGAAAGACAACGTCATCGACCTGGCGCCGTTCGGACCGATGGTGACGGATGACACCAAGAAACTGATCGCCGACTCGAAGAAGAAAATCGTTGACGGTACCTGGGATGTGTTCTGGGGCCCGGTCAAAGATCAGACAGGCGCTGTGAAAATCGCCGCCGGTCAAAAGATGTCCGATGCGGACATGCTTGGCTTCAACTGGTTTGTCGAAGGCGTTGACGGCACCATTCCCAAATAACTCTGGATTGACGGTTTACGATAGTGATATAATAGAAAAAATTAATGGCAAGAGCCGGAAGGATGACTTCCGGCGCTTCGCCTTTCTGGAGAGAGCTGAGCGATGAAACAACCGCTGGTGCAGATGCGGGGCATAGTAAAGAAGTTTCCCGGCGTGGTGGCGAACGATCACGTGGATCTTGACTTGTTTGCCGGGGAGATTCACGCCTTGCTGGGCGAGAACGGTTCCGGCAAGAGTACGATCATGTCGGTCCTGGCCGGCCTATATAAGCCGGATGCAGGAGAAATCCTGGTCGATGGGGCGCCGGTAGCTTTCGCTTCGCCGCGGGATGCGATCGAGGCGGGGATAGGCATGGTCCATCAGCATTTTAAGCTGGTCGAGCCGTTCACGGTGGCGCAAAACATCCAGTTGAGCGAGCGGGGCGGGGCCTTCTTGCTGTCTGATGCAGCAATCCGCCAGGAAATCAAGGCGTTTGAAACCCGGTTCGGTTTGGCGGTGGACCCTGATGCGCCGGTCTGGCAGCTGTCGGTCGGCGAGAAGCAGCGGGTCGAGATCGTACGGATGCTTTACCGGGGCTCGCGGGTGTTGATTCTCGATGAACCGACGGCGGTGCTGACACCGCAGGAAACGGCGGAACTGTTTGTAAACATGAAGAAGATGGCGGCTGCCGGTTGTGCGGTCGTCTTTATCACCCATAAAATGAACGAGGTCCAGGAGGTCGCCGACCGGGTCACCGTGCTGCGCGGCGGCAAGGTCAGCGGTTCGATGTTGTGTCGCGACGTCCATGCGCAGGAACTGGTCTGGTTGATGGTCGGACGCGAGATCGTATTGAATGCGGAGCGCTGCGCTTCTGGCTGCGGCGGCGGTGAGATCCTCAGCATGAAAGACGTGTCGGCGCTGAATGACTCGGGACGCCCCGGACTGTCCGAGCTTGCGCTGTCGCTGCGGGCCGGGCAGATTTTCGGTATCGCCGGCGTGGCCGGCAATGGGCAGAAAGAACTGGCGGAAGTGCTGACCGGACTGCGCCGGACCGCGGCCGGGTCCATCGAGTATCTTGGTGAGAACGTGACAGGCATGTCGCCGTCGGAACTGATTGCGCGCGGCATCAGCTATGTGCCGGAAGACCGCCTGGGCATGGGCCTGGTGCCGAACCTGGACGCGGTCGAGAACATGCTGCTGAAAAGTTATACCCATCCCGAATATTCACACGGCTGGCTGATCGACCGCAAAGCGGCGGAAGCGAAAACGGCGGCGGTCGTCCAGCAATACAACGTGAAACTGGCCGGTCTGTCGCAGCCGGTGCGTTCGATGTCCGGCGGCAATCTGCAAAAATTGCTGCTGGCCCGCGAGATCTCCGAACATCCGAAACTGATCATCGTCGTTTATCCGGCGCGGGGTCTCGATGTCGGCGCCACCGAATCCATCCACAAGTTGTTGATGGAATTGCGGGACCAGGGCGCGGCAATCCTGCTAATTTCGGAAGACCTGGATGAACTGATGAAGTTGTCGGACCGGGTTGGCGTCATGTTTGGCGGCCAGATCGTCGGCAATTTTCCGATCGAGGAAGTGGACCTGGAAGAAGTGGGCCTGCTAATGATGGGATTGTTCAGGCCAAAGGAGGAACGCATTCATGGCGATGGCCGTTAAACTGGAAAAGCGGTTGAACCCTTCGGCCGCGATGAATGTAATCGTGCCGCTGGTCTCCGTTCTGGCGGCCTTTGTCGTCGGTGCGATCTTCTTGACCCTGACCGATCGTGATCCGCTCGAAGTCTATACCGCGATGTTCAAAGGCGCGCTCGGCTCGCAGTACGGTTTGGCGGAAACGGTTGTCAAAGCGATTCCGCTGATGCTTTGCGCGCTGGGAATCTCGGCGGCGTTTCGCATGCAGCTCTGGAATATCGGCGCTGAGGGACAGTTTTATATGGGGGCGTTCGCTGCCAGCTATCTGCCGTTGAGCCATCCGCAACTGCCGATGTGGTTGATGTTGCCGGGAATGGCGCTGCTCGGTTGTATCGGTGGCGGGCTCTGGGGTCTTGTGCCGGCGGTGCTAAGGGCGCGCTGGAAAGTCAACGAGATCATCACGACCCTGATGCTTAACTATGTGGCGATTTTGTGGGTCGATCTCCTGGTTTACGGGCCATGGAAAGACCCCAAAGGGTTCAATTTCCCCTTGACCGCCAAGTTTCCTGCGGCAGCGGCCTTGCCGAATTTCGGCGATTCGCGGATTCATGTCGGCTTGATCATCGCGGTGGTTTTGGCGGCGGTATTCTGGGTCGTGTTTGAAAAGTCGCGCTGGGGATTTGAAATCAAGGTCATCGGCGCGAGTGAACAGGCGGCCCGCTATGCCGGGATGAACATCCGCCGCAACATCTACTGGGTGATGCTGTTGTCGGGCGCGGTCTGCGGACTGGCCGGCATGGCGGAGGTCAGCGGTATTGTCGGCCGGCTTCAACCGAACCTGAGTCCTGGTTACGGTTATACGGCAATCATCGTCGCCTGGCTGAGCAAGCTGAATCCGGCGGCGATTTTGCTGGTTTCGATCTTGTTCGGCGCACTCCAGGTCGGCGGCTTCTTTGTCCAGACGATGGGGGTGCCGGCATCGGTGGCGGCGATGCTGCAGGGTGCGGTGTTGTTTTTTGTGGTCGGCGGCGAATTCCTGACCCAGTACCGGTTCGTAATTAGCCGGAAAGAGGTGGCGTGATGGGCGAGCAGGCATTTTACATTGCGATACTCTCTTCGGCGGTCATTGCCGGCACGCCGATCTTGTATGCCGCACTGGGCGAACTGGTCACCGAGCGGGCTGGCGTGACCAACCTCGGCGTGGAAGGCATGATGCTGATCGGCGCGGTATCCGGCTTCATGGCGGCGATTGTCACCGGCAACAGCTGGATCGGTTTTGCAGCGGCGATGCTGGCCGGCGGCTTGATGGGCCTGATTCATGCCGTGTTGACGGTTTCCCTGCGCGCCAACCAGGTAGTCAGCGGACTGGCGTTGACGCTGTTCGGCACCGGCCTGAGCGGATATCTGGGCAAAGGCTATATCGGCATTCCGGTGGCGGAGCCGTTCCGCGGCGTTTCATTGCCGCTGCTTGGCGACATCCCCTTGCTCGGACCGATTCTGTTCCGGCATGATGTGCTGATTTATCTCAGCTGGTTGGTCGTGCTGGCGTTATGGTTCTTTTTGAGCCGGACCCGCGCCGGGCTGAATCTGCAGGCGATCGGCGAGAACCCCGGCGCCGCCGATTCGCTGGGGATCCCCGTGTTTTCGCTGCGCTATTTCTACGTGATTGTCGGCGGCATGTTGTGCGGCGCCGGCGGCGCGTATTTGTCGCTGGCGTCCGCGCCCAGCTGGCTGGAGAACATGACGGCGGGTCGCGGCTGGATTGCGGTGGCGCTGGTCATATTTGCCCTCTGGAAACCGGGCCGTGCACTAGTCGGTTCCTACCTGTTCGGCGGCATCGATGCGCTTGGTTTTCATTTGCAGGCCGCCGGCGTGCATGTTTCACATTTCTTTTTGCAGATGCTACCCTACTTGTTCACGATCGCGGTGCTGACGATCGTCATGGCCCGTCGCGGCGGGCGCCTAGCTGCGCCCGGTTCGCTGGGAATCCCCTATGACAGGGAACAACGATAACAAATAGCTAAGGAGAATCCGGTGAAAGAGTTAGAGGACAGAATTATCGCTGATGGACAGGTCATCGGCAACAACATCCTGAAAGTGGATGCCTTTCTCAACCATCAGATCGACCCCGAATTCATCCTGCGCATCGGCGCTGAGTTGGCTCGCCGCTTCAAAGATGAAGGCGTCAACAAGGTGCTGACGGTCGAGGCTTCGGGGATTGCGGTCGCGATGGCGGCGGCCCTGGCGCTGAAGGCGCCGGTGGTGTTCGCCAAGAAGAAGCAGGCGTTGACCCAGGAAGGCGATGTATACGCAGCGCCGGTATTTTCCTTCACCCGCAAGGAACATCTGGAGATCACGGTGGCGCGCTGTTTTCTGTCCGCCGACGATGTGGTGCTGATCATCGATGATTTTCTCGCCCACGGCGAGGCGCTGAACGGTTTGATCTCGTTGGTAGAACAGGCCGGCGCCAAGCTGGCCGGCGCGGGGATCGTGATTGAGAAGCGATTCCAGCATGGCGGCGATGCCATCCGCAAGCGCGGCGTGCGGGTGGAAGCGCTGGCGGCGATTGAACAGATGAAGCCAGGCGAAGTATTGTTCGCCGTGGATGAGGCAGAAGTCGCGAAATAAACTGCAAAGATTTTGGAGGAACCGATAAATGAAATTCGGCAAAAAATATTGCCTGCTCATGCTATTACTGATGCTGCTCGCGATGGCGACGACCGCCTGTGCGTCGGCCAAGCCGGAAGGGCGCATCGTGCGCGGCAATCC
>CAZYJK010000012.1:0-25362 GCA_964647865.1 uncultured Veillonellaceae bacterium | reverse complement strand
TACGCGCCGTAATCCTGGTAGGCGCGGGCGATCTTCGCGCCCTGCGGCGTCTCGAACCCGAGTGACGCGAGGTCCACGGTGGCGGGGATCGCCAGGAGGGAACCCATCCCGACGCCGTCCTTACCGCCACTACCGCGGACGCCGTAACCGTTCGGCCCGTCGTAGTAGGCGTCGGCGGCGATCGCCGGCCACCGGTACCCGTTGGTGATCTGCCCGCCCTGCTGTGTGCCCCACCGGCGCATGTTCATCGTGATGGCCAGGGCGTGCCGGATGGGGTCCGGGCTGGTGAGTTCTCCGTACCGGATGGTCCCGCCGATGCACGTCATCCCTGCGCCGCCGTGGGCGCCGTACGAGGTCGATTGGCCGGTGCCGGTCAGGTCGAACGTGGCGCGGGGGGCGTCGCTGATGCTGATATTCGACCCGACCGTGGGGCGCACCGTGTACTGGAACTCACGGGCGAGACCGTCCGCCTGAAGCGCCGCTGTCGCGTTGTTCGGGAACGACGTCGGCCCGGGAGGGGCGATGATCCATGTGTCAGGGACTTGGACCTGTACGCCGGTGTCCGTCCCCGGGACGGACGTTCCGGACGTCCACGGCCACCAGTAGCCCCGGTCGACTAGAGACCGGAGCGGCGCACCGGGGGTGAACACGATATGGACGTCGTCGGTGGAGTACCCGTTGGTGGGGGCGGTCAGGCCCAGGGGGACGTACACGGCGCGGTCGCCGATCGGGACATTCCAGATCGAGGTCGTGGCGAACGGGTGCGCGAGGACGTCCCTGCCTCGGGCGATCTCGCGGGCGACCCGGCCCCACAGGCGCGTCCCGTTGCCGCGGGATGCTGCTCTCGTGACGCGGATGACGATGTCGTCGCTGCCCGCGCTGTCGGTCGCTCGCAACACCAAGGCCCCGGCCGCGGCCGGGGCGAGAAACCGCGCGACGAGACCCGTGGCCTCCAGGTCAACGCCGGTCCCGGACAACTGCGACCACTCGCATGCCGCGTCCGTGGAGGTGGCGGTGAGCGTGACCCACTGGCCCGCGCTCACCGCTCGATCGGCTGGGAGGGAAACCATCAGGGGAGCTCTTCGACAAACTCGTCGCCCGCATACATGCCCGCGGTGCCAGAGGCGACGAGGGGCGGCGCTGGCGAGACGCCGCGCCACCGGATGACGACATCCGTTCTGGCCGTGGGCCGGGCAGGCCACGCCCCGCCCGAGCGGTCGAGGGTGAACGTCGACCCGGGCGGAACGGTCTCATACGTGACCGATCCGCCGCCTGGCGGGGGCCCGGTTTCGAGGGCGGTCACCCTCGCGGCTACGGCGCGGTGCTCCCCGATCGACGGGGAAGCGCGATAAAGGTCAGCGGCACCCACGACGGGTCACCTCACGATCAGGACGTACGCGGACAGGACAACAACGGCGCCGGCCACGGCTCCGGCGAGCTCAGCGAGGCCGGGGGTGCGCCACAGGATGTGGATGGCCAGCCACGCGCAGAACCCGGTGAGGGCGCCGCCGACGACAGCCCAACGGGCGGACGCAACCGGGCCGGTGGCCCACCACAGGACGTGCGACAGGGGGCCGCCGTCCTTCGACCACACGATCGCGAACAGCTCGTAAGCGACCATGACGGGGACGATCAGCCACGGTACGGACCACTTCGTCGGCCGGTACTCCCGTGCCGGTGACCCGGCGGGGTCACTGGACGAGATAAGGGGACGGTCAGGCACGGTGTTTGCCCTCGTACCCGTCGCCCTCAGCATCGGCTGGCGCGGCGTTGGGGACGGCCCACACGACTCCGAACGCCGTCAGGGCGGCAACGAGGATGACCATCAGCTCGGACGGGGTGACCCCGTCGTCGACCACGGGGATCGCCGCTGACGCCGCGGCCACGGCCGCGCCAACGATGGCCTTCGCATACTCCGCTGGGCGCGCCACCGTCACGTTCACCGCGGACCCCCAAGGGTCACCGTGGCCTGCACCCCATCGAGTGATGCAGCGAGCTGAGCGACTGCGTCCCTACCGGCCACCTCGATAGCAGCGACGATCGGGGCAGGGTCGATACTCTTCGCTTCCGCGAGGGCCTTGAGCGCGGCTTCCATGACGGCCAGGCGCGCGTCCACGCGCATCGCGATGGTCTTGGCATCGGCCAGTTCCTGCAGGGCTGACACGCGGCCCTCCTTGTCTGCGTTCTTGTCGCCGGGGCGGTGCACCCCGTACATCCAGACGTCCTGTGCGCTCACTTCTGGTTCCTCCTGAGTCTTTGCTGGTGGCGTGGGGATCCCGGGCAGGGGCTGCTTGTCGAGCTTTCCCCCGGCAGGGATGTAGGTTCTGCCGAGGGCTCGGCAGAAGGCGCGGCAGTACGCCTCGGCGAACAGGCCGGGGTTGGTACGCATGACAGCTGCCTGGGTGGGATTCGTGTGGAACCCGGATTCGGTGAGGATGGCGTGCGCGTCGGTGGCGGACAGTTCGTAGAGGTCGGAGCGTTCGACGACGCCGCGGGAGGGCCACCCGGTGGCGGCTTTGAGCTCCTCCTCGATGAGGACGGCGACCCGTCGGGCCTCGCGCGCGCCCGGGAAGACAATCGAGTGGGTCCAGTTCGCGGTCACGCCTCGCGGGCCGTCGAGACCGTCGGAGTGCAGGGAGAAGTGGTACCGGGCGCCGAGACGGTTCGACTCCTGCGCCGCCTGCACGTACCGCCCCTCCCCCGTCCACTGCGACAGGTAGCAGGAGATCCCGCACCGCCGGAGCGCGGCCTCTAGGTGGGCGCCGATAGCCCGCTGAATGGACTGCTCGCTGCCGCCGCCCGGCACCCGGTAGTGCGGCTGGGTGGACGGGCTGATGTACACGTCGATCCCCACAGGTGTTTCCCCTTCGTCTGTCGCTACTGCGACCCGTTACGCATGAGAATGTCCGGCCACGGCGGGGGCGGCGGACCATGACCGGACTGGATGTGCAGCTGCAGCTTGAACACGAAGTCGATCAACGCCCGCTCACGACGGCGCATCTCCTCGATGTGGTCCTCAAGCTCGTCGATCCGCGCGTCACGCCGCGCGATCGTCGCCTCGACCGCGTTCGCAGACGCTGCCGCTGCCTCGCTCGATGCCTTCCGCCACGTCGCCACTCCGCCGACCACGGCCGCGAGCGCCGTCAGCACGGCCACGAAGATCCCCCCCACTGATGTAGCCCCCTCCACGGCGCCGCCTCTACGTCTCGACGTCGGGATCGACCGGCAGAACCGGTGGCTCCGGCCAGTCCGCGCAGATGTAGATCACCGCTCCGACGAAGCTCCACACCAGCACCGACACCCACCCGAGCTCGTATCCCGGGCCCCCGCCGGGGAAGATGTAGTCCACCCACGAGATCAGGTACGACCCGGCCCAGATCGCTGGCGGGAAGTAAAGGCATACCCACCCGACTTCGTCGCGGAATCCTGGGGGCCGCCAGGCGGTGCTGATGGCGATCAGGCCCGCGACGGCCCAGATCGCGACGCGTCCCCATTCGGGGATCTCCTCGTGCGGTGCGAGGCCCCAGTCCTCCGCGGAGGTGATCCCTTGGGCGATGTACGCGAGACCGACGAGGGTGAGGAACCTTCCGCGGAATCCGACCCGCCGGGCCGGTCGGGGCTGGTAGCGGGCCCAACCGTCGCGTTTCAGGTCACGGTCTGGCACGAGCATCACCCACCGCCCGTTCCTCCCGCGCCGTCGCCCTGCTGGGCGCGTTCGGCTTCGAGAGCGCGGAGCCTGATCTGGGTCTCGAACAGCTGGTGTGTGACGGACGCGAGTTGCGTCATGTAGGCGTCCACGAGCGCGGCGAGGCGTGTCTGGTCGTCCATGAGGTGTCCCCTTTCGGTTCGGTGTCAGGCGGGTATCCCCAGCGGTGACAGAAGGCCCGCTGTGGGCGTCCCTGGCTTGCCGTAGTCCTTCGGGAGGGAGCGGAGCTGGTACCAGGGCAAGCGGCGCAGAATCGCGGCGCGGTCCCCTCCCGAGGACTTGTTGAAGATCCGCGTCCATGGGTGCTCGTGGGACGGGTCGGGCCGGAACCAGAACTCGCCGCGGATCGCGAAGTTCCCGGACACGTCGGTGGGAATGAACCCGTAGTTCGTGCCTGTCCACACAAGCGCCCGCGTGAAGGGGTCCGTGTAGTCAGACACCTTCACCACGTTCGGGTCGAAGTAGAGCCGCTGCCCATACAGCAGCTCGTCGGCTACCGCATTGTTCGCGTCGGTGAAGTTCGCCGGCCACGAAAATTGCCCTTGGCCTTGCCCGAACCAGAGGGCGAACTCCAGGCCGATGACGTGTTGGATCGCGTCCACGATCGGGGGGGCGTCGGAGATCGACCCGTCAGGGTTGATCTTGAGGCCGGAGGCCATGAGCGCTTCGTGGATGCCGATCTGGAAGCCGGACCCGATCATCCCGGAGGCTACGACGTTGCCTCGGTTGAACGCTCCGGGCGTTGACGGGGTGCGGTAGTTGTACGCCTCGCCGAACGTCGTGTAGCAGGTTTCTCCAGCGGGGATCGGCGAGTACGACGCGGCGAGTTCGCTGTTTCCGTTCTGGGAGGACGTGTCGAGGTAGGTGCGGGTGCCGTCAGCGGTGGCGACGACCCAGTAGTCGACGATTTTGCCGGTGCCGATGTCGATCACCGATGCTGAGGCGTCGGTGCCTGATGCGCCACGGAACCCGATCGGGATCGGGACGTCAAGGGTCTCCTGCCAGTAGGAGAAGGTACCGCCACGTGGTACGTAGTAGTTCCGCTCCCACCGGTGGTAGAGGCGCCCTCGCGTGTAGTTCCCGCCACCGTCAGCGGCCGGTCCTGGCGGGAGGGTGGAGTCGATGATGAAGGTGGGGAGGTTGTACTGCGACGTGTTGAACGTGGGCAGGTATCCCTCTGTGATGTAAATCTGTCGGTCGCCGATCGCCCGTCCCGCGATGTAGGGGTCCGCGGGGCGGGCGTCGGGGGCGTTCCGCGGGACCGGGGCGCAGTACGTCATGTTCCCGAAGATGCGTTGGTACGACTGAGAGAATGACCCTCCCGGTACGGGGTGTTCGGTTGTGACGAACCGGACGCGGCCCTCCGTGTTTCCGGGCCGGCCCTCTAGGAGGACCGGCCCGGACGGTAGGAACTGCCACCATGAGGAGAGGCTCATCAGGCTGATCCGATCCACAGGTCGTCGAGTTCGATGTTCTGGTAGACGCGGTCCTGCCTAACCCCGGCCTGGGATGAGGCCACGGCGGACGGGCGAGTGATCGTCGTCGTGAGGTCGGCATGCGTGGCGCCTGCCCGCGTGACGAGGACGCGGAAGGTCGTGCCGACGTAGGACAGCTCGACGCGGTCGCCGGTTGTCCACGCGCCGGTGGCCTGCATGACTCCGGTCGTGGTGTTGGCGCCGTCGTAGCGTCCCCACGTGATCTTGCCGCCTGCCTCGAACAGGGCGTAGACCGACTGGGTTCCGTTCCAGTAGCAGGTGAAGCGGAATAGCGGGTCGCCGGAGTGCATGGGGATCGTGACGGCGGCCTTGGGGTCCATGGCCGAGTTCGGGTAGGTGACATTGACGTTGTTGGTGCCCTGCGTGTCCAACTTGAGGCGACCAGAGGCGATGGAGACCCGAGCAGGCTGACCGACACCGAGCGGCTTGACCGCAGTCCCACCGTTCGTCGCCATGGGCTCCGTGTCGCGGTTGAGGACATCCGTGGAGGCCGTCGTGAAGGTGTCCGACGTGAAGGCTCCCGTAACCGGAGCGGAGACCGACACGGTCGCGGTCGCGGTCGCGGTCGTCCCCTTGCTGTCCGTGGCGGTGACCGTGGCCGACTTCGTTCCGCTGGTGGCGTAGGTCTTCGACAGGGTGGCGCCGGTGCCGGTGAGCCCGTCGGTTCCCGTCCACGAGTACGTGATGGGCTCTCCTTCGGGGTCGGTGCCCGTGCCGGCCCATTCGACGGTCATGCCGTCGACGGTGCCGCGGGCGGTGACGGTCACCTGCCCTTCGGTGAGGGTCACCGTGTGAGAGGCGGTGGCGGTCATCCCGTTACTGTCCGTGACGACGACCGTGGCGGTGTATTCGCCTGCGTTGGGCGCGGTCTTGGTGACGGATTGGCCAGTCCCGGTCTGTCCCGTGCTCACGCCGCCTTGCGTGAACGTCCACGCGAAACCGATGATCGTGGTCTCCGGCGTCGGGTTAGGTGTGGCAGTGAAGGTGGCGGTGCGCCCGTTCACGTTCGAGGAGGCGACGGTGACGGTCGGCATTTGCTCGATCGGTTCCGGCCCGTGGTACCGCATCCACTGGTTGCGGGTGTGGAGGGGAGGTGCTGGGTAGGCGAGCATGTCCGGGTCGGAGGAGATGTCTGCGTACAGGATCAGAGGCTGCGCGGAGGTCGGAGTCGGGAGGTCCGTGGGCCATGTCATGTCGGGGTTCGCGAACCGCACGATGGGAGTGCCCGGGGGCACCTCTCCTGTGCCGCCGCCGCCGCCGGTGGGTGCGGTCTTCCAGGTGCCGTCGCCGTACAGGACGGTAGACGCGCCCGCGAGGCCGGTCCCGAGTCGAGCGGCTGGGATCACCCCGGAGGTGATCTGTGACGCGTTGATCGTCTTCGCGGTGTCGGCTGTGTTGTCGACGTTCCCCAGCCCGACATGCGCCTTCGTGACGCCGGTGACTGTGCCTGTGAACGTCGGGTTCGCGCTCGACGCCTTGCCATCGAGCAGGGCCTGCAGCCCAGTCGTCTTCGCGACCGTCCACGACCCGTCCGGCACCGAAGGCGCCTGCGTGAACGACTTCACGCCCGACACCGTCTGGTCCCCCGACAGCTTCACCGCGTCAGGATCAGACCCAGACCCGCCCGGGACCATCTTCCACGAGCCGTCCCCGAACAACACCGTGGACGAATCTGCCGTGCCGGCGCCGAGCCTCGCGGGCGCTATCACCCCTGTGGTGATCTGCGTCGCCGACAGCGCGACCGCGTCGACCCCGCCTGGGCCGTGCGACGCCGCGTGAGGCGCCCCGCCAGCGCCACCCATTGACTCCAGCACGAGGATCCGTGCGACCGCGTCGTCGAACTGGGCCTTCGTGATCTGCGGCAGTGCCTCCCCCGGCGCTGGCGTCGCCGCAGCGACCTTGTTCAGCCACAGGCCCGTGGCCGGCGTCGACAGCGGCACCGTGAACGTGTACGGCCCGAACTGCGCCCCGTTCTTCAGCTTGATCTCGGCCGTGTACGTGAACCCGTACCCCACCAGGTCCGGGTCATCCGACGCGGGCACCGGCACCGCCACGTACATGTACTTCCGGGTACCGATGTCCTCGACGAGGTT
The DNA here is from genome assembly GCA_964647865.1 of uncultured Veillonellaceae bacterium. Taxonomy (GTDB): domain Bacteria; phylum Bacillota; class Negativicutes; order UBA1444; family UBA1444; genus UBA1444. The sequence continues at coordinate 18,067 of CAZYJK010000012.1, read as the reverse complement.
CACCTCTTGCACCGCGGACGTGATCGGGTTCGGCAGGATCGACCGCGGCTGGTCCGGGTCGTCGTCCAACAGCGGGGACGTCCGGTCAGCCTTGATCGTGATCGTCCCCGTCGACGTCGACCCGTCGAGCATTGACCCCAACCAGCGGACCCACCGCATGTCCGTTTCGGGGCTCGGGCGGGACTTCACGTCCAAGGTCGGGATGGTCGTCACAGCGGGGCCCCTTCCAGAGCGACTAGTCGTTGTTCGTGGTCGCGCAGCCACAGCACGAGCGCGGCAGCGACCCGGTCGTAGGCGACCCCGGGGACCTGCTCCGGACCGCCCTGAATCACCAGCTGGTCGAGGCCGAGGGCAGCCATGTCCTCGGCTAGGAACCCGAGGTACTGCCCGGCGCTGGCGAGGGCAGCGCGCTGCGCCTCCACCACGCCAGCGCCGGACTCGATCGCCATCGCGACCGCGTCCCGGACCTCGCCGCGGTCCCGCCACAGCTTCGGCCTCAGCCCCTTCACCGCGTCGAGACTGAGTCGCTGCTCGGCGTCGTGGATGTCGGTCTTCACCGTCCGTGACGACCCCTGATAGAAGACCTTCCAGTCAGCGCTGATCGTGAGGGGGAACCCGCCCGACGTGGCCGGTAGCCCGACCGTCAGCAGCTCCGACGCGTGCAGCCGCACCGGCCCTATCCCGCCGCCGACGTACACCGCGCCCCCGGTCGGCTGGATGAACGTGTGCTGCTGAGACGTCAGCCAGATGTTCCCTGCGCCGTTCGGTTTCGTGTTGTAGATATTCACGTCCTGCCCGTACAGGCGGATATTCGAGGTGTTCGACTCGACCCCCGAGTTCACCTGCGTGTACAAGCCTTGCAGCCGCCACGTCCCGCCGGCTTTCATGACCAGTTCAGCCCGGCCTGAAGAGTTCACGGTCGTCTCGGGCCCGTGTATCACGAAGTCGTTTGCGTCGTACCCTGCGCCGGCAACCCGCTTTGCGACGATCGCTCCAGACACGCCCAGATTCGGGTTCGTGACCTTGAGCCCAGCGCTGCCGCCCCACGCGTTCAGAGTCATCTCCACGCCGTACCCGTATGAGTCTGTTGACCGGAACGCGCCGCGAGCGTTGACCTGACCGGTGGAGGAGTCCAGGAAGAACGTGGTAGTGCCGGCGGGGTCGTTCGCCCATATCCCGTAGGGCGACATGAAAACCTTGCCGTTGTTGTTGGGGTTCTTGGCTTCGATGTAGGCGCCGTAGATGGATCCGCCGGTGATGGTTTTCCCGGTGATGGCGGTCGCGTCGAGTTTCTCGGCGGTGATCGCCCCGGCGGCGATACGGTCGGCGGTGACGGCGTTGGCTGCGAGCTTGTCGGTGGTGACGACGAGGGCGGCGAGCTTGTCGGTGGTGACGGCGCCTGCGGTGAGGTGCCGGGCGAAGATCCCGCCGTCGACAATGAGCGACGCGTCTGTCATCCGTGCGGCGGACACCAAGTCGATCGTGTACGTGGCCGTCGGCGCGGTCTGCATGAACCAGACCTGCGCTTCGGCGTCGACCGCGTCGTCAGGGCAGGAGAGCGGCTGGTACCCGATCGTGGTCCACTGCCCGGCCGTGAATGTCCCGGCTGGGTCGGGGCCCATCACGACGTTGTACACGCTGCCGTCCCGCCGCCGGAACAAGAGCGTCGCGTTTATGTTCAACCAGGACACGGCCGCGCTGGCCTTGATCGACAGGGAGAGCCGGTACTGCCCACCGCCCTTCACGGGAACGCGAGTCTTCGCGAACACACCCCGCGCGGACCCGTACGTGTGGTTCACGACGAACGCGGGCCCGTTGTTGCGTCCAGCGGTGGCGGACCACGATATGCCAGCCATCGCGTTCCATCCGCTCAGCCCGGACGTGAACACCGGGTCGGGGATGATGTTCTCCCCGGCGGACACGATGAGCATGTCCGTGGTGATCTTCCGGGAGCGGACCACGTCGGCCCACAGTTTCTCGATGACAGCCGTCCCGAGTTGTGCCGTGGTCGCGGTCAGGCGGGACACGTCGAGCAGCCCGGCCGTTCCGGACCCGATTTGGATCTGGGGAATGATCGTCGAGGACAACGGCATCTGGAACCACAAGGAGGCGATGTCGTCCCATCGCCACATGTTGACCATGTGTCCGGCCGTGTTCGTCTTCACCCACAGTGCCCCGGCTGGGCGGCCGATGCCGTCCGAGACGGTCGGGTCGTTCGGCGACACGATCGGGATCTCGGCCTTGGCGAGCGTGTCTTGCAGCTGGGCGAGCTTCTCCGTCAGGGTGACGCCGGATTCGATCGCGGCCTGCCCGATGTTCGTGATGGTGGTCTGCGCGGCGTTCAGCTGGGTGAGGATCACGTCGGCGTCGACGAGGGGGGCAGTGGTGCCAGTGACCCACTCGGACCAGCCCGACGCGTTCCCGGACCGGTCCACGGTGCGGGAACGGTACTGCTGCGGCTGCCCGTACGGCGGGTCGTCCACGAGCGCCGACGCGAACAGCATTGTCCCGAACGTCCCGGCATGCCCGTTCTTCTCCACCTCTAGGCGGGCGAAGTCGATCGGCATGGCCTCCCCGTACCGGCCCAGTCCGTCCCATTCCAGGCGGATCATCCCGAGCCGCACCGTCAGGACGAGGTTCGACGGGACCGGCGGCGGCTCCACGTCTGATCCGACGACCACGAAGAACGGCACCGACAGGGCGGACCAGTTCGGCGAATACGAAGGGATCGCTGACACCGCCACCCAGATCCGCTCCCCCGGCGGAAGCGGCCAATACTCGACGGTCGTCCCTGGGGTGCGGGTGAGGAACACCCACGGGGACCCTGCGACGTCGCGGCGCATCCACAGCCCGTACCCGGCGATCTCCATCGACGTGCCGTCGGTAGCTTCCGTGACGGCGTCCCACTGGGCGGCGATCCGCCCGACGGACTGCCCGTCCTCGGCGATGAACGCTGACGTGGCCACGACCAGACCCGTGGGGGCCTTCGGGGTGCGGTTGTCCCGCTCCGACGGCGGGTCCGTCGGGCGGGTGCCGGCGCCACCGTCTGCCTGGGAACCGCCGACGATCCCGCGCATCCGCTTCGTCCGCCGGATGTCGGCGTCTACGAGCCTGTCGTTGAGTACCACGGACCCCGTGACAGCGCCCCGCTCGTCCCGCGACAGCGTGATCTGGTGGACGCGGACCCGCTCCGACCGGCGGTCTGTCGGGCCTGTTACCCAATCGCCAGGCAGGTAGTCCCGAATCGGCAGGGACCGCGCCCCGGGCCGGTCCAACACCAACCGGCGCGTGTACTGGCCCCGGACCCGCGCCGCCAACGCAAGATCGGACTGCACCAGCGACATCGCTGTCCCCTGGTCGGACACCCCACCCTGGGAGATGTACCCCTCCCACTTCCCCCACGGGGCTGGCGCCGACGGGTTGTTCGCGGTCCACACCGCTCCCTCGTCGCCGCGGAGCAGCATCGTCGACACGACGCCCTCGATGGTCTCCTCGACGGGAGCCTCGGTCACGTCCCGCCCGAGGCGCAGCACCACCGTCCCGGACACGTCACGGGCGAGGACCCCGTCAGGGTTGTACAGGCGCAGCTCACGCGCGCGGGTCGTCCAGTCGCACATGCCCTGATCCGTCAGGGACGACAGGATCTGGTCGTGGTCGAGGCCGAGTTCAAGGTAGAGGGTGACAACCTTCGCCCAGTCGGCGCCGGCGCTGTCCTTCGTGGACGTGAACGTCTTGGCGAGGGGCACCCCGCCACGGGTCGTGTTCTCGTCCATGAGGGCGGCCATGATCCCGCCTGTAGTCGCCGACAGGAACGCCCGCTTGCCCTCCTGGTGGTCACCCTTGGGGCGGATGTGCGTCGTGTCCAGCAGCCGCGCCTTGCGGAGCAGCCACCCGTACCCGGGCATCGTCAGAGTGACGACGTCGGAGTCATCCAACGTGTCCACGTTCCGCTTGATCAGAACGAACCGGCACCCGTCGGGCTCCACCCAATCCCCGGAGTGGTTCACCTGCAGCGCCACTTCGAGGCCCTGCTCTAGCCCGCGGCGGAGGATCCCCCCGCCGAGCGCGGCCCGCGAGTAACGGACCGTCATCGCCGGGACGTCGTTCAGGGGGAGGGACGCGTCGAGCGCGAGCGGTTGCGGGAGGAACCCGAGCCGGGCCCCGTTCGGGGCATACGCCACTAGCCGGAGATCCACCAGGGGGCCTCCTCACGCGAGCGGGTCACAGGTATGCGGACTGGGCGCGCATCAGCAGCTGTCCGGTGCCGGTCAGGGACGACACGACGGCGACCGTGCGGTCGGTCGTGTACGAGGGAACTCTCGGAGTGACCCGTAGGGGCCCGGCGACGGAGTAGTCGAGCTCAGGGGAGTCCGTCCCTGGCGCGTCCCACGCCGATGGGCTGCCGCTCTTGTGCAGCAGGAGCCGCCCGGCGTCGAGGTACGCGTACTGCCCAGCGGGGAGGTTCCCGGTCCAGGTGATCGACGTGCCGGTGGCTTCGTCGACGACGGCCGCGTACGTCGCGGGCCCGGTGACCCGGATGACGGCGTCGGGGATGGGCGCGGTGGACCCGACGAGGCCGACCAGTGCGGTGCGGCCGTTCACGGAAAGCGCTGCCTCCGTGATTGGCCCCCGGAAGGCCACGCCGGGCATCCTCAACTGTGCCACGACCCGCACGGACGCTGTCCCAGGCCCGACGCGTGCGCCGTCGCGTTCGGCGATGGACACGAGGCGGGCGTCTGCGAACGTCTCGTGACGCTCCCAGTCGCGGACGACGACGCGGGTCACTCGTAGCGGCGTCGACGCGAGCAGCACGTACAGGTCATCGAGGGTACGGTCCAAGCCGAGCATGCTCGGTGCACGGACCAGCCACTCGAACGTCAGCAGCGGTGCTTCCAGCACGTATCCTGGCGGGCCGGTCGGCACCTCACCAGACCGGCCCGGGAGCTCCACCTGCGACAGGCGCGGCACCACCGGGGCACGCCACACCGACCCGGCCTGCAGTGACCAGCCGCGCGCAGGATCGGACAAGGCCACCCCGTTCAGGCGCCACTCAGCGTCGGCCACGAGGTCACACCCCCAGTCCGATCGCTGCCGCGTGCTGCAGCCCGCGGTTGATAGTCGTCGACGCAGGCTCCGCCACCGGGTAGTGATTGGTGACGTTCACGGTGGTCACTCCACCGGTCCCCCGTGCCTGCCGCCCCGCCGCGTACTCAGGGCGGGCCCGCCCATATGTCGTCCCACCGTCCGCGTACCGCTCAAGGCGCCGACCGAACCGGCGGGCGACCTCTTCGAGGATCGCCATCGACTGGCCCCGCTTCGCCGGAGAGAGCGGAATATACGCCTCACCACCGGTCTCAGGCTCGGCCCACACGCGCCACGCCCCCGCCGGGGCGATCTGCGCGACATGGCTCTCACCCCGCCGGCCGCCGTTCGCGTACCGCTCGATGTCGCGGATCCCGCCCCGCGCGTACGCCTCCACGATCCCACCGTCAGCGAACAGCCCCGGGTTGTAGCGGACGCCCGTCTGCGCGTGGATCGTCACCGACTGCCGCTGCGCCCACGCCACGAACCCGCCCACCGCCGCATACGCCGCCGACACGTTCGCCGTGACCCTCGTGTGAACGGTCCCGGGCACCGCACGCAACTGGTCGGTGTACTTCTTGGTCTCCGACGCCGAGTACCCCGCGGAGCGGCCAGCCTTGTCGATCTGCGCTGCCATCTCGTTGGCCTTCGCGGCGACCTGCTGATGTGACGCACCTTGGTCCATCATCGTCTTGATGACCTGCACCGCCGACGACGTCAGGTCGTTCATCTGCGCCCGCGCCGCCCGGCCCGACGCCGTCTGCACGTTCATCGCCGCGGACGACCCGTCCGTGGCCTTCTTCAGCTCCATGAGCTTGCCCGTGTAGTTCGTGACCGCCGCGTCAGCCGACAGGAACCCCGACAGGGCCTTCAGCGCCGAGTCGAGTGCCTTCGTCGCGGCCTCAGCGTCCTTCGTCGACGCCGCCAAACTGTTCGTCTTCCCCGTCAGGGAGTCCGACGCCGCCCCGGCGACGCCCATCGCGCCGGCGTCCTGCCCCATCGCCTCAGCCTTGCGCTTCGCCGCGTCCGACGACTGCGCGATCTCCCCCGTCAGCTCCCGCAGGGTGCCCTTGAGGAAGCTCGCCTTCTGAGACGTGTCATCGACCCGGAACCCTGTCGCGTCGTACTGCTGCGCCATCTCCGCGACGCCCGCGAGGTGCGGGTCCAGGACGGCGTTCACTCGCGCGAGCGCCTCAGCGTTCCCGAGGATCGCGTCCGTGTAATCTCTCGTCGAGATACCAAGCTGCTGCGCTGCAGCGAGCATCCCGTCCTGTTCAAGACGGTTCACCACGACGCTGCGCGTGTTCTCCCCCAGGGCGGACGTGTTCGCACCGAGAGCCTTCGTGTCCGCGTCCACAGCCGCTGCCAGTTCCTGCGACCGCGCCGCCGCCTGCGCCTTCTGCTGCGCGAAGTACGCCACCGCCGCACCTGCAGCCATGAGCGCAACGCCCCACGGCCCGCCGAGCGCCCCAATCACCCCGGACGCCGCGGTCTTAAACGACGCCGCCGCGACGCTCGCAGCAGCAAGCGACGCCGTCAAAGGCCGGTACGCCTGCGTCATCGTGTTGGCCTTCGCCGCCGCGACCACCGTCGAATCGCCCAGCGCGACAAAGTGCTGAGCGATCGGCGCCGCCACCGCCGCCCGGATCTGCGTATGCGCCGACTGGAACGCCGCCCCCATGCCCGAGAACCCCGCCCGCACCCGCCCCGACCCCGCCTGGACCGCGTCCACCAGGCTGGTGAAGTGCGGGCGCACAGCCGTGAATGCCACGAGGGCCGCGCCCGCCGCCAGGACTGGCCCAGGTAGCCCGTCCACGATGGTGATCAGGCCGGTCACGCCCTGCGTGATGATCCGGAAGAAGTCGACCAGCCCACCCGAGCGGGCCAGCAGCATCGACTCGATCGTGTTCCCCAGCTTCCGCAGGTCACCGGTGAGGTTGTTGTTCAGCTCTGCGGCCACCCTGGCGGCGTATCCGGCGTCCGTGACCTCGTTGGTCCAGTGGGTGATCCCCGCCGCGCCCTCCTTGTACAGGACTGTCGCCGCACGGACCGCGTCCGACCCGAAGATGATGCCCATCGACGCCGAACGCTGCTCGTCGGTCAACCCGCTCAGCGCGGTCTGCAGCACACCGGCGAACTTCGATAGGCCGATGAAGTTCCCGTTCGCGTCGTACGCGCTGATCCCGAGGCGCTCCATCTCCTTCTGCGCCTCTTTCGACTGGGGCGTCAGTCGCTGCAGCATGCTCTTGAAGGAGGTCCCGGCGTCGGATCCGACGACGCCGGCGTTCGCGAACGCCGTCAACCCGGCCGTGGTCTCCTCGATCGACAGGCCAGCGTTCGCAGCGACGGAGCCGACCTGCTTCATCGCCAGCGTCATGTCGCGTACGGAACCCTGCGCCTTACCGGCGCCGGCCGCGAGGAGGTCCGCGATGTGGGGGATGTCCTTCCCGGACAGGGAGAACTGGGCCATGGCGGCAGCCGCGGCTTCTGCGGCCTCGCCGACGTCCATCTGGCCAGCCGCCGCGAGGTTCAGCGCCCCGACCAGTCCGCCGGACAGGATGTCCTTCGTGGACACGCCCGCTTTGCCGAGCTCGGTCATCGACCGGGCCGCCTCCGACGCCGAGAACGACGACGTCTTCCCCATCTCAAGTGCCGCGTCGCGGAGCTGGTTGAACTCGGCCGTGGTCGGCTCAAGGTAGGCGCGCATCGCCGACATCGCCGTATCGAACGTGGTCACCGACCGGTACGCGGCCTGGAACGCCGCCCCGACTCCGAGGGTCCCGACTCCGAGAGCCGCCAGCGCGGCTGTCGGGCGGATCCGCTCAAGCTGGGACGCCGTCTTCCCGGTCGATTTCCCCAGCTCGTCGGATGCTTTCGACGACTTCCCCAGCCCGGCCGCGAGGGCCGTTGACGACCCCGACGCCTTCGCCAGAGCGGGGGACAGCTTGTCGTCGGCCTGCAGCCGGACGGTGACGGTCCTGTCAGCCACTAGCGACCCCCTTCCGTCTTGGTTCGGTTAGGCGGATCGCGTACGTGAACGCTCCTGGCTGTTCATTGGCGTCGTTCCCGTGGACTCTCTGGGCGCGGTCGTCGCGGGCCGCGCACGCGAAGCACAGCACCGGCTCAACACCCCACCGTTCTGACAGGTCCGGGTCGTGCGCCAGATGGTGCGGCTGCCCGCATCCCCCGCACACGGTCGCCTCGTAGTCGGCGAGGAGCAGCGCCGCCCGCCGGTCCTCGTCGGTCCACGGTCCCCCCGGGGCGCGTCGGCCACGGAACACCCCCCACGGGGCGCCCCAGTCACGAGCGCAGCGCAGCTCAGCGACTAGGCCGGGGTCTTCCCAGAGCTGCGCCGCCAAAAAGCCGAGTCACCGATGACCATCCGGTTCACGGTCCCGCACGCCGTGACCAGCTTCGTCATCTGCGCGTCACCGATCGCCGCCCGCAGCCGCGCGCCTTGCTCCTCGCTGATGCTCGGGTCGATCGCTTGGGCCGCGAGCAGCGCCACCCCGAGTGCGCGCTCGTATGCGTCCCGGTCCTCGCTCGTGGCGTCCTCGCCCGGCTGGGGGAACCGGCGGGCGAGGTCGTCCCGCTGCTCATCGGTCAACGCCCGCAGCCGGAACGTCAGCGCTCCCTCGCCGGTTGCCGCGATCAGGTCGGCGAGCTGCTGCTCAACCTCGGCGCGCGTCGTCGGCCCGCCGGAGAATCGCGCCCCGCCACCTGCGCCGCGGGGCGCACGGTCGAGTTCATTCTCAAGTCGCTTGATCTGCGCGATCAGCCGGCCATCCCGGTAGACCGTCTCCTCGATCTCCGGAAGGCTGGCCTGGCTGATCCACGCGTCAAGGTCCACGCTCGGTGTCTTCGCTTCCGTCATGGTCAGGCCGCCACCGGGACGTCGATCGAAGGCTCACCCGTCGGGATCAGCCGCTGCTTGGCGACGAGGTTGCTCTTACCGTCGCCGCGCTGCTTCACCGGACGCCCAATCTTCGCGGGGTACACGTCCACGATGTCGCCCGACGCCAGCGGGATCTCGTTGTCCTTCCCCCACCGCAGCACGAGGAACCCCTGCTTGCCCTCAGTGAGGAGGGCGGACGCCTTCGAGGTGATGCTGTCGGGGTGCTGCGGGTCGATCACGTACCGCAGGTCATCGAACGTGACCTTCACCTCGCCGAAGTCTCCGTACACCGTCTTCGAGCAGAACCGGCGATCTTCGATGATCTCCTCTTCCGCGTCGACGACCGTCCACTCACCGTGGATGTAGCAGCCGATGTCCAGCGCCGCCGTCGCCGACGTCAACTCCGCCAGGGTCGGCGCGCCAGGGGACGCGAGCGCATCCACCCAGAAGACCGACACCATGCCCATGCTGGTGATGCCGGGCGGAACCATGAGAGCCACGGTCACCCCTCCTTCTTCTGCTCAGCAGCAGCCGGACCGGCCGCTACGCGGTTGTTGTACTTCGGAGGCAGCGGCCTGCCCAGCTCGTCGACCGCGGCGTGGTCCTTCAGCACCACGCCCCCGAACGTCTCGGCCTGCCGCTGCGTGACCGTCAGGTGGTGTCCCGTCGCCGGGTCCTTCACCCGCACCCATCCCGTCATGCCCACTCCTGTGTCTCGTCCGGCTCGGCCCGGAAGTCCCACAGCGTGGACACCGTCCACAAGGGGACCCCGGGGAGGTTGTGCGTGGCCGGCTCGATCAGCCGTGGCCGCGCGTAGTAGGTGAGGGGCGCGTACCATGCGCCCTCGATCTCGGGCCGCCAGTCCAGCAGCGCGCCGTCAAGCTGGTCGTGCAGCCACATGGCCTGCTCGGCGCTGGTCGCGCCGACCTCGGTGGCGAGGAGCCCGTCCCGCAGTGACGACACGCCCGCGAACCGCTCCGATGCCCGGTCCGGTGGCGCCATCAGCAGCAGCACGTACGGCGGGCGGACCGCGCCCGGTGTTGGCCGGGCACGTAGCTGGGGAGCCTCTACTGCTTGCCCGACCCGGTCACGCGCCATGTCGAGGAACGCGAGCAGGTCAACGGCCACGGGCGATCCTGCGCGCGAGCACGTCGGCGATGTGCCGCTCAGCCACGGGCGCCTCACGGTCCGCCTGCGGCAGAATGTGCGGGCGGGCAGCGTTCGCGCCCTGCCCGAACTCCACCACCGCCGACAACAGGCCCTGCCCCGACTCGTCGGGGCGTAACTCGACGGCCATCCCGCCGTCCAACACCTCGTAGTTGATGGTGCGCGCGTACCCCGGAAGGTGACCGGTAGGCGCCTCCGCGCGGGCCCGCTTCTTCATCTCCACGCCGGCTTTCGACATCACCTGCCGCACCTCGCGGGCGACACCGACGTCGGCGAGATCCCGCCCCAGGTCCACCAGCTCTGACGCGTCGATCTTCACCCGGACACCTCGTCGACTCGGAACCTGCGCGCGGTCGCCGCCGTCCTGGCCGGGGTGCCACTGATGACGAACCGGCGCCCGACGAGCCCCTGGTCCAGTTCTGCCCCGGTGATCGTCGCGACGTCACCCGGGCGGACATTCCCCGACCCGGCCACGGGCAGGTGCAGCTCGTCCACGTCGACGGTCCACTCCACCGGGCCAGCCTGCACGCTACGAGGCTGCGCGTTCACGCTCTTCAACCGGCACGGGCCCGCGTACACGACCGACATGTCCTCGACGTCGACCCCAAACACACGGTCGAACCGGGACCCGATGACCCGCTCAATGCGGCACGCGTCGAGCATCATCGACGCTGCGTGCGCCCGAAGCTCCGGTAGCGCCGCCGTGATGTCGTCGCCGAGCATCACCACACCACCCACCTCGGAACCGCCCCGGACGTGTACGAGGGCCGGATCGACCACGCGTCACGACCGCCCTCGTCCCACCCAAGCAGCCCCCACAAGTCATCCGTGATCAGCGACGGATCGACATCGTCCGGGTACCGCCGGACGACCGCGCCATCATCGACACGGACCTCCACCGCAGTCGCCCCATCCGACACGCCGCCACGGAGCATCTTAACGAGCACCTTCCTCACCACGTACTCGACCATGTTCGGGTCAAGACCCGAGATCGGGCCCATCCGGTGCGTGATCCGCAGCTCGATGTCCGACGCGAGGAGACCGACCCGAGCAGGGTCGAGGGTGGAGACGTCGACACCAAGATCAAGGGCCAAACGGTCAAGGCCGTCCTGATCCATCACGCCTCCACCCCCTCCCTCACTGCTCCGACGCCCTACGGCGCCGGGTCGGCGCCGGTGCGCCCTCGGCCGGTTCCACGGTCTCCAAGTCGTCCGGGGACACCAACCCAGACGCCCAACCTGGGACGGGCTCACCACCGAGAAGCGCCACCGGCGCCGACGTCTCTGGATCACGGACCACCACGGTGTACCGCAGCACCCCACCATCACCGGCGACCATCAGGCGAGCACCTGGATCGCCATGGCCGCGTTCGCGTTGTGCGCGACGGGCTCCGTGATCGCGTCCGACATGACCTCCACCGTGTACGGGATCCGGTCCTCCTTGTAGACCCCGACGACGATCCCCGGGGTCTCCGCGGGCTCAAGGTCGAACCCTTCAGCGAGCGCGGTCAAGGTCTCGCCGTAGTACGTCGCCCCCAGAGGGGACGCCTCGTCGGACTCCGTCGCGCCTGCCTCCGGAAGCAGGTAGATCTTCTTCGGGGACAGGACACGACCGGCCCGCGTGGACCGGTCGTAGAAGTCCGGCGTCGGCAACCCGTTCTGGGAGATCTGCCCGACGACCGCGTCACGAGTCGGTGGCACGGTGGCCCCGTTCCCGAGCAGGGTCGCGAACTGGTCGCCCTTCGCGAACGCTGCCCACGCCTCACGCCCGAGGAGCATCCGCGCCGGGCGGCGGCCCTGGTTGTGGGTCGCGTACAGGTCGGACCATGTCATCAGCTGCGTGAGCCGGTCGACCGTGGCGTCGGACCAGTACCCGGCCGCGCCGGCGTTGACGTTCAGCGCGGCGTTGCGGCCGAAGTTGTCATTGATCGAGAAGTTCCCCGCGCTCACCACGACAGCACCGGCGTCGATGACCATCCCGCGGGCCCGCTCGTTCGTGTCGCACGTGGCCCACACGTTCCGGCGGATCGCCGCGAAGATCGACTTCTGGACCCTGTCGTCCGGCAGCCGACGAAGCGCCATCTGCGTCTTCTCGTCGATCGGCTCGTTACGAGAGATCGCCGGAAGCGTGATGACCTGCTTCTGCCCGGCCGGCCCCGACCCGATCTCCGGGGGCGCGTTGAACGCACGGTAGTCGGCCTCGCGGACCAACTGGTCCCCGTCCGTCCAGAACTCGACGTAGTTGCCGTCGACTGCAACGTTCGGCAGGTAACGGGCGAGAGTCCCGTTCTGCTGCTCGTACTCCTGCATGGTGAGCCGCGCGTACGCGGTCGCCAACACCGGGCTAACGATGTCAGACCAGAGCGCCATGTCAGACCCCCGTCACGAAGTTGATGTGAGGCACCGACGCGGTCGCCGGGGCCGTGAACGTCACCGGGAGCCGGTCGAGCTTGATTGTCTCCGGGTGGGTGATCACGTGGACGTTCAGCTTCTCTGCCCCGTTCACCGGGAAGTCCCCGCCGATGAACCCGAGCTTCGCGCCGGCGGCGTCAGCCCACGGCGTGATGTCGGTGAGGTCGTTGACCCTCACGGGGGTGCCGGAGCGGATGTACCCGTCCGGGAAGTGCGTCGCCTGCGTGAACTTGGCCGGGTCGAGTACGGCGGTGACACCATCCCGAATGCCTCGGGTGTTGTACATCCACTCGTAGTTCCCCGTGCCGTACGTGGTCGTCTTCAGACCAGGCATGAGGTGGTTCCTTTCGATTCGAGGATGGTTGGTCTGCTACTTCTTCTCGCGGGACGCCTTCAGCTCGGCCATGGCTTCTGCTACGGACGTTGTCCGCCCGCTGCCGGTGTTCCCGGCGCCCTGCGATGGGTCTGCCCGGGGGGTCCCGCTCGGCTGCGCGGCGAGGGTCTGCGCGAGTTGCGCGGCGTCGGCTGCGAGCTCTTCCGGGGTCGCCCCGATGAGCCGCTTCGCCATCGACAGCGGCAGACCTGCTGTCTCTGCCGCCTCGTACCGGGCGACGAGCCCGGCCGCCTGCTCGGCATTCTTCTTCGCGTCGTCGAGCTCACGCGCCTGCCGCTCGGCTTCGGTCTCGGTCGCCTTCCGGTACTTCTCGACCTCGGCCTCGGCCGCCGTCGCGCGCTTCTCCGCTTCGGTCCGCGCTGCCCGCTCCGCAGCGATGGCACGCTTCCCGGCGTCGCCGAGGTCGGCCGGGTCGCCCGACCCTTCCTTCGGCTCCGGCGACGCAGGCGGCTCCCCGCCATCACCGCCACCATCCACGGACCACACGAACACCGGCAGGCCACGAACATGCATCTTGTTTCTCCTCGAATCGCTCGGGGTACTCCCGCCACGGGCTCGCCCCGCACGGGAACTCGCGACTACCGGAAGTAGCCGTACAACTTCAGGAGCCGGACCGCGTCCGCCTCGTTCTCGGCGATCGCGAGGACCGACTCCGGCATCAGCCGCGGCGACCGGCGCGGATCCAAACCCGCAGCGCGCATCGCCCGCCCTGCCTCGCCACTCCTCGTCACGCCCTCACTCGTCACGTACAGGCCGCGCCCATACACGCCCACCGGCGCCGCCCGGCCACGCGCGCCCCACCCTCTGCCGAGTGGAACCTGCGACGACGACATCCCCCGCCGCGCGTTCACCACCTGCACCGGATCAGCGCCCAGCCGGATCGCCTCCGCACCAGCCACCGTGAACGCCTTCTCGCGATCACGCGCGCCCATCGCCTCGTACGCGTCACGCGGCGACACCACCAGCCACGGCGCATGCTTCCCGTCCGTCGGGACCGACACGCAATCGCAGTTCGGGTGCCGCTGAAACGCCACATCCGACCGCTCCACTCGCCCGGCCAGCACCACGCACCGGCCACACGACGGCAGCGACAGCGCCCGCGTGTACCGGGTCACCGCCGGCTGCGCCGCCCGGAACAGCGCCTCGCCCTGACGCGCCACGTCCTGCAGCTGCGTCGCCACGATCCGGTCGAACTCGGCGCCTGTCGCGGTCCGCAGCGCGTAATCCAGCAGGCCCCGCAACAAGCGCCCATCAGACGCCCACCCGGCCAGCGCCGCCGGCACGATCTCCGCGACAGGGTCATCCCGGATACCCTGCTCGGCGAGCATCACCGACCCCGCCTCGATCGCCGACTCGGCGACCACCATTTGCGCGGTCACTACTGCCGCGAGCAGCGCGTCAAGCGAACGACGCGACGCCGCTCTGGCGGCCAGCAGCGCCGCCGCCACCATCAGCCTGCGGTCCCGGTAGTGCCGCACCGACGTCGCGAGCACGAGTCACCTCCGCCAGGGCAGCCATCACCGTCGGGTCCGCTGCTTCCGCGGCGAGCCGCTCCTCTTCGCGGTCCATCCGCGCGTCATCCCACCCGAGCTCTTCCCACACGCCCCGCAGCGACAAGGCGCCCGCCGCGCGTAGTTTCGTCACCGCGTCAGCGCGCTGCCCGTACGTCGGGGTGCCAGGGTCGTGATAGATCGCTCGGATCGAGTTCGTGGGCCCCCACTTGCCGGTACGGAAACGCTCTTCGAGGGCCATCGTCCACGACCACGAATCACCGTCGAAGCGGTTCTTCCACTCGGCGTTCTTCGTCAGCCGGAACTCATCGGCGCGGATCGCGCCCTCCGCGGCCGGGTTCGCCGTGTGGCGGCCCATGAACCTGGTCGGCAGCCCGAGGACCGCCGCGCACCAGTTCATCATCGAGTCCACCGACTCGGTGAAGTTCTTCAAATCGCCCGCAGAGATCTGGTGGACTTCCACGTCCGTCGACGCGATCGCCTTGATCGCCGTGAAGTACGCCTCCCACACCGGCAGGATGTTCCCATCACGGTCCTTGAACGCGTCCGAGGCGACACCCGACAGAATGTACGACGGCAGCGCGTGCGACTCCGCCCCGACCTGCATGTTCGTCACCAAGCGGGCGATACCGTCCGTGAGGCCGATCACGTCGGTCATCTCCGAGCGTCCCGTCCACGACGCCGAACGACGCCGGTTCAGGAACATGACCGCCGGCACCACTCCCAGGCCATGCCGATCACGCCCATACCCGTCACCGTCGGTGACTTCCCACCCGCGCTGTCCACGCACCATGTGGATCGTCTCGTCAGGTAGTAGCAGTGTCCCCCGCGTCACACCCGCGTCATCGTCACGGTAGATCCGCATGAACGCACGCATCCGCCGATGTAGCGGGTCTACATCCACGCCGATGCTGCGCGGATCCTCCACCCGGATCAGCGGATGCTGCGGGTCGTCCCCGTTCCACCCGACCGTCACATACGAACGGCCGAAGATCCCCCGCTCCACCTGCAGCGTTGACGACTCCGACGACAGGTTGTTGAACTCCCACGCTTCCCGCAGCGCGAGGTCCGGCACTGTCGAGTCCCCAGCCCGGTAGAACGTGCGCAGCTCCTGCCGCTGCGCTGGTTCCATCACCGCCATGTGCGGGATGTTCACCACCGTCTCGAAGATCCGTAGCTCCGCCGGCACCGCGATCCCGATGTGCTGCAGCCGCTGCTTGGCGCCGAAGTACTTGTCGAGGAGGTCCAGGCCGGGCTTGTCCTTACGGATCTTCGCCGCCAGGCGGGATACGACCGCCTTCTCGTCGTCAGACAGGACAGACGCGCGCAGGAGTACCGCCACCAGACCGGCCCCTCCCTCTAACGGGTAAAACAGACGACAGATGTGTCAACCTCGACGCCAGTCCACCCAGACGCGCGCGCATCACACGCCGCCTGATGCGCCAACACCGACGTCACCGCCGCGTCGATCTTCTGAGACTCCGACGGCTTCCCCAACCCGTACCTGTCCCCCGTCTTCGACGCCAGACGGCGCGCATTCGCCACATGCGCGGCCGTCACCGGGCACCCATCATGCCGCAACACGCCCGTCGACAAATCCGTCACGAACCTGTCCAGCGCGGCGAACATCGGCACCGCCCGATACGTCGCGAACTCCAACACCACGTCATCCCCGTACAGCAACGACCAATCATCGATCTCCGTCTGCCACTGCGGCGGGTCACAGTAGACCCGCCCCACCCGGTACGTCCGGAAAACCTCAGCCCACGCCGCATGAACCTCACCCCGAGGGACCCGGCCACCCCACTGGCCCGGATCCCAGACCGTAGGGCGCCCATCCGGCCCATACCGCGGTGTGAACAGCAGCCCGTCGACCGTCTCAAGCTTGATCGCCGTCCAGTCCGACACCGACGACCCATCGAACCCGCCACACACCGCAGTCCCGGCCGGAGGCGCGTCAAGCCACCGCATGCCCAGCCCACGCCGACTCCCACAACCCATCCGGCAGCCACGCACCATGGCCCTGCACAACCCGGTTCCCGAAGAACCGCTCAGCCTGCGCCGCCTCGCCCTTCGCGATCAGCTCGTCACACTCGGCCATGATCGAATCGACATTCACGTGCCCGACCCCGTCGTACACGTACTCCAACAGCTTGCGCCGCTGCCGCCGGTCCACGAACGACAAATCCGCTGGCGGCACCCGGTAGAAGATGAACACGTCCTCTGCGTCCGCCTCGAACGCCTGCTGCGCGCTCGACGCCTCCGCCGGGTCCCACGCGTTCGACGTGCACACTCCGCGGCCACCCATACCTGCAGCGCCACGACGCATCGTGTCCGCCGTCTCCACCATCCCGTTCGACCGCGTGTAGATGCCGTGCTCGTCCTGCACATACCCCGAGATCGGCGCCCCCAGCCGCGCCGTCGCGCTGGAAGTCACCTTCTGGATCTGGTCCAGCTCCGGGTCCTCCGCACCGCCACGCACCCGAATGAACTCCGACCTCGGCGCCAGCAGCTTCCCCAGCGGCCCAAAGTGGATCATCGCCGTCAACGGGCGCCATACGTTCGCGACCTGGTCCTCACTCGTCGCCAGGCACTGCACCAGCGGCGACGGATGCCGGACACCCATCGGCTCCCCACGCTCGTACTCGTAGTACCAGCCGCACAGACACCCGTGGTCCTCGCACTCGTACACGTCGCCCCGCCCGGCCCACCCACCGAACTCATCCGGGCCACACGCCATCAGCGCCGCAACACACGCCGCCCACGGGCCCTTCCCGACCTTCTGCCCGTCGATCACCTCGACCCGCCGGTACGTGAACGCCTGATTCAACGGCGGGTCCTCCGGATCGAACACGGCATCCTCGCGGATCCGGCCGCGGTTCGCAGTCACCCAGAACTGACGGTCATACTCCACAAACGGCCGCCGCCGCTTGAACCCATCCGGGATCCGGCAATGCCGCTCGATCCACGCATCATGCAAGTCACCCAGCGTCGGGAAATCAACGACGCCCACCCGATCACTGTGCATCCGCCCTCAACCGGCGAACCCGCGGAACCGCTACAACGTCCTGCCGCCCGTCACGCTCACCGCGACGAACCGCGACCTCATCGACCGCGACCTTCCAGCCCATCTCCGCCAGACCAGCCGTCGTCAGCCCGATCTGATCCGCGAACCGATGCAACTGCCCAAACAGCGTCGCCGGCGCATCCCGCTTCTCGCACCGCACCGACACCCGGACCCACATCGCCACCGTCCGCGCCCGCCACGCCTCCGACGGCAATGACCACGCACACGCCTGCGGCGTCCGCCACACCTCACGCCACACATCCAGCTCACGCCGCGTCGCCGCAGTCAACGGCCACGCCGGCGGCTCACCATCGAACCCCTCAGCCGGCAACGCCGTCAGCGAGTACCCGCGAGCCTCCGACCGCGCCGACCCCTCAGCCGGGACCGGCCCCGAACGATTCCGCGCCCCACCACGTGCCATACCAGCTCACTCCCCTTCGCCGGGCATCGCGCCACGGCTCCGAGTGAGACACCCATCGCGGGTATCTCGACGTCAAGATGTTTGAACCCGTCGCGCCACCGAGAGCCCTCCTCCGCGGT
>CAZYJK010000011.1:19918-26534 GCA_964647865.1 uncultured Veillonellaceae bacterium | reverse complement strand
CTGGCGGCAGAGGGGTGCCTGGAGGTTTCACGCCACGCTGGCGGCGTGGCATTGGATGCTTCGGTGAAAGCATTGTTGCAGGCGGGCTTGATTCGTTTGGAAAAAACCAGGCAACAACGGGATAGTTTCTGCCATGTCGCCGGTGAAGGAAAGATCGTTCAGGCGACGCTCGCACAGCAGGCCGCCTTGGCTGAAATTTTGTCGGCAATTGCCGCGAAAACGCCACAAACATTTTTGTTGCACGGGGTGACCGGCAGCGGCAAAACCGAAGTATATCTACAGGCTGCCGCCGCTGCGCTGACCCAGGGCAGACAAGTGCTGGTGATGATTCCTGAAATTGCCCAGACCAGTCAGGTGCTACGGCGGTTCAAGGCCAGGTTCGGCGCTGCAGTGGCCGTGGTGCACAGCCGGCTGTCGGTGGCGGAGCGGCGAGACGTGTGGGACTTGTTCCGAAGCCGGGAAATCGACATTGTCATCGGGACTCGGTCGGCATTGTTTTTGCCGGGAGCAGGACTGGGCCTGATCATTATTGACGAGGAACATGAATTTACCTATAAACAGGAAGAGTCACCGCGATATCATGTGCGGGAAACAGCCCTGCAGAGGGCACGCCAACTCGGCGCAACGGTGATTTTGGGCAGTGCGACTCCGGCGCTTGAGTCCTATCACGCGGCGATGACCGGCGCTTACCGGCTGCTAACCCTGCCGGAAAGGGTCGATGGCGCTGCGATGCCGACGGTTGAAGTTGTCGATATGCGGGAACAATTGAAGCAGGGACGCAAAAGCGTCATCTCCGAACCGCTGGAAAAACTGCTGCAGCAATCGGTTGAAAAAGGCGAGCAAGCGATCCTGCTGCTGAACCGTCGCGGTCATTCCACGTTCGTGATGTGCCGTGAATGCGGTCATGTCATGCGCTGCGATCATTGCAGCGTTCCCTTGGTCTATCATATGCATGGCGGCAAACTTTCCTGCCACTATTGTGAATCGTTTCATGCCGTTCCCACCAGTTGTCCTGAATGTCACGGCCGTTACATCCGATATTTCGGCGCAGGCACGCAGCGGCTGGAAGAAGAACTGACAAACCTGATGCCGGGTGTTCGCCTGACCAGGATGGACCATGATACAACCGGCGGCAAAACAAGCCATGACTCTTTGCTTGACGGATTTCGCCAGGCCAAGACGGATATTCTACTGGGCACGCAAATGGTCGCCAAAGGTCATGATATCGAAAATGTGACGGCGGTAGGAATTCTGGCTGCGGACTCTTCACTGAATCTGCCGGATTTCCGTTCGGCCGAACGCACGTTTGCCCTGGTCATGCAGGCCGCAGGCAGGGCAGGTCGTGGCAGTAAGGCTGGGCAGGTGGTTGTGCAGACGTATCATCCGGGACACTATGCGATGATTGCCGGGGCAGCCCAGGATTATCAGCGATTTTACCAGCAGGAAATCCGGTTCCGTCAGGAACTGCGGTACCCGCCGTTTGCCCAGTTCCTCAAATTGACGTTCAGCGGCGGCGATGAATCGCGCACAATGAAAACCGCGGAAGATACCGCGGCATTGTTGCAGGACAGACTGGAATCTACAGGCTCGCCGATTGATGTTTTGGGCCCTTATGCAGCGCCGGTTGCGAAGATCGGCGATCTGTTCCGGGTGCAGCTGCTACTGCGCGGTGAGAATCTGACAGCGGCGAAACAGACACTGATCGAATGCGGCATTGCCGGTTCAGCAGCGATAACCATCGACGTCGATCCGCTCGGGATGATGTAGGTATTATGGTTCATGGTGTTTTTTCAGCGCGTGTGATAAAATTTTAATGATAGTTTATCTTGTCAGGAGGCAGTCATGTCAGTCCTAGATATTCGTAGAGCCGGTGATCCGGTATTGAAAACCAAGGCCCAACCAGTGGCCAAAGTGACAAAACCAGTCCGACAGTTGCTTGACAATATGGTCCAGACCATGCGCGAAGCTGACGGAGTCGGGCTTGCTGCGCCGCAGGTCGGCGTTTCATTGCGTGTGATCGTTGTCGATGTGGGAGATGGACTGATAGAATTGATCAATCCAGAGTTGATCGAGACCGAAGGTTGTGAAACATCGACAGAGGGGTGCCTGAGCGTACCCGGCTATTATGGCGATGTGGAACGGTTTGCCCAGGTTACGGTGACCGGGCTGGACCGTAAAGGAAATCTGCAGAAAATATCCTGCGATGGGTTATTGGCCAGAGCGATGCAACATGAAATCGATCATCTGGAAGGCGTTCTGTTTATTGAGCGGGCTCAGTCGCTACACAAGGAGATCAAGGAATGACGGGTCAAAGGGTCGTTTTTATGGGAACGCCGGATTTTGCGGTCCCCTGCCTGGAAGCAATCGTAGCTGCCGGATATGAAGTTTGCGGCGTCGTCAGCCAGCCGGACCGGCCCAAAGGTCGCGGCAAGAAACTTTGCCCGTCGCCGGTCAAGCAGGCGGCTCTGCAAATGGGGCTTGAGGTAGTCACTGTCGAGCGGGTGAAAGACCCCGCCTTTTTGGTTCAGTTTGCGGCATGGCAGCCGGATGTCGCCGTGGTAGTGGCGTTTGGTCAGATATTGCCGGAGAGCGTGCTCCAGACGCCCCGACATGGCTGTATCAATGTTCATGCTTCGTTGCTGCCGGCTTACCGCGGCGCCGCGCCGATCCACCGGGCGATTCTTAACGGCGAATCGCGCAGCGGCGTGACGACGATGCAGATGGACAAAGGGATGGATACCGGCGACATCCTGCTCATGGATGCTGTTGACATTGCGCCGGACATGACGCTGGGCGAGTTGCACGACCTGCTCAGTGTTCGGGGCGCCGCCCTGATTGTCGAAACGCTGGCCCAAAAATTCGCCGGTACGCTTCGCCCGACGCCGCAAGATTCTAGTGCTGCCAGCTATGCACCAATGCTGGATCGGGGAATCGAACGGATTGACTGGACGAGGCCGGCCACGCAGCTGCACAACCAGGTCCGCGGCCTCAATCCCTGGCCGGGCGCCTACTACATTTGCGACAATATCACGATGAAGCTCTGGCGCAGTAGGGTAAAACCGGCTGCAGGCCCGCTGGTCCCCGGTCGGATTCACTCGGCGACAGCCGAAGGCCTGGTGGTGGAAACCGGACAGGACTTGTTGGAACTATTGGAAGTCCAACCGGAGTGCAAACGGCGGATGGGCGCCAAAGAATGCGCCTGCGGCTATTGTATGACTCCAGGCACGATACTGGAATAGGAGAGGTCTATGCATCTGGAAATACCGGCCCGTCCGAAAAAGCGACTGTTTCTCGCCCTGATTCTGGCCAGCCTGCTGTTGGCCGTGGTTTCCACATGGGGACTTTGGTTTGTCAGTGTTCCCGGTCTTACCGATATCAGTCGTTATCTACCGTTGATTCTTGGCTTGGTGATCGGCGCCATCGCACTGGTTGCGATCGGTAGCGTGGTCGGCATTGTGTTTGCGATTCTCGGTTTTCACACACCGCGCTTTTTTCTCGGCCAAGCTTGGTCGGTGATCAATTTGCTGTTTCCGATGGCGATCCGCATGGGAAAATTGTTTGACATTGAAAAGGAAACAGTCGAGCGGTCGTTCATTGAAGTCAGCAATCACCTTGTGAGGCAAAAATTGATCCGGGTCAAGCCGGAACGGTTATTGATCCTGACGCCGCACTGCATTCAGAAAGATACCTGTCCACACAAAATCACCCGCGACGTAAAAAATTGCAAACGTTGCGGACAATGCCAGGTGGACGACCTGCTGAAGCTGACCGAAAAGTATGGCGTGAACCTGGCGGTGGTCACCGGCGGTACGCTGGCCCGAAATGTGCTGAAGACGCTAAGACCGCAGGCGGTGTTGGCGATTGCCTGCGAACGCGACCTGACCAGCGGGATTCAGGATGTGTTTCCGTTACCGGTGATCGGTATCCTGAATCAGCGGCCGTTTGGTCCCTGCTGCAATACCAAGGTGGATATCGAACGGGTCGAAAAGTTATTGCAGGACATGGTGGAACTGCGGGAAGAAGTGGCTTCATGAGCGGAAAAAATAATATTTCAGCCCGGGCGCTGGCATTTTTAGTGTTGCAGGATGTATTTTGCGACACTGCTTATGCCAACATTGCCATGTCCAAGCGCCTGAATGAGGCGGCGCTTTCGCCGGTCGACCGGCGCTTTGCCACAGAGCTGGTGTATGGCACGATCAAGGCGTGTGCTACGTTGGACTGGATGCTGGGCCATTACATCAAAAAACCGCTTAGCCAGACGGATCCATTGGTCGTTAATATCCTGCGGCTGGGGATGTACCAGTTGCAGTTCCTGGACAAAATCCCGCCGTCGGCAGCAGTAAACGAGGCGGTCAATCTGGCAAAAAAATACGCCCATCCCGGCGTCAGCGGTTTTGTGAATGCGGTGTTGCGATCGGTGATTCGCGAACCGGAGCGGATTCGTTATCCCAATCTTGATAAAGATCCGGTGCGTAGCATCGCCCTGCGCGAATGCCACCCGGAATGGTTGGTCAGACGGTGGATGAAACAGCTCGGTCCTGAAGAAACGCTGGCGCTGTGCCGGTTCAACAATAGTCAACCGCCACTGTCGCTGCGGACCAACACGCTGAAGCTATCTCGCGAGGAATTGTTGGATAAGCTTGTGGCTGCGGGCGCAGAAGCTGAGCTTTCAACACTGGCGCCCGAGGGGATTGTTTGTCAGCGGCTTGGCGATGAACCGCTGCAATTAATCCGGATGGGTTTGTGTCAGGCCCAGGATGAAAGCTCGATGCTGGTGGCTCATGTGGTTGCGCCGCAACCAGGCGAAACGGTGATTGACGCTTGCGCCGCCCCGGGCGGTAAAAGCACTCATCTGGCAACATTGATGCAGAACCGGGGACGGATTTTGGCGGTCGATATCCATGCGCACAAAATCCAGTTGATTGAAGACAATCAACGTCGGCTCGGTCTGTCAATCATTGAAGCAAAACAAATGGACGCCACGCAGTTGCACCAGACAATGGCCGATCAGGCGGACCGGGTACTGGTCGATGCACCCTGTTCGGGGCTCGGCGTGTTGCGGCGCAGACCCGATGCCCGCTGGCGCAAGGAAGACTCCCTGCAGGGATTGCCGCCGCTGCAAAAGGCGATTCTGACCAGTGCGGCCCAATGCGTCAAACCGGGCGGCGTCCTGGTATATAGCACCTGCACGCTGGAACCGGCGGAAAACGAGGCGATTGTCAGCGGCTTTCTGGCGGAGAATCCCCAGTTTGTTCTGGATGAAACCGGCAGCTACCTGCCGACGCCGCGTGCGGAAAAGATGATAACGCTCTGGCCCCAGCGCGATGGAACCGATGGTTTTTTTATCGCCAGAATGGTGCGCAAAGCGGAAGGTGAGAAATAATGACCGAGAACATATACGGGCTGTTTGCATCAGAAATCGGCGAAAATTTTGTCCGAATCGGCGTGGAAAAATTCCGCGCATCGCAGGTTGCCGATTGGATGTATAAACGGGGAATTTATGATTTCAACCAGATGAGCAACTTGTCAGCCGGCCTGCGAACCAAGCTGCGCGGCAATTTTTCGATTGATTTTCCCGAAGAGCAGACGGCAAAGCAATCAGCAGACGGCAAAACGATAAAATCGCTGCTGCGCTTTGACGACGGAGAAGCGGTGGAGACCGTTTTGATGCGTCAACCTTATGGCAACAGCGTTTGCGTCTCCAGCCAGGTCGGTTGCGCGATGGGCTGCAAATTTTGCGCTTCTACGCTGGCCGGTCTGGAGCGTAATTTGACCGGCGGAGAAATGCTGGCGCAAGTGCAACACGCGCAACAGAAACTGCCGGAGGGACAACGCGTATCCTCGGTTGTGATCATGGGCGGCGGCGAACCGTTGGCCAATTTGGATGAAGTGCTGCGTTTCATGCGTCTGTGCCACGAGCCTTCGATTCTCGACATGGGCTATCGTTCGTTCACCGTCTCGACCTGTGGTCTGGTGCCTGGCATAAGGCGTCTGCAAGAGTCGGGGCTGCCTGTCACTTTGTCGATTTCACTGCACGCGCCCAATGACGAAATCCGTTCCCGGTTGATGCCGATCAATCGAAAATATCCGATGGCGGAGTTGATGGGTGCGGCTTATGAATATGCCCTGGTCACCAAACGCCGCGTCACTTATGAATACGCCATGATCCATAACGTTAACGACAGCCCTGAGCACGCCAGGGAACTGGCGAACCTGTTGCGCGGCAAACTGGCTGCTGTCAACCTGATTCCGTTGAACGCAGTGCCGGAGAGCGGACTGGAGCGGTCGACACCGGAACGGATCGAGCGATTTGAAGAGATGCTGAAGGTGCGAAGGATTACCGTGACTGTCCGCAGAGAAATGGGCGCTGATATCGACGCGGCCTGCGGTCAGCTGCGAAATAGCCATCAAAAAGGAGGATTCTAATGAACCCGAACGGTTTGCTTGACGACCGTTATCGTTTGTTGGAACGAATCGGCGGCGGCGGCATGGCGGAAGTGTTTCTGGCCGAAGACGTGCTGTTGGCGCGCCAGGTTGCCGTAAAATTGCTGCGGGCGCAGTTTACCGGCGACGAGGATTTTGTCGCCAAGTTTCGCCAGGAAGCACGCGCGGCCGC
>CAZYJK010000011.1:0-19818 GCA_964647865.1 uncultured Veillonellaceae bacterium | reverse complement strand
ATTCATCGTGACGGAACCGCCAAAGTGACCGATTTTGGAATCGCCCGGGCCGTCTCATCCCAGACGACCACGCAAGTGGCAGGAGTACTGGGTTCGGTCCACTATCTGTCTCCGGAACAAGCCCGGGGCTATGGTGTGGATTCGCAATCCGACATCTATTCGCTGGGTGTCGTCCTTTACGAGATGCTAGCCGGAGCGCCGCCATTCGATGGAAACTCGCCGATTGCGATCGCGATGAAGCATATTCAGGAAGAACCCCGTTCGCTGAAGGAGCTGCGACCGGAACTGCCAGCGCAGCTGGTCGGATTGGTCGGCAAAGCGATGGCGAAGAAGCCGGAAGCGCGTCAGGAATCGGCCCGTGTCTTTTTGCAGGAAGCCGAACTGGCGGCAAAACTGCTTGACGGAATTGAGTCCGGCGGAGTTCCGCAACCACAGCAGGATACGTTGCCGGAAAAACCGTCACAGCCGGCGCGCCGCAGGTTGGTTGACAGGATAAAAAAACTGCCTCGCTGGAGTTGGGGACTGGTAGGGCTTTTGCTGGTCAGTTTCCTGCTCGGCCAGGTCATTGCCGATGGTGGACTGGGCGGCGGCAAAGAAGTCATGGTGCAGGACGTGATCGGCAAGCCGGCGGAAACGGCCCGCTCATTGCTGTTGAACGATCAATTGAAGGTTCAGATTACCGAGGCCTTTGACGAGCGGGTTGCGGCCGGTTATGTGATTTCTCAGCAACCGCGTGGCGGCCAGGTTGTCAAGGAGCATCGTGTGGTGCAAATGGTGGTCAGTAAAGGTCCGGACGTCGCCCTGATTCCCGAGTTGAAGGGCTTGCCGCGCCGGGAAGCCGAAGCGCGGATTCGCAGCGCCGGTTTGAAGGTGGGTTTGATTACCGAGGAATACTCGGCTGATGTGAAGCCTGAGCTGGTTGTCAGTCAGAACCCCCGTCCACCGGGACAAGTCGCCAAAGGCGTGTTGGTCGATATCGTGCTGAGCAAGGGAAAAAGTCCGCAGCAAGTCACTATGCCCGATTTCCAGGGGCAAAGTCTGCAAAGCGCTTTGGCGCGGATAGAGGCTTTGAAGCTGCGCGTCGGCACAATTCGTGAAACCGTGAACGCCCGGTTTACGCCTGGGTCGATCAGTGGACAGGCGCCAACAGCAGGTAGCCAGGTTTACGAAGGGACCACAGTCGACCTGGAACTGGTGAAAAGCGACGCCGGCATTCCCAAGCGGGCTCGCATCCAGTTCGTCGTGCCGGAAGGACCGATTCGGCAGAGTTGCAAAATTCTGGTCGAAGATTCCACTGGAATTCGAACCGCCTATGAAGGGGTTCACAAACCTGGTGAACGGATAGAAAAGCTGGTCGAAGGGATCGGTGAAATGACGATCCGAATCCTTGCCAACAACAAACTGATTCAGGAGCAGACCTTTTAGCCGATGGACAAGAACGGATTAAACGGCTTGGTCATACGGGCAACCAGCGGATTTTATTATATACAAAGCGGTACTCATGTCATTGCCTGCAAACTGCGCGGGCGGATGAAACAGAACCGATATTCCGTCTGCGTAGGCGACCGGGTCCAGTTTGTGCCTACCGGCGAAGCTGTCGGCGCAATCGAACAGGTATTGCCGCGCGAATCTTTTTTGAAGCGGCCCGAGGTCGCCAATGTCAACCAGGCGATTCTGACCTTTTCCGCCAGTCATCCGCAAATTGATTTCGGCTTGGTCGACCGCTTCATGGTATTGGCGGAGTTATCGGAAATACCGGCCATTCTCTGCATCAACAAGATCGATATGGCTAACCCCGACGATTTACAGCCGATGCTGGAGATATACCGGCAGATGGGTTACCCGGTTTTGCTGGTCTCGGCAAAAACCGGCCAGGGTGTGGTCGAACTGCAAAAAATCCTTTACGACAAGGTCAGCGTGTTTGCCGGACCTTCCGGTGTGGGAAAATCCTCCTTGTTGAATACGATTGAACCGGGCCTTCGTCTGACCACCGGCGAACTCAGCCAAAAAATCGGTCGCGGCAAGCATACGACCCGGGTCGCGGAACTGCTGCCGCTTTCGGGCGGCGGATTCGTGGTGGACACACCCGGTTTCAGTTTTACCGAATTCATCGAAATGAACCCGGAGGATTTGCGGTTCCAGTACCGTGAGTTTCGCGACAAACTGGCAGAGTGCCACTTTTCTTCCTGCATCCACCAAAAAGAGCCGCAATGCGCGGTGAAAACCGCGGTGAATGCAGGGCTAATCGCCGCATCGCGCTATGAATCCTATAGTGAACTGCTGCTGGAAATCCAGCAGACCAAGAGGAGGTTCTAAGTTTGGCTTTATTGGCTCCGTCTCTGTTATCCGCCGATTTTGTCCGGTTGGCCGAAGAAATCGCCCGAGTGGAAGCGGCCGGTGCGGACTGGTTGCATCTCGACATTATGGACGGTCATTTTGTGCCCAATCTCACATTCGGTCCGCCGGTCGTCGCGGCAATCCGCAAGATCAGCAAACTACCGCTGGACGTTCATTTGATGGTAAGCAACCCGGCAGCGTTGGTCGAACAATTTGCCGAGGCTGGTGCGAATTATCTGACGGTACATGTGGAAACCGAGCCGCATCTGCATCGCCTGGTCAACCGAATCCGCGAACTGGGCGTAAAACCAGCCGTGACCCTAAATCCAGCAACGTCAGTTGATTTGCTCGACGAAATCCTCAGCGAAGTCGACATGGTGCTGGTAATGAGCGTAAACCCCGGATTTGGCGGCCAGAAGTTTATCCCGGCTTCGTTGGATAAGATTCGGCGGCTCAGACAAAAACTGAAAAGACTTGATCGCCAGGTGTTGATCGAAGTCGACGGTGGGGTGAATCAGGCGACAGCGCCGCAACTGATCGAGGCCGGTGTGGATGTGCTGGTCGCCGGATCGGCTGTATTCGGTAGCGCCGATATGAAAGCGACAATTGCTGCACTGAAACAGGCGCATTAAAGCACTTGCATTTCTTGGGATTCGGTGCTATTCTATTAGTGGATGAAAATTGAATATTGGCCTTTGGGGCATGGTGAGAAAGAGTGATCTTTCGATTCCTGACCGGCGGTATAGCCCGCGAACCGAGAGGTTGATCCGGTGTAAATTCCGGAGCCGACAGTATAGTCTGGATGGGAAAAGGCAAACAACAGGCCTGTTATGGGTCTATGTTTACGTGGTTTACGTGTCCCAAAGATTTATCTTTGGGATTTTTATTGTTTTCAGGAGGCATTTATGGATCAACGTCAGATTGATGAGCATTATATGCAGCAGGCGTTGCAACTGGCCCGCCAGGGAAGGGGTCGTACCAGTCCCAACCCGGTTGTCGGCGCGGTAATTGTGAAGGACGATCAGGTCATCGGCCGTGGCTGGCATCAAAAAGCCGGCACTGCCCATGCCGAGATCCATGCACTGGCGGAAGCGGGTAGCGACGCAAAAAATGCGACAATTTATGTTACATTAGAGCCGTGCTGCCATCATGGGCGGACAGGTCCTTGCACCGAAGCGATTCTGGCAGCAGGAATCCAGCGGGTCGT
Source organism: uncultured Veillonellaceae bacterium (assembly GCA_964647865.1). Lineage (GTDB taxonomy): Bacteria > Bacillota > Negativicutes > UBA1444 > UBA1444 > UBA1444. Next base: position 16,274 of record CAZYJK010000011.1, on the reverse strand, counting down.
GGTGGCGATGACCGACCCCAACCCCCTGGTTGCAGGTTGCGGCATCGGCGTGCTGCGAGAGCGGGGCGTCACGGTGGAAACGGGAGTGCTGGCGGATGAGTCCGCTCAGCTCAATGCGGCGTTTATCAAGTGGATTAGTTGCAAGTTGCCATTTGTCACGTTGAAAAACGGCATCAGCCTGGATGGGAAGATTGCCACGCAGTCCGGCGATTCACGCTGGATTACCGGATCGGAGTCGCGGCTGGAAGTTCACCGGATGCGTGACGTATCCGATGCGATTATCACTGGAATCGGCACAGTATTAGCCGACGACCCGGAGTTGACGACCCGGCTGCCGGAAGGCGGGCGCTCGCCGGTGCGCGTGGTGCTTGACCGACTGGCCCGCACGCCGCTGGGGGCCAAAATTCTCAATCAACAGGCTGCTCCGACGATTATATTCGTTTCTGAGGACGCACCGCTTAATCGACGCGAAGCGTTGGCGGCAAGTGGCGCGGAAGTGGTGGTAGCGCCGGAAGTTGCCGGTCGCATTGACTTGTCTTTCGTATTACGCACATTGGGTCAGCGCTGCCTGACCAACGTGATGGTGGAAGCGGGCGGTACTCTCAACAGCGCGTTTCTGTTCGGCAACTATGTCGATAAAGTTGTCATGTTCATCGCCCCGAAAATTATCGGCGGCAGCGGCGCCCCCGGTCCATACGGCGGCAGCGGTTGCGAATTTTTGTCGGGGGCGGTGGAATTGGAAGATCTGGTTGTGCGGCAGCTGGGCGCCGACCTGATGGTCGAGGGATTTGTAAAACGGAGGGAAAGCCGGGATGTTTACAGGACTTGTCGAGGAATTGGGTAAGATTCGTGCGCTGGCGCGCGGTGCGCATTCGATCCGGTTGACGATTGCCGCGCAGAAAGTGTTGCAGGACGTAAAGCTGGGCGACAGTATCGCCGTGGACGGCGCTTGTCTGACGGTGGTCGAATTTAGTTCCGCTTCGTTCACGGTGGATGTAATGCCGGAAACCTTTGATCGCACTACGTTGTCGCTGAAAAAGGCCGGGGATGCCGTGAACCTTGAGCGGACACTCAGGGTTGGCGATCGGTTGGGTGGCCATATCGTCAGCGGGCATGTCGATGCCGTAGCCACATTGGTTTCGGTCACGCCGCGCGATAACGCCAATATCCTGCGGGTGCAACACCCGCAGCATCTGGCGCCGTTCTTGATTCCGCAGGGATCGGTGGCGGTCGACGGAGTCAGCCTGACTGTCGTGGATTGCGGTGACGACTGGTTCGAGGTATCGTTGATTCCGCATACTTGGGATGTTACGGTTTTGTCCGGTAAACGAGCCGGCGACAAAGTCAATGTGGAAACTGATGTTTTGGGCAAGTACATTCTGCGGATGGCAGAGACCAAATCACGGGATACGGCAGGCAAAAAACCGATTGGCGCCGATTTTCTGGCGCAACACGGTTTTCTGGATTAGAAAGGGGAGAGAAAAATGGAACCGAAGTTCAGTACGATTGAAGAAGCAGTAGCAGACATCAAAGCTGGAAAGATGGTCATTGTCGTGGATGACGAGGATCGCGAGAACGAAGGCGACCTGGTTGTCGCCGCATCGATGGCGACGCCGGAGATTATCAATTTCATGGCCAAACATGCCCGGGGACTGATCTGCGTTCCGATGAAAGGCGAGCGGCTGGATGAACTGGGAATCGGACCGATGGTTTGCGATAATACCGATTCGCATTGCACCGCATTCACGGTTTCGGTCGACGCCTTCGACGTTTCGACCGGAATTTCCGCCCATGAGCGGGCATTGACGGTACAGACGCTGCTGGACCCGGCAAAAGGACCGGCGGACATCCGTCGCCCGGGGCATATGTTCCCGCTGAGATACCGGGAAGGCGGCGTGTTGCGGCGCACAGGACATACCGAAGCTTCGATCGATTTGGCGATTCTGGCCGGTCTTTATCCGGCGGCGGTCATCTGCGAGATCATGAACGAAGACGGTACGATGGCCCGTGTTCCCCAGTTGATGGAGTTTGCGGCAAAGAACGGATTGAAATTGATCACAGTGGCCGAGCTGATCAAATATCGCAAACATCATGAACGGTTTGTCGAGCGGGTGTCTGAAGCGACGTTGCCGACAAAGTACGGTGATTTCAAAGTGATCGCCTATGAAAGCATAGTCGATAACATGTGCCATCTGGCGCTGGTCAAAGGTGATATCGCCAATAAACCGAACGTATTGGTACGGGTTCATTCTGAGTGCCTGACCGGCGATGTGCTGGGCTCGCTGCGCTGCGATTGCGGCGACCAGCTGGGGGTCGCGATGAAGCGGATCGAACAGGAAGGCGAAGGCGTACTGCTGTATATGCGCCAGGAGGGCCGGGGAATCGGCCTGGCCAACAAGATCCGCGCCTATGCATTGCAGGACCAGGGCAAGGACACGGTTGAAGCCAATCTGCTATTGGGGTTTGCGCCGGACCTGCGCGATTACGGCATCGGTGCACAAATCCTGGCTGATTTGGGGCTGAGCAGCATCAGGCTGCTGACGAACAATCCGGAAAAACGGGCCGGACTGGAAGGCTATGGTTTGACGATTTCCGAACGGATTCCAGTGGAAATCAAAGCCAATACGCACAATGAAAAATATTTAGCGGTAAAAAAATCAAAGATGGGACATATTTTGAAAGCAGATGAGGAGGCAGCAAAATGAAAGTATTGGAAGGAAAACTGACGGCGGAAGGATTGCACATCGGTATCGTGGCAGCCAGGTTCAATGAGTTCATCACCAATAAACTGATCGGCGGCGCGGTTGACGCGCTGGTGCGTCACGGCGTGAATGAACAGGACATTACACTGGCCTGGGTGCCCGGCGCATTTGAAATTCCGCTGGCAGCGCAAAAAATGGCCGGCAGTCATGCGTTTGACGCGGTGATTTGTCTCGGCGCCGTGATTCGAGGCAACACACCGCACTTTGACTATGTGGCCGGTGAAGTGACCAAAGGAGTGGCCCAGGTCACGCTGCAAACCGGCGTACCGACGATATTTGGCGTTCTGACGACAGAAAATATCGAGCAGGCGATCGAACGTGCCGGAACCAAAGCCGGTAACAAAGGGTTTGACGCTGCCGTGACCGCGATAGAAATGGCGAACCTGCTGAAATCGTGGGAGCCGAAGAATGTCTGATCAGATTATTCGCGCCCTGGCGCCTGGCGTCCGGTTGGTGGCGGCGATCACGACTGAACTGGTGGAAGCTGCCCGGACAAGGCATGCCTGCAGTCCGGTAGCCACCGCCGCGCTGGGTCGAACGATGACGGCAGCTTTGCTGTTGTCCGAAACCATCAAGGGAGACGAATGCCTGACACTCAGAATTTCCGGCAATGGGCCGCTCGGTGATGTCGTAGCGGATACGCCGCTGCGTCATGGGGTGCGCGGTTATGTGCGCAACCCGCAGGTCGACCTGCCTCCGACTGAAAAAGGAAAACTGGCTGTCGGCGAGGCGGTAGGCGAGGGAATGTTGCACGTTACCCGGTTTAGCCCGCAGCGCGAGATTTTTACCGGCACAGTCAAACTGATTTCCGGCGAAATCGCCGAAGATGTGACCCGTTACCTGCTGGAGTCCGAACAGACGCCTTCTACGGTAGGTCTTGGCGTCTTGGTCGACCCTGATGGCAGCGTGGCCGGTGCGGCCGGCTTTTTGGTCCAGGCTATGCCTGACGTGACCGAAGAAGTACTGAGCGCGATCGAGCTGAACCTCAGCCTGGTGGCCTCGCCATCCCACCTCGCACAGGAAGGACTGTCGGCTTCTGAGTTGATCCGGCTTTTGCTGGTGGGAATCGAGTCGGCAACTTTGTTTGAACCGGAACCGATCCGGTTTCAATGCACCTGCAATCGGGAAAAGGTCGGCGCGATACTGACCGGCCTCGGGCCGGAGGAACTGGCGTCGATGGTCGAGGAAGGGCAAGCGGAGATTCATTGCAATTTCTGTAATGAAGCCTACCGGTTCGAGCGGGAAGAGCTGCAGGAACTGCAGCGAAAAATACCGCAACCGGCAGGCGAAATAGAATAAGAAATGCGAAAAGAGCTGGAATCATCCAGCTCTTTTGTTTCAACAATTCAAATGAATATGTCAGATGATGCCGCGCTTACGGACGGGCAACTTTACCGGAGCGCAGGCAACGGGTGCAGACATTCACACGAGTGATCTCACCTTTAACCAAAGCGCGTACGCGTTGGATGTTCGGCTTCCAGGTCCGTTTGGTCTTCAGATGGGAGTGGCTGACATTAAATCCACTGCGTTCCCCTTTGCCGCAGACTTCGCACAAATTGGCCATCAATTACACCTCCTTCAATACTGAGGTACTTTCATAATCAACGATTAGAACAGCAAAATTATTCTAACACAGGCGGGCCGCAAAAAGCAAGGCATTCGCCGCACTATGTCGAATATATATTAAAATCGGACAATCAGCGAGAAATTGCAGCAGGAAAGGAATTGTTTTGCAGCATGAGTGTGGATCAGCCGGTCGGGGTTTTAAAAGGGGTCGGCGCCGTTGTCGGTCAGCATTTGTCACGACTTGGCATTACCACGGTCGGCGACTTGCTGGAGCATTTTCCCCGTCGCTATGAAGACCGCAGCCAGCTTCGGACAATCCGGGAGATTGTTGCGGGACAGGTCGCTACGTTTGCGGCGGTGGTGGAGCGCGGTGAAGTCCAGCGGGTCAGGGGCAAGTCGCTGGCCCGGGTCTGGGTGTCGGACGACACTGGTCGGGCTGCGCTGGTCTGGTTCAATCAGCCATACCGGGCAAAAAGCTGGAAAAGCGGCACGCGGCTGATTATTTGCGGCAAGGCGGCGAAATATCGTGATGCTGTGCAAATTGAAAGCGCGGAAGTCGATCTGGCAGATGAGCTTGATACTTTGAATACGGCACGGATCGTGCCGGTATATTCACTGACGCAGGGAATCGGTTCCCGCGCACTGCGAAAACTGATCGCCGAGGCAATTGAACAGCCGATTGCCCGGCGCGAATCCTTGCCGCTTTCGGTGGTGCAGCAGCATCGGCTGATGCCACGGCAACAGGCGCTGCGGGAAATCCATTTCCCTGCCGACTGGCCGGCAATGCAGCAAGCCAAGCGGCGCATCGTGTTCGAAGAACTGTTTCTGCTGCAATGCGCACTGGCGTTTTTGCGAAAGCAACGGGTGGAGGAGCGCCGCAGCTTTGCTCATGGCGAGGATGGTGAACTGATTCGTCAGTTTCGTCAGCGACTGCCGTTTGAGCTGACTCGTGATCAAGAGCAGGCTTATGGCGAAATCCGCGACGATATGGAGCGAGACCGACCGATGCACCGGTTGCTGCAAGGAGATGTCGGTTCCGGTAAAACAGCGGTGGCGCTGTTAGCACTGGCAAAAACCATAGAAAACCGACAACAGGGCATTCTGATGGTCCCGACAGAAATTTTGGCCGAGCAACATTTTCAAAGCTGCTGCGATCTGATGTCTGGCATCGGTATCCGCTGCGCCTTGCTGACCGGCCGGGTCAAAGGGAAAAAACGCGCCGAATTGTTGCAACAAATTAGTGACGGAACCGTTGACCTGGTGATCGGGACTCAGGCGTTGATTCAGCCGGATGTGCAGTTTCGCCAGGCGGGACTGGTGGTGGTTGATGAGCAGCACCGGTTCGGCGTCGCCCAGCGGGCCAACCTGCAGGCAAAAGGCGATGCGCCGCATACGCTGGTCATGTCGGCGACTCCCATCCCGCGCACCATGGCGCTGACGCTTTACGGCGACCTGGACATCTCTGCCATCCGTCAACTGCCGCCTGGCCGCAAGCCGGTCGTTACCGCGGTGCGTTCGGGAGAGGCGGCGCGGGAAAAAGTATACCGGTTTTTAGCCGAAGAAGTGGCGGCGGGCCGGCAAGGCTATGTGGTCTGTCCGCTGGTCGAGGATTCGGAAAAAACTGAAGCGCAGTCGGCGGTATCGATATTTGAAGAGCTGACGGCAACCGCGCTGAAGGGAATCGCCTGCGGCCTGTTGCATGGACGGATGAATGCCGAAGAAAAAGAGACCGTGATGCGCCGGTTTGCCCTAGGACAGTTGGCGGTGCTGGTATCGACGACAGTCATCGAAGTGGGGATCAATGTGCCGAATGCGACGATGATGATCGTCGAGGATGCCGACCGGTTCGGACTGGCGCAGTTGCATCAGCTGCGGGGCAGGGTCGGCCGCGGCAGTGAGCGCTCATACTGCGTTCTTTTGCACGATGGTTCGGCGGCAGCGCCGCCGGAACGGCTACAGGTCTTGGCGCAGACGACCGATGGTTTTGTCGTGGCGGAGCGGGACCTGGTGTTGAGAGGCCCGGGCCAGTTTCTCGGCTATCGCCAGCATGGCCTGCCGGAAATGAAAATGGCAAGTTTGGCGGATGATGCGGCAATTTTGGAAGACGCCAGGCAGGCAGGATTCCATCTGATGCAAAATCAGGATGAGGCTGCACAGTTGCTGCCGTACCTGAAGGATCGATTTGAAAGGTTTTTTGGCATAATGTTCGCCGGCTGAAGGGATATCGGCAATGATGCAGAATATTTTACAATGTGGGAACCTAGTTATAAGTCGAAAATGAAGGAGGAAATCAAATGCCAATCGTACAAATCGACATGTTGGAAGGACGTTCCGTCGATCAAAAACGCGCAATGGTGGCCAAAGTAACGGAGGCCATCGTCGAAACCGCCAACTGCACGCCGGAAGTCGTTACGGTGATCATTCGCGAAATGCCGACCACGAACCTCGGCAAAGCCGGCAAACTGCGTTCGGATATGTAATGTCGAAGTCGCTGGATTTTGCTGTGGCGATGGAACAAGCCATCGCTGGTAAGCTGCAAGCGTTCGGTGTCGGTTGTTCGGTGGAATTGGCAGCGCTACTGGAACGGGTGACTCGTTCGCAACAGGCGTTTGTGCAGTTGCTTTCCGAGGCGTCCTGCGCTGAGCATGCCGCCAAAGAGCCGGATTTTGATGTTGCTGCCATGATCGGCAGCGATGCAGAGTGGGCGGCAATCACGTCTCGCTTCCAGCCGGGAACAGCGCCAGCGGCGATCGATATCGCCGCGCTTTGGAGTGTATACTCCATGCTGGACAAGATGGCGCAGTATTACCTCCAGGCAGCCAAACAAGTCGATTCGCCGCAACAACGGTTGCTTTTCAGTAGTCTGGCCGAGATCAAACAGAAATTGCGTCGCCGGGTCGGCGCAGTGGAGCAGATTCAGGCCAATCAGGTCTGGAAACAAGTCGGATTTCCCCCGGGTTTGCTGGGGAAGGAATAATTCACTGGCAGGGGACCGAATTCGGTCCCCTGAAGGTTTCAGGAGGGTGTGCTGGCTATGGCCGGGAATTCGGAACTGGAAATCAAATTGGCTGTTTCAGACATGCGTCTGTTCGATATCATCCTGAGCGATCCGCAAATATTGGAACTGTCACAGGGAAATGTCGCCGAAACGCGAAATTTTGAAGCGCTGTATTATGATACGGCTAGCTTTGCCCTACAGCGGCAAGGAATTTCTTATCGCGTGCGTCGGGAAGGCCAGGAGTGGGTAGCGACGCTGAAAAGCGATCGCAGCAGCGGCGGCGGGCTGGTCAACCGGGAAGAATGGAACGAAGCCGTCAAAGGACCCGATACAGCGCAACTTGCCTTTGCCGGAACCCATGCGGGAGACCGCCTGAGCCAGGCGATCGGTCAGGAAAAACTCCAGGTGTTGTTTACCACCAGTTTTGTGCGAACGACCCTGATGCTGCAAACCAGTGGCGGTTCGCTGGTGGAACTGGCGCTGGACCGGGGAACAATCTGGGGCGGAATCGGTGGAACGCCGATTTGTGAACTGGAGCTGGAATTGAAGCAGGGAAAGGTCAGCCAACTATTGGAACTGGCTGCCTGGATCGCCGATCGTTGGCATCTGTCGCCGGAGAATTTGAGCAAATATGCGCGTGGATTGCAATTGCTGCAATCCGGGCAACTATCAACTGAGCAGCCGGCAATGCCGGAACCGGCGGCTTTTAGCGCACCGCCGCTACTGACAACCCTGGCCGACCGTTGTATCGGTGAATTGTTTGTTTTGCAGACCGCGTTCCGCGAACAGGGCGCTGCGCCGGAAATGGTACGCGCACTGAGGATCCAGTGCCGTCGTTTGCGATCACTATTGCAATTCTTTCAGCCGCGCCTGCAAAAAGAAGCCTGGCAGCTCCAGCTTGACAGGTTGCGACAATGGGGAGCACTGCTTGGCGCGATCCGTGATCTGGACGTTATCAATAAAGCGTGGCAGACTTTCACCGGCAAGTTTGGCCCGGTAGTCTCGGCCTCGCCGCTTTGGCGCCATATCCTGACGGAACGCCGCGACTTCTTGGCGGAAGATGTTCTGCATCGCCTGTCGCGCGGTGAACTGACACAGATGATTTTTGACCTGCAAGCCTGGCTGTACCGCGAGCAAGAGGCGCAAGACGGTGCGGAAGAGAGTAGTGCCTTTGACGGATTTATCCGCAAGACACTGCTCCAGGCAACCAAGCAGCTGCGTGAAGATATTGAAGTTGTCGATACGGCAAGCGGCATGAAGAAGCTGCACAAACTGCGGATCAAGGTCAAACGGGTCCGCTACTTCCAGGAAGCGCTCGCGCCGATTCCGCATTATCGCGATGAGGAATTTTTGGCGGCCCTCAAGCGGGTTCAGACTGCCATCGGTAAGATTCACGATGCCTATCAAATAAAAAGCCTGCTCGATCAAGTCGATGCAGGCGGTGTTGACGAAAAATTCGTGCTGGAAAAAGAATTGTTCCTGTGTTGGCGGGGCAGGCAGGTTACGGAACAAATGTTTTTACTTGCCAAAGCCCGGGAAGAACTGCGCAAAGCGACTAAAACGAGGTCAAGAACGCTGGCGTCGCTGCGAAGCGGCAAGGGGGGCAAGTCCCGCCATTACCCCGACCCGCATGAACCAACCGAGTGAACCGATCGTATGTTCCGGGTCTTCCAGCTGGATCGATGCGGCGCTGCCGGGGCGAAACAGCAAGGCAGCGCCACTGAGTTTTTCCGTCCATTCGCTCATCGTAGGTTCATGACCGACAACAATCACCACGTCTGGGCTAGGGGATTTTTTCCACTCGACCTGCAACTCGTCCAGCTTGCCTTCGAGAATGGCATCCGCCACATGCAGTTTGCATTTTTTGCCGAACGCCAGCCGGAGCAATTCGGCAGTCTGCAAGGTGCGGACGGCGGGACTGGTCCAGATTTGCACATCGCGGCCTTTATACAAAGAGCAGGCGAGCCCTCGGGCCGCCTGTTTTATTTTTTTACGGCCGATCGAGGTTAGCTCGCGTTCAAAATCGGGTTTTGCATCAGAGCGCAGTTCGGCTTTGCCGTGACGCATCAGAATCAGGTCCATACCGTGCTTCCTCCATTACTTTTCAATTAGCGGAATGCTGGGTTGAGTCTGCCAAACGGGAGGCGACAACGTGAGGGCGTTTTCTTTCGCCTGTCGAAGCAGTTCGTTTTGTGCGCTGATCTTCAATTTACCGCTGAATTTACGATGCCGGTACACCCCGGTCGACTTCATCTCATGTGATTTTTGGTTATCGGACAATAGCAACTCCAACAGGTCGAAAACTCGTTTGCGGTGTTCAGGCGATTCGATAGGAAACAGTATTTCCACCCGGTTGTTGAGATTGCGCGGCATCCAGTCGGCGCTGGAAAGGTAAAACTTTTCTTCGCCGCCGCCACTAAAATACAAGATGCGGCTATGTTCCAGAAAGCGACCGACAATGCTGCGGACTGTGATGCGACTACTCACACCGGCAATGCCGGGACGCAGCGTGCAGATGCCACGGATGATCAAATCGACTGTTACGCCGGCTGACGAGGCTTCATAAAGCGAAGCGATGATTTCCTTGTCCACCAGCGAATTCATTTTTGCGATGATGCGCGCCGGTTTGCCAGCTTTGGCAAAGGCGATTTCCTGCCGGATATGCTCAAGGATTTTATCCCGCAATCCGAGAGGCGCCACCGCGATTTTATTCCATACCGGCGGATCGGAATAACCGGTCAGGACGTTGAAAAACCCGGAGGCATCGGCGCCGAACTGGTCATTGGCGGTAAACAGGCCGATGTCAGTGTAGATGCGGGCCGTCGAATCATTGTAATTTCCTGTGCTCATGTGCACATAACGGCGGATGCCGCCATCTTCGCGCCGGACCACCAGGCACATCTTGGCGTGGGTCTTCAGTCCGACCAGCCCGTAAATGACATGGCAACCGGCTTCCTCCAGGCGGCGGGCCCATTGGATATTGTTCTCCTCGTCGAACCGGGCCATGATTTCGACCACAACCGTAACTTGTTTGCCGTTTTCCGCCGCCTGCGTCAGGGAGCGGATCAGCGGGGAGTTGCCGCTGACACGGTACAGGGTTTGCTTGATCGCCAACACCTGCGGGTCTTCAGCCGCAGTCCGGACAAAGTTAAGCACCGGCAAAAACGATTCGTACGGGTGGTGCAACAGAATATCCTTTTCACGGATCGCTTCAAAAAGATTGTCGCCTGGCGGCAAATCCAGCGGCCATTGCGGCTGGATCGGCGTCTGGCGCAAATGGTCAAACCCGGGAATTTCGGCGAATTTGGCAAAACAGGTCAAATCTAGCGGGCCGCTGATTTCATAGAGGTCGTCTTCTTCGATCCGCAGCTCGTCGATCAGAAACCGACGAATGGCCTTGTTGTCTTCACGGGCGATTTCCAGACGAACCGCGCGACCGCGTTTGCGCTGACGCAGCGACCGCTGCACTTCCTCCAGCAGGTCGTCGGCTTCTTCCTCATCGATCAGGAAATCGGCGTTGCGGGTAATCCGGAACGGGACGATATTTTTGATCCGATAGCCGTGGAACAGTTGCCGGCAGTACAAGCGGATCACGTCTTCCAGAAAAACGAAGCAGCGTTTGCGTTTTTCGCAGGGAACTTCCAGAATTCTGGGCAGTACGCCAGGAACCTGAATCACCGCGATGCTGACTTCGCCGGCCTTGTCCAGCAACGTGAGGCCAAGGTTGAGACTGCGGTTGGAGAGAAACGGGAAGGGGTGACTGGCATCGACAGCCAGCGGCGTAAGAACAGGCGAGATCATGTTGTCAAAGTATTTTCGCAGCCAGTCGGCGGCGAAAGCCGGCAATTCCTCCGGCTGGGCAAACGGCAGTTGCTCCCGTTCCATTTCCTGCAAGACGTCCTTTAACAGGCGATACTGTTGCTTTACCAGTTTGTGCACCGACTTGGCGATGGCGGACAGCTGCTGGGCGGGTGACAGGCCGGACGGGTCGACCCACTCACGGGATTCGTCAATTTGGTTTTTCAGCGTACCGACCCGGACCATGAAGAATTCGTCCAGGTTGGAGCCGGCAATCGCGATGAAACGCAGCCTTTCCAGCAAAGGATTATCGTGGACAGAGGCTTCTTCCAGCACCCGTTCATTGAATTTCAGCCAGCTCAGTTCACGGTTCAGATAATACTCAGGCTTGTCAAATTCCATAATTGCCTCCTGCCTGGTTGATGAGGACGGGACGCACTCCGTTCACATGTTCGAAGAAATCGGCTTTGTCTTCGAAGGTCCATTGTTCCAGCGAAAAGTTGTCCAGCGGAGTCACCGCCACTTCCAGCGTGTCACCTTGCAGACGGATCATGCAGTCGGCGCATTTTTGCTTGTGGCTGCGATCAATCGAATCTGCCAGGCGGATCAGCGAAGCCAATTTGGCGACTTTGACCTTTTCTTCCCGGTTGAGCCGGGCGAAATTGCCATCCGCGTCGGAGGGGGTGCCTTTGGAATGATAGTGGGCGATATTGGCGATAACTTCTTTTTCTCGTTCCGTAAAACCGATGATATCGCTAGACAGAATCAAGCGATAAGAGTAAAAATAATGGCGACGCAAATTGACGTATTTTCCGATATCGTGCAAAATCGCAGCTACCTGCAACAGGAACCTGTCTCGCGACGGCAAACCGTGCAATGGGACCATGGCGTCGAATAGTTTGAGTGAAAGTGTTTCCACCGCGCTGGAATGAGCGATTTCATAGCGGTATTTATCGCCAAGATTGCGGGCCAGTGACAGGATTTGTTCATCCAGTACCGCGATGAGCGGGTCTTCAGTTTTTTCAGCGGCATGCAACAATGTTACTCCGTCAACCAACTGGGCGTCAGGAAAGATGATTTCCGGCGCGTTGGTGATCGACAGGATCTGGTTGTACAGCACGATTGTCGGCAAAGCCATTTCCGCCTTGTTTTCGCCCAGGCGGAACGTTTTCATCAATTGCGGCAGATTGAGGCCGGATACTTTTTCGTACAATGCGTGGAATTCGTCGCGACCGACCACGGCCAGCGCATCGCTTGCCGCCCGTCCCAGCATTTGCAACAACAGGTGGTTCTCATTGCCGGAAGTGACGATATATTTGATTTTATGATGGGCCAGTTCGCTCTTGACGCTTTCGATTGAGCTAAAGATATACTCGGACAGGGCCTGATGAAAGTGGATCGAATCGCGCTGGTTCTTGTCAAAGCTTTCTTTGATCCGCAGCGCGCCGATATGCACGTTCTGCTGGTAATGGATGACGCCGTCCTTTAACAAGGTGAAGCCGAGACCGCCGGAAGAAATATCGACGAACAGCAGGGCTTCGCCGGGGCGCTCGACCTGATGCTTGCGGATCGTATGATACAGAGCGACATATTTGAAGTAGATTTCCTGCAGCATATCGACGACTTCCAGTTCAAACCCGGTCCGGGTACGCACCTGGTCGACGACATAGTGCTGGTTTTCCGCTTCACGCAGAGCGGTTGTGGCGATAACCCGGTAGTCCCTGACTCCGTACTCGCTTAATAGCCGTTTGTAGCCGCGCAACAAGGCGCAGAGCTGTCCCGAAGTGGTAAAACTGATCCGCCCCGTTTTAAAGGTTTCTTCACCGAGAAAAACTTCCCGCGATGTTTTTTCTATCACCCGCAGGTCGCCGAGTGAAGAGTATTCGCTGATTTGCAAAGTGACTTGTTCGGAGCCGATATGGATGATGGCGAACAGTTTGGGCGCAGATTTTTTTGCCAAGTGCTTCGGCCTCCTAGCTTCGTATTAAATAATCATTCGACAGAAAAGGCCAGAACCCTTGCTGGCCGGGTTAAGATTTTGTTAAGATGAGCACAGAATGCTAATTGGAGGTAATGATGCTTACGAACCCTTTAAAGCAAAAGCTGGCGCAGCGCATTCCAGTGTCTGGCTGCATGATCCAGGGTTGCATGCCGTCTTTGGTCGAAATTTGCGGCTTGGCTGGCTTTGACTTTGTGTTTATGGATGCAGAGCATGCGGCGGTTTCCCCGTCAGATTGCGAAGAAATGGCGAGGGCGGCTCAGTTGCGTCAGACCGCTGCGCTGGTGCGGGTTCCCAACGCTGCTTCGGACACCATCCTGCGCTATATGGACATCGGATCAACAGGCATCATTTTACCAGGGGTGTCGACACGGGCCGAAGCCGAACATGCGGTGCGCGCCGTAAAATATTACCCCGAGGGAATGCGCGGACTGAACGCGGTGCGGGCATCTGATTTTGGTATGACTGAACCGATGTCCGAGTATGTGAAGATTGCCAATCAGTCCAGCGTTGTGCTGGCGATCATCGAAACGGCGGAGGCGATCGATAACCTGGCCGAGATTTTGGCTGTGCCGGGACTGGACGGGGCGATCCTAGGGACAGGCGACCTGTCCCAGTCGCTGGGTGTACCGGGGCAAGGCAAACATCCGAAAGTTCTGGCGGCGACCCGCCGGTTCGTAGCAGCAGGGCTTGCCGCCGGCAAACCGATCGGTACGGTGGTGCGGGCGGGGGAAACGGCGCAGGAGTATCTGGAACAGGGCATAACCATCCTGATCACCAGCGCCAATGCCTTGTTTGGCAGCGCCGCCAAGAAATTTGTCGGTGAAGTGCGATAAAGTATTGTACCGGGCTTGCGTGGCCCGGTTTTTTTCTCAGAGCTGAATAAACCGAAAACTTAGTATTGCATATACTAAAAAATAATTGTATGATATCATCAGATGGTCGATCATGGAGGAAATGGAAAATGAATGCGAAAGCATTGGAGTCTTTTGCCCAACTGTTATACATTCGCGGCATGGTGGAGCGGGATCAAATCTTGCTCGAAGCAGTCCGGGCCGTTCGGACTTGCCAACGGCTGCAAAACCAGCAAGAACCCATTTCCGATACACCGGAAGATAAAGAACGCCTGTTTGCCCAAATGCAAACTGTGTCGGAGTCTTCCGGATTGGGACACTTTCCCGGTGATCGGGAATTTTTCTACAACATCTATGGGGTTGCCTGTGAACTTGATCTGATCGAGCTGCTGATCAAGGTTAGCCGGAACGACCGGACTGGTATGCTGGCGCCCGCCTATCTGGTCGAATATTTGGCCGGACAGATTAAAAATGACACCGCTCGGGTACTCATGGCAGAAGCGGAAAAATTTGCCGAAGGTCTGCAAAAATTAATAACAGCGAATCCGAAAGTGGAATTCACGTTGACCACGGAGAAGAAGGAAAACTATCTCCTATTGGTAACAGCTTTTTCCGAATACCCCAATGTAAGGGTGCTGAATCAGTCGATTTATCGTGAACTGCTACAAAAGGACAGCTATGATTTATTGCTCACCATTCCCTCATTTGGCAGTCGAACTAACCCGGAGGAATCCAGCAAAAATTATATCTCCCGCGACTCGGAATGCATCGCCGTGGAAACCCTCCTCCGCCACCTTGGCGAGCGCGGAAAATTGCTTGCAGTATTGCCGGCCAAAGTGACCTTCGCCAGCGGTCCGGTTCAGCAGTTTAGGCAGTGGATCATGACCGACTTTCACATGGAAGCCATATATTCTCTGCCAGAAGGAATCTTTCGGCCCTATGCCGCCATCAAGACCTATTTAATGGTTTTTGACGCAAAAACGGCGGCAGGGGTAACCGTCGGTAAAATCATCGATGCGGACTGTAAACTAATCGTCCAGCAACAGCAGTGGATTTCGGGCGAAGAATTCAACCGTCACGAGGATTGGCGGACCGAACTATATCTCGCCGATGATAACCAAGCTATTCAGCGGTTTAAGGCCTCGGGTCTCGAAAAAATCAAACTCAAAGATGTGGCCGAAATCTTCCGCGGCAAGTCTGTGCTGAAAGATGATCTGCAGCCAGGCAAAATCAGAGTGCTGAACATATCCAACATCGACGAAGGCGAATTGGTATTCGCAGACATGGACACCATTAATGAAGAAGTTCGCAAGGTGAAACGGTATCAACTGGAAACTGGCGATATCTTGCTAACCTGTCGCGGGACCTCAAACAAAGTCGGCGTCTTCCCGGAAACGGAGCACGTGGTCATTGCCTCGGCAAACATCATCGTGCTGCGCATCAAAGAAAAGATAGCGCCGCAATATCTGAAAATCTTCCTGGACAGTCCCATCGGACAAATGATGATCAAGAGTTTTCAACGCGGAACCACGATGATGAACATCAACCCCAACGACATCGGCGAAATGGAGATCCCGCTGCTGCCCATGGATCGGCAACATTCCCTCGCGCGGCAGTTTCAAAGCGAGCAGGAGCGATATCGGCGGGAAAAAGCGGCGCTCGAACAGCGGTGGGAAAAGGAACGCTCGGGGCTATACCAAAATTTTGTAGGGGGATGCTAAGATGGCGGAAAATAACAACGGCGCAACACTGGGATTCGAAGAAAAACTGTGGCAGGCTGCCGACAAGATGCGCAACAATATGGATGCGGCCGAATACAAACATGTTGTATTAGGTTTGCTGTTTTTGAAATACATTTCCGACGCTTTTGAAGAAAAGTATGAGGAATTGAAAAAAGACGCGTTGTCTGATCCGGAAGACCGCGATGAATACATGGCAGACAATATTTTTTGGGTGGCAAAGGAAGCGCGCTGGACCTTTATCAAGGAAAATGCCAAAAGTCCCAAAATCGGTCAGATCATCGATGAAGCCATGGTGGCTATCGAAAAGGATAATGCGAACCTCAAAGGAGTTCTGCCGAAAGATTATGCCCGGTCCACGCTGGACAAGACCCGCCTGGGGGAACTGATCGATATTCTTTCTTTCAACATCGGTGATAAAGAAAGCCGGTCGCAGGATATCTTGGGCCGGGTCTATGAATACTTTCTGTCGAAGTTTGCCAGCGCCGAAGGCAAGAACGGCGGCGAATTTTATACTCCCCAATGCATCGTAAAACTGCTGGTGGAAATGATCGAACC
>CAZYJK010000010.1:17514-27136 GCA_964647865.1 uncultured Veillonellaceae bacterium | reverse complement strand
ACGAAGAGAAATACCAAGGCGATTGCAAGAGCGAAATACCGTTTGGATCTGGACATTCATTCATCTTCCTTTCAATTCTTGATTTTAAAATGCTGAGCGGGACTGCAAAAGATACAAAAAGGCCCTGCAGATGTTTCTGGTGAAAGAAACCTTCCGCAGGGCCTTTTATACCCACGGTGTAACGCGGCGACATTGCCGCGAGCTGCGTCGCTCGGTCCAGTCCTGCTGCCAGCGGAACCCTAGACGCACTCTCTTTCAAAGATAGAAAACAAAGACGCGATGAACTTTGTATACAAGGTACCATCTTTGCTGGCGGCCTGTCAAGACAATTTTGCGAATTGTTAACGATTTTTGATTGGGATTTAGCTAAAAATAGCAGGATTGTAATTATTCGGTCGATTTATCCGGGTTTTTCATCTCAAACCAGAAGCGGACGCCGTTTGTCTTATAATTGTGTGTGACTGTCGGGCAGGGATTCCGCCGATCAAAGCGAAAATTATTAGAAGACAAATTCCATCAGATTTTTGAGGGGGTTAATGAACATGTGTTGCAGCGATAAAAAATATCGGGTGTTCATAACATGAAAAAAGCACTGACGATTGCCGGGTCGGATTCCGGCGGCGGTGCGGGAATCCAGGCTGACTTGAAGACGTTTGCAGCGCATGGAGTGTTTGGCATGAGCGTCATCACTGCGATAACCGCGCAAAACAGCCTCGGCGTTCTGGCGGTGCAGGATATCCGGCCGGATATCATTGCCAAACAGATTGAGGCGATTTTTGCAGATATGGGAACAGATGCCGTAAAGGTGGGGATGGTGTCGCAGCCGGAAACGATCAGGACCATTGCCGACGGATTGCGCAAATATGCAGCCCCGCTGGTTGTCATCGATCCGGTGATGGTGTCGAAAAGCGGCTACCATCTGTTGCAGCCGGAGGCGGAAGCGGTGCTGATCCAAGAACTTTTGCCGCTGGCCGATGTAGTGACGCCGAACATCCCCGAGGCGGAAGCTATTGTGAAACGCGCCATTCATACTCTGACGGATATGGAGGAGGCGGCCCGTGCCATACATGCGATGGGGGCGAAGAATGTGCTGCTCAAAGGCGGCCACCGCGAGGAAGACGCGACCGATATTCTGTTTGACGGCCGGACTTGCCAGCGACTGACCGCAGCGCGGGTGCCGACAAAAAATACCCACGGCACTGGCTGTACCCTATCCTCGGCCATCGCGGCAAACCTGGCGAAGGGATTGACGGTGGCGGCAGCGGTCGTCGAGGCCAAGCGCTATATTACCGTTGCAATTGAGCATGCTTTGTCCATCGGCAAAGGCGTCGGTCCGACACACCATTTTTATGAGTTATACCAAAAAGCAGGGTTGTCGGATGAGTAAAGAAAAAGAGTGGTTGGCGCAAATTGCTGTCGGGCTGGGACAAGTGAGGGCCAGGCAACCGATTATCCATCACATCACCAACTACATCAGCATCAATGACTGTGCCAATGCTACACTGGCGATCGGAGGATCGCCAATCATGGCCAATGACCCGGATGAGGTGGCGGAGGTGGCGTCGCAATCGGCTGCGTTGGTGCTGAATCTGGGCACACCCAATACCCGGATGCTGGATTCGCTGGAAGCGGCCGGAAAACAGGCCAATACGCTGGGGATTCCCGTCGTGTTTGACCCGGTCGGCGTTGGCTTTACCCGGGTACGGACCCGCGCCGTGGCGCAGCTGTTGTTGTCAGTCCGGATGACGGCCGTGCGGGGAAATCTGGCGGAAATCAGCCGAATGGCCGGACTGGATGTTGCCTCGCGGGGCATCGATGCGGTGGCGGCTCAGAATAATGCCTCCGATACGGTAAAACGGGCCGCGCAAAAGCTCGGCTGCATTGTGGCGGCCACTGGTGTTGCCGACTATATCAGCGACGGGCGGACAGTAATCCGAATCGATAATGGCGATCCGCTCATGGCGCGTGTTACCGGCACCGGTTGCATGACGACCTCTTTGGTGGCGGCCTGCTGCGGCGCCATGACCGAGAAATTAGCGGCGGTGACGACTGGAGTCGCCGCGATGGGGGTCGCCGGGGAAATCGCCCGATCCCGGCTGCAACCCGGCGAGGGTACCGGTTCGTTCCGGGTCCGCTTGCTTGATGCCGTATCCAATCTGAGCGGCGAGGAGATTTTGAAACGGGGGAAACTGACGGTTGAAACCACGAATGATTGATTATTCTTTGATGCTGGTCACCGACCACTGCAGCGATGTCGATGCTTTTTGCACCATCGTGGAGAAGGCGCTGCAGGCCGGCGTGACGGTGCTGCAGTTGCGGGAAAAAACGGCGACTACACGCGATTTTTATCAACTGGCGCTGCGAATCAAACCGATTGCCAGACAATACAATGTTCCGCTGCTGATTAACGACCGACTTGACATTGCTTTGGCGGTGGATGCCGACGGAGTGCATGTCGGCCAGGAAGATTTGCCGGTGGCGGTTGTGCGACGCTTGATTGGGCCGGACAAGATTCTAGGTGCGACAGCGGCCACGGTGGCGGCGGCGCAGACAGCGGAAAGGGAAGGCGCCGATTATATCGGCAGCGGCGCCATGTTTCCGACGCTGACCAAACCAGGCAAGCAGGTATTGCCACTGAATGTGCTGGCGCAGATCAAGCAGGCGGTGCAAGTTCCGGTGGTGGCGATTGGCGGAATCACGGCAGATAATTTGTTGACGCTCAAAATCACCGGTGTGGATGGTTTGGCGGTCGTTTCGGCAATCATGGACAGTGCTGACCCGGCGGCAGCGACGCAAGAAATTTTGTCACGCTGGTGCTAGTAGCAACTGCAAATAATTGCGTAGGAACCCGGGTAACAAGGAGATTGAATGGGCCAAGGCGAATAAGACAATCGGCGGGAAGCGATTTCTGCCGGAAAAAAGTAGAAATGTAGCAAAGAGAGGGAAGAATCAAATGAAAAAAATGTCCATGCGAATGTTCCTGGTTCTGGTAGTTCTGGTAGTAGCGCTCACAGGCACGGTGTCGGCTGACGTCGGCTACCTGGGGCCAGCGGCGACTTATACCGAGGAAGCGTCGATTCTGTTTTTTGGCGACAAGGAAACCTTCGTGCCGATGAAAACTGTGCCGGAAACACTGGCCGGAGTGAAAAGCGGTGAATTCCGTTATGCGGTCGTGCCGATTGAAAATACTGTCGGCGGTCCGGTGTTCAACTATCTCGATGCGGTAATCAATGATCCGGCATTTGTCGTGGTTGGCGAAGTGAATTTGCCGATTCGCCAGACGCTAATGGTGGTTCCCGGAACTGTTCTGAGCGATATCAAAACAGTGTTGTCGCATCCGCAGGGGATTGCCCAGGGCAAAGACTGGCTGAAAGCAAATCTGCCTGACGCAAAGCTGATTGAAGTTCCGAGTACTGCCGAAGGCGCCCGTCGGGTGGCAGAAGGTCAGGATAAATCGGTTGCCGCGATTGCTTCGCCGCAGGCCGCGGTTACTTATAAGCTGGCTGTAATGGCCAAGCAGATCGAAGTGACGAAAACCAACGTAACCCGCTTCTGGGTGGTTACTCTCAAGCCGTTCCAGAAATTTGGTCAGACCCGGACTGCGCTGGTGGCACAGGGATCGGCTACCGCGTTGCCCAAGTTACTGAGGGACATTGACGTTGCCGGTTACAAACTGGTTTCCCTGCATGACCGTCCGGCCAAAACGCTGCTGGGCGAATATGTTTTCGTTGTCGAGCTGGCTGGAGACGGGCGACGCGAGGCGCTGGCAGAAGTGCTGGCAAAACACTCCGTCAGCATGAAGAGTCGGATGTTGGGAAGCTTCGATGTAAAATAGGCTGGTCTGATCAAGTTAACGGTTTGGGCGGTTGTTTGACAGCCGCCTTTTTCTTCGGAAAAAATTGCGGCAGCAGGAAAAAACTAACGTAGCTGCGAAATTATTCTCCATGAATGCATATCTTTGGTATTTGCTTTATGTCGCGGCAGTGATTGCCGCAGCCGTTTTACTGGTTCGCAGGACGGGTCGTCGTTTGGAAGCCTGCCAACTTGACGTGCTGGAGGTTGCCTGGCTGCGTGGTCAGGCCGGCGGCGTGCTGGAAGTGATCGTGTTTGATCTTTGCCGTAGAGGGTTGGCCGAACTGACTGCAGTGCCGGGGGGACATAAGTTGCTGCTGCGGATCAAAGGACAACGCCATTTGCAGGATTTGACAGCGTTGGAACAAACGGCGGTTGATGTGTTTGGTCTGATGCAACAAAAAAACAGCCGGGATGAAGCAGGCAACAGGTGGCGCGCAGCAACTGGCGAAATAATAGCAGGCTTAATAGAAAAAGGCTGCTGGCGCAAGTCCACTGCCAGTAAAAGAATCCTGACCGCCTTGGTACCAGTGCTGATTGCGCTTGGCTGTCTGCGGTTCATCAATCTTTACGAAGGATCCCTGCAGGTCGGGTTAGGCGTTACCGTTCTGGTGCTGGCTGTTTTGGGTCGCCGGTTGGTGGCCAACGAAGTTGAAGGACCGACTGAACAGGGGAAGATGTTGCTGGCTGAACTAAGGCGATCGGCGCAACCGGAAAATAACCTGACATGGCTGGTAGCGTTGCATGGTGGTCGAATACTGGAGCAGAACCCACAATACCGTAGCTATGGCTTCTTGACGCGGGCGATGCCGTTTCAGCAATTGAACAGATAGGTAAAACGACCCAGCATGTCGAATTATCAATCTAATAACTGTCACACTATATAGAGATGGAGCGATTGTGATGATGAAAGAATTTGAAGGAAACCAACCGGATCTGGACGAAAAGACCTTTTTGGCCGATGGGGCAAGAGTCATCGGCGCCGTAAAAATGAAAGAGTTCAGCAGTATCTGGTGCAATGCCGTAGCCCGCGGCGACGTGGCGCGCATTGAAGTCGGACGCTATAGCAATGTTCAGGATAACGCCGTGTTGCATGTCGCGGATGATCACCCCTGCATCATCGGCGATTTTGTTACTGTCGGCCATAGTGCCGTGGTTCATGGGGCTGTTGTGCAAGACCATTGCCTAATCGGTATCGGCGCGATTGTATTGACCGGTGCCGTAGTTGGGACCGGCAGTATCGTGGCGGCCGGGGCGCTAGTGCGCGAAGGCCAGGTCATCCCGCCTCATTCGCTGGTTGTCGGCGTACCGGCCAAGGTCGTTCGGTCGATTCCCGAAGATTGGGACAGCATTCATGCCCAGGCGTTAAAATACAAGACGCTGTGGACCGAGCGCTACGGCATTATGCCCAATGCAGGTGGAGAGAGCTACCACGGCGAACAGATAGTATAAGCGAGAATTAAGGAGTTCATCATGAAAGATACAGGCAAGGATTTCATCCGTCTGACGCACTATGAACACCTTACTCCGTCCGACCAGAGCCAGGGGGTTCCTGCTCCAGTACTGGAATTGCCGTATTGCGGCGGTGGGCCGCTGATGCATCTGGGCAAACCGGTGCAACCCAAATCGGAAAACGCTTTGATGGAAAACACGCTGACCGGTCGGCGCAGCATTCGTCGTTTTTCTCATGCCCCATTGAGTATCGAGGAGCTGTCATGGCTACTATGGTGTACTCAGGGCGTGCAGCAGGTCATTCCTCCTTCGACGATCCGCACCGTGCCTTCGGCAGGCGCTCGGCATCCGCTCGATACGTATGTATTGGTAAACCGGGTTAAGGGCCTCAACGCGGGGCTGTACCGCTATGTTGCGTTGGAACACGCGATAGGCCAGCTGCGGCTGGATGCGAAAATTGGCCCGCTACTTCAGGAAGCCTGTCTGGGGCAGGACATGGTGGTGTCTGCTGCGGTCAGTTTTTTCTGGGTGGCGGATGCATACCGCAGTGCCTGGCGATATAGTGAACGGGCCTGGCGATATGTATTTCTCGATGCCGGGCATGTCTGCCAAAACCTTTATTTGGCGGCAGCGCCGGTTCAATGCGGGGTTTGCGCCATTGCGGCATTTGATGATGCAAAGCTCAACAACCTGATCGGCGTCGACGGGGAAAATCAGTTTGCCGTTTACGCAGCAGTCGCGGGAAAATTGCCGTCGCGCTGAAAAGGATTGTCCCGCCTGTTGTCGAATAAAACAATAACAAGGCTGTGACAGCCGGATTAAGATTTGAAAGGGGTCAGATAATCATGAAGGGAAACGCAAAACTGATCGAGACGTTAAATGCATTGCTGGCGGATGAACTCGGTGCAATCAACCAGTATATCGTGCATGCGGAAATGTGTGAGAACTGGGGCTACGGCAAACTGCACGACCA
Organism: uncultured Veillonellaceae bacterium; assembly: GCA_964647865.1. Taxonomy (GTDB): domain Bacteria; phylum Bacillota; class Negativicutes; order UBA1444; family UBA1444; genus UBA1444. The sequence continues at coordinate 20,859 of CAZYJK010000010.1, read as the reverse complement.
CTTTGAGAAGCGGGCCATTGATGAAATGAAGCATGCTGGCAAACTGATCGCGCGGATTCTGTTTCTGGAAGGCATGCCGATCGTCAGCAAGATGAGCCCGATTCATATCGGCAGCGATGTGCCGAAAATGTTCCAGTACGACCATGAAGCGGAAGCCGGCGCAATTGCCGCCTACAATGAAGCGATCATGCTGGCTGGTGAAGTCAAGGATTATGCTACACGGGAAATTTTGGAAAATATCCTGAACGACGAAGATGCCCACATCGATGCGATTGAAGAAAACCAGGACCAGATCGGTCACATGACGGTGGGGATTTATCTGACGACAAAAGTCGACTAAATCGAAATGCCTATTATTTAGTTGGACCCCCTGTGCGTTCTTGTGAAAGGAACTTGCAGGGGGTCTGTCAGTCAGGGAGAGAGGGCTGCGATGCAAAACAGGTTCTCGATCGGTGAAATGTCAAAATTGATGAATATCCCTGTCAAAACATTGCGTTACTATGATGAAATCGGTCTGTTCAAACCGCATGAGGTCAACCGGCATACCGGCTACCGCTATTACTCGACCGAACAGTTTGAGCAACTGGATATCATCAAATATTTGCGTTTGTTGGGCGTGCCGCTGAGTGAAATCCGGGCGCATTTCACCCATCGCCGGGTGGAATATTTCTTGCATCTGTTGCAACGGCAAGAAGCCTCAATCAACGAAAAAATCCACGAACTGGAGATGACCCGGCGCAAGTTCGGTAGCCGGATCAAAGAGTTGCAGGAGGCGCTGTCGGGGACGCGGACAGAAGTGCCGGAAATTCGTTTTTTTCCTGAGCGACAAGTGCTGCGGGTGCAGGAAAGCGTGCAAAGCGGACCGAGCCTGGAAATGTCGGTGCGCAAATTGGAAAAATTGATCGGCGCCAGGCAGTCGCCGATCTTTATCGGCAAAGTCGGCCTGACCGTTTCGGAAGAAAATATGTTGCAGGGCAAATTTTTGGAGTATAGTTCGGTATTTATCCTGGTGGAAGATTCCAGCGATGAAACCGAGTTTGCCGTGGCCGTGCCGGCGGGCGAATACGCCTGCCTGTTATTTCAAGGCTTGCATGGAAATTCACCGCGGCATTACCGTACGTTGTTGGAGTTTATTTCCCGCCAGGGGTTCAGCATCGCCGGGGAAGCGTTGGAACGGGCGATTGTCGATGAGTTTATTTCACAGGACAATCAACGGTTTCTGACCGAGATCCAGATTCCGGTCCGACCGGCCTGATCGAATCGTATCAAATAAATGGAGCGGGCTTCGTCAGACTGTTTGAAACGGGGTTGGCGGCGGCCTCTTTTTATTGCCTGATTTCCTGCCTCCTATCAAGCAGGAATCAGAGGCAAAGTGATGAAGTATAATGTATTAAATCTTGACTCTCCTGTTGCTGGAGGGTTTATTGTTATACATAGCAAGAGGCGCAACGTCGCCGGAATATGAGGAGGAAGACAGTGGAACGGATACTGGCCGTAAACCCGGGGGCAACTTCAACTAAATTCGCCGTATTTGAGGGCGAAACCGTTTTGGTCAAAAAGACGGTGGAACATCATGGAGACGAACTGAAAGCTTTTTCCCGCGTGTTTGACCAATATCCCTACCGGATTGATTTGTTGCGACGGGAGCTTGCCGAGGCTGGGATCGAATTGTCGTCGCTCCATGCGGTGGTTGGCCGCGGCGGCTTGATGAAACCGCTGGACGGCGGGACGTATCAGGTGAATGAAACCATGGTGCAGGAGATGGAGAAGGCGGAACGCGGCGAACACGCGTCGAATCTTGGATCGGTTATCGCCTATACATTGGGACGCGAACTCGGCATTCCCGCTTTTATCGTCGATCCCGTATCCGTCGACGAACTGGAGCCGGTCGCCCGGATTTCCGGGTCGCCTTGGTTTGAGCGGGTCAGCATGACGCATGCACTCAACATGAAGGCTGTTGCCCGAAAAGTGGCGGCGGAACTGGGTAAAAAATATGAAGAAGCCAATCTGGTCGTGGCGCATCTGGGAACTGGCGTATCGCTGTCGGCGCATCAGGGCGGCCGGATGATCGATATCGTCGATGGCAAGGACGAGGGGCCGTTCGCGCCGGATCGCTGCGGCAACGTGCCTTGCAGCCAACTGGTCAAGCTCTGTTTTTCCGGCAAATATAGCGAACAGGATATCAAGGCCGGTTTGTTCGGTTCGGGTGGCCTGCACGCCTATCTGGGTACCAAGGATATCCGCCAGGTCAAAAAAATGGCCGAGGCTGGCGATGCCAAAGCTGCGTTGCTGCTTGACGCGCTGGCTTATCAGGTGGCCAAGTCGATTGGTTCGCTTGCCACCGTATTGAAGGGAAAAATCGACAGGATCGTTTTAACCGGCGGCATGGCCTATGCAACTTATTTTACGGCGGACATCGTGGATCGGGTCGGTTTCATAGCTCCGGTGACAATCGTGCCTGGCGAAGAGGAACTGGAATCTCTGGCGGCCGGGGCCCGGCGGGTCCTGCGGGGTGAAGAAACCGCCCGCAGCTATTCATAAGAGGGGGAGACGATCGATGCTGCGTCATTTTACGGAAGTTATAGAACGCGCCAAACGAAACGGACCGGTACGGTTGGTTGTGGCGGCGGCGCAGGATGAAGAAGCGCTGCGAGCCGTGAAAGCCGCGCATGACGCCGGGTTGGCCGAAGCCGTGCTGGTCGGCGACAGTGCGCTGATTGCGGCGTTGCTGCCGGTCGTTGGTCTTCCTGGCGACACAAAAATCGTGCATGAACCGGAGCCGGCCCAGGCGGCCTTGGCAGCCGTGTCGATTGTACGTGAGACGGAGTCGGGCATCTTGGTCAAAGGGTTGGTCAACAGCAGCGACTTTCTGCGGGCTGTGCTCAATAGTGAATGCGGGCTCAGGACAGGGCGTCTGCTCAGCCACTTTGCCGCGTTCGAAGAACCGGGCGGCGATAAGCTGACTTATCATACCGACGGCGGAATGAATATCGCCCCGGATCTGGCCGAGAAAAAAGAAATCCTGATCAACGCTCTGCTGGCTCTGAATGCGCTGGGGATTGCCAAACCCAACGTGGCGGTTCTGGCCGCCAATGAAGTGGTCAACCCGAAAATGCCGGTGACGGTCGATGCACAGGCGTTGACAGAAATGAGCCGTCGCGGTGAATTGCCGGAAGCCGTTGTCGAGGGGCCGATTGCGATGGACGTAGCGCTTAGCCCGGCCGCGGCAACCCACAAGAATCTGTCGTCGCAGATTTCCGGCCAGGTCGATCTGTTTTTGGTGCCGGATATATCGGCAGGCAATATTCTTGGTAAATCGCTGATTCATTATGGCAAGTTCAAAAG
>CAZYJK010000010.1:15993-17414 GCA_964647865.1 uncultured Veillonellaceae bacterium | reverse complement strand
GCCCAGCAGTTTATGAAAGCGTTTTTTATCAGCACGATTATGAATCTGAGTTTTGCCCCGGTGTTCATGGCGTTCCACCGCTTCACCGATACCTGCATCGATGTGGCCTGCGGCGAAGGCGCCGGCTTTGGCGGCGTCAGTCCGTCGGTTGTTCTGGCCCGGATTGACTGGCAAGGTTTCATTGGGTTTGTCGTGCTTAAAACCGTACCGTTCTTTTGGATTCCCGCGCATACGGTAACTTTTTTGTTGCCGCCGGAATACCGGGTCCTGGTTGCGGCTTCGCTGTCGATTGCGCTTGGCGCGATTCTGGCCTACGCCAAACGCAAGAAGACAGGAGCGCAATAAAAATAAAGCCGAGTTAAAAATGGGGGTAGAGAAATGAAAAAGTTATTGACAGGAAATGAAGCGATTGCGCAGGGAGCCTGGGAAGCAGGCGTAATGTACGCCTGCGCTTATCCGGGGACTCCCAGCACTGAAATTCTCGAGAATATTGCCGAATTCAAGGCAGATATCATCGCCGAATGGGCGCCGAATGAAAAGGTCGCCCTGGAAACGGCGGCCGGCGCATCGGTGTTTGGCGCGCGCTCTTTGGCCGCGATGAAGATGGTCGGCGTCAATGTGGCGGCAGATCCATTGTTTAGTTTTGCCTATGCAGGAGTAAACGGCGGCATGGTGCTAGTCAGCGCCGACGATCCTGGTTGCCATTCCTCGCAGGATGAGCAGGACAACCGCTATTACGCGAAGTTTGCCAAGATCGCCATGGTAGAGCCGAGCGACAGCCAGGAAGCCAAGGATATGGTCCGGGCAGCGATGGAAATCAGCGAACAGTATGATACGCCAGTGCTGATGCGGATCACGACCCGGATTTGCCACAGCAAGAGCCTGGTGGAGATCGGACCCCGCCAGGAAGTGGGCAAGCGCCCCTATGTCCGCGATGTCAACAAGTACGACCTGGTTCCGGCGACGGCCCGCAAACGCCGGGTCGCAGTCGAGAAGCGCGTTGAGCGGCTGGCGGAATTCAGCGAGACGACCGAACTGAATTTTATTGAATGGAATGATAAGAAGATCGGCATTGTCGCTTCAGGCGTCGGCTACCAATATGCCCGCGAGGTGTTCGGCGAAGCGGCGTCCTATTTGAAACTCGGCTTCACCTTTCCGCTGCCGATCAACAAGATCCGCGATTTTGCGGCGCAAGTGGGAACCTTGTATGTGGTGGAAGAACTCGAACCATACATTGAAGAACAACTGCAGGCAGCAGGGATCGCCTGTATCGGCAAGGCAAAAGTGCCGGGAATCGGCGAACTGACGCCGGATATCATTGCCAAAGCGCTGAAAGGCGAAACCATCCCGCTGGTCGAGGCGGATCCTTCCCAAGTGGTTGCCCGGCCACCGCTGCTGTGCGCCGGTTGCCCGCACCGCGG
>CAZYJK010000010.1:0-15893 GCA_964647865.1 uncultured Veillonellaceae bacterium | reverse complement strand
CATGTAGCCTACAATCGCAGCAATACCGTGAGCGTGATCATGGACAACCGGATTACCGGCATGACCGGGCATCAGGAAAATCCCGGTACCGGTTTCACCTTGCAGGGGATGCCGACCAAGATCGCTGATATCCCGGCGATTGTCAAGGCGCTCGGCATCGATGCGATCCGGGTGGTCAACCCGCTTGACCTCAAAGAGTCGCGTGAGGCGCTGGCCTGGGCTTTGTCGCTGGACGAGCCGTCTGTAATCATCACCCGCTGGCCCTGCGTGCTGAAAAAACACTCTGATGCCGACAAACAGGAGTTTGGCAATTATATCGGCACATGTCAGATCGACAGCGCAAAATGCATCGGCTGCAAGATGTGTATCAAGACCGGCTGTCCGGCGCTGCGGTTTGACAAGGCGGCCAAGAAAGCGTCGATCGACGCCACGCAGTGTGTTGGCTGCAAGGTCTGTCTGCAGGTCTGCCCGGTAAAAGCAATCAGCAAGGTGGGTGAATAAGATGTCGGACGTAAAAAGCATATTGATGGTCGGCGTGGGTGGTCAGGGAACCATTCTGGCCGGTAAGATTCTTTCGATGGGGCTGATGGCTGCCGGTTATGACGTCAAGATGTCGGAAGTGCACGGCATGGCGCAGCGCGGCGGTAGTGTCAGCAACCAGGTTCGGTTTGGCAAAAAAGTCTATTCGCCGATTATCGGCAAGGGACAGGCCGATATCCTGGTGGCGTTCGAAATGATGGAAGCGATGCGCTGGCTTGAATATCTCAAACCGGGCGGCAAGATCGTAGTCAATGATTTCCGGATTCCTTCCGGCCCGATTCTGATCGGCGCCTGCGATTATCCGGAACAAGTGATCGAAAAGTTAAAGGAAAAAGCGGATACGACTGTGATTCAGGCGGGGGAAATCGCCAAACAAATCGGCAATCCCCGCACGATGAACCTGGTCTTGTTCGGCGCCTTGGTCAAGGGAATGAACCTGACCGCTATCGATTTTGAAACGGAGATTGCCGCCAACGTCAAGCCGGAGACGCTGCCACTGAATCTGGAAGCATTCCGGGCCGGCATTGCCGCGCTGGGGAAATAGGAGCCCTGTATCCGGCCAGCGAATTGGCAAAAAGGTAGAAAAGTAGAATGGATGGTGCAACCATGAAGTTTATCATTGAAGAAAAAGTGTTTGAAATTTTGCCGACAGCCTGTTTCGGCGTAGTGGTGGCGCGGGGCCTGGACAACCGGTCGCAGGACCCGCGGCCGCAAGTCTTGTTACAGCAGAGTATCGCGGCGATTGAAGAAAAATTTGCTGCGACCAAGGCAAAGGAAGCGGCAGAAATCGTTCCCTACCGGGAGGCGTTCCAAAAGCTCGGCATGAATCCGAACAAGTTCATGAGTTCGATCGAGGCGATTGCTTCGCGGATTGAAAAGAAAAAGGGTTTTCCCTCGATCAATCCGGTCGTAGATATTGGCAATGCGATGTCAATCAAGTACCTGCTGCCGATGGGCGCCCATGATATCGACGCAGCCAGCGGCGACATCATGGTGCGGTTTTCCCGTCAGGGCGACCAATTCACGCCGTTTGGCGAAACAGCGGCGGAGATTCTGGAAGCCGGCGAACTGATCTACTCGGCGGGTGAAAAGGTGAAAACCCGGCGCTGGATCTGGCGGCAGAGCGAAGAAGGCAAAGTCACCGAGAACAGTCGGAACATCTTCTTTCCGATCGATGGGTTTGCCGACCAAAACTTGAACCGGGTGATTGCGGCGCGGGATGAGCTGGCGACGCTACTGGCGCAGATATTTGGCTGCGATGTAACAGTAGGCTGGCTCGACAAAACAGCGCCGGAGATGGAATTCTAAAATCTTCACAGCACGACGCAACGGGGAAGTGCAACCGACAGTAAGATAGTCGGTTGCACTTCCCCGTTTTAAACGCTCTGGTGTGATTTGCCGCCAAAGATGCTTTGAGTTAAAGGGAAGCGGCGAAGAATGTCGAATCTATTGGTTGGCAGTCATGCACTCGTAAACCGTGCGGGAGATTTCGGCGATTGTCTGACAGCCTCTGGCGGAATCAGGCAGGTTGTCGCTCATGATTGCTAGGACATAAGCGCAACCCGGTGCTATGACGATTCCTGCGTCGTGCTCCGCGCCCGGCAACTCGCCGGTCTTGTGCTGGCAGACGGCATCCGGCGGCAGTAACAAGGGGATTTTGCATCGGTCGGTCTGGCGCTCCAGTATTTCGCACATCTGCCGGTCACGGGTGGAGTTCAGGCAAAGCCCTTGCTTTAGCAAGGCTAGAAGCTTGGTAACGTCGACAACACTGGTCAGGTTTTCCTGACCGGCTGCTGCAGCGGCAAAGTCCATCATTTTGCGGCGCAAGACCGAATCCTGGCAGTCGAGTGCCCGGATCCGTGCATTGATCTTGTCCATGCCCAGACAGTCAATCAGCAGATTGGTGGCGATGTTGTCGCTCTCGGTAATCATCAGTTCAATCAGTTCCAACACAGTCCGGCTGGTTCCGGCCGGTAGCTCCTGTAACAAACCGGCGCCGCCAACCCGGTCGCTTTCGGCAAAGGCCAGACGATCTGCCGGATTCAGCTGACCGGCCTCGATTTGGGCAAACGCTTCCGCCATGATGAACAGCTTGATCAAGCTGGCTGAACGCATCGGTTGAGAGCGAAACTGCCAGAGCTGGTTGGTGTGAAGGTCTTGTACCGCGATGGCAAAAAAGCCGGGTTCATCCCTGAGCAATCGTGTGACTGCCGCTTCAAGCCGATCCAGTTTATCGCTGAACAGAATAGTCATGCTTCATCATCCTTGCAACTGTAATATTTCGGGCTGCGTTCAACCCGTGAAGAGGAGTGACTCTGATTGCAAAAAAAAAGGTTTATTATGCTAATTATTATCGGCCTGCTGTTTGTGGTAATCTTCGCGCTGGCGGGTTGCACCACCGGCAACAAACCTGCCACGGGAAATCATATCCGCTATGCCTTGTCCGCCGAGCCGGAATCGATCGACCCGCGGATGTCTACCAGCCTGTCGGGGTCGGCAGTGGAAGCACAGTTGTTTGAAGGACTGACCACGCTGGACGCCAATAATCGCCCGGTGGCGGCTGCGGCTGAACGATGGCAGATATCGCCGGACGGCCGCAAAATCACTTTTGTGTTGCGCGCCGGACTCAAGTGGTCTAACGGCGAGCCGGTGACAGCCCAAGACTTCGAATATGCCTGGAAAACCGGACTCAGTCCGGAACTCGCCAGTCCCAATGCTTATATGCTGTATTGCCTGAAGAACGGCGAGGCCTATGCAACAAAAAAGGCGACGGCAGAACAGGTGGGGGTTCGGGCAAAGGACGAGAAGACCCTGGAAGTGGAACTGGAACGGCCGACTGCCTATTTTTTGTCATTGACGGCATTTCACGCCTTTTATCCCATCCACAAAAAGACAGTGCAAGCCAATGAAAAATGGGCCAATCAACCACAGACGATGATTAGCAACGGCCCGTTCAAATTGAGCGCCTGGGTCAAGTCGAGCCGGATGGAATTGCTGAAAAACGAACACTATTGGGATGCCGCAAAAGTGAAATCGGCGAAAATCGAACTTTTCTTGCTGGATAACTCATCGACGGCCTTGTCGATGTTTGATAGCGGTCAATTGGATATGGGAGACAGCATCCCGCCTACGGAAGTGCCACGCCTGGTCAAGGATGGAAAAGTAACGATTCATCCATTTCTGGGCACGTTTTATGTTTCGTTCAATGTAACCAAGCCGCCGTTTGACAATGCCAAAGTCAGACAGGCCTTTGCCTTGGCGATCAACCGTCAGGCGATAGCGGAGACGCTGCTGCGCGGTGGTCAGATTCCGGCGCTGGCATTCGTGCCGCCGGGGCTGGCTGATGCCAAACCCGATGAGGATTTTCGCGCTAAAGGCGGCGCGTTGTTAAAAGACCATGATGTCGCAAAAGCCCGCCAGTTGCTGGCAGAAGCCGGATTTAAAGATGGTGTCGGGTTTCCCTCAGTAACATACCTCTATAATACCAGCGAATCCAATAAAATGGTGGCCGAAGCGTTGCAGGAAATGTGGCGCAAGAATCTCGGCGTACAGGTCGCTTTGTCTAATCAGGAATGGAAAGTATACTGGGATTCGCTGGACAAACATCAGTTCCAAATGGCGCGGGAGAGTTGGAGTGGTGATTATCCAGACCCGATGACATTTCTGGACCTGTTCGTTACGGCTGGCAGCAACAACTCGCCGGACTACCGAAATCCTGCTTACGACCGGCTGATTCAGACCGCACAGAACGCTCTTGATCCCGCCACACGGATGCAGACGCTGCATCAGGCGGAAAAGATTTTGATCGATGATGCGGTGATTGCCCCGGTATTTTTCCAGACCAATCCCGTCATGATCCGGCCCCAGGTCAAAGGTGTATTGCGATCGATCCTGGGCGTGCCCTATCTCAAAGAGGCTTATTTGGAAAAGTAATTCTTTGCCTACAAGAAGAGCAGGACGATCTGATAAAGCAAGGGGATGAATACTGCCGGCAGCAGATTGGCTACCTTGATATTGTGCTGTTCCAGCATGTTCAGACCGATGCCGATGATCAGCAAACCACCAAGACAGGTCATATCGGCTTTGGTCGCTTCGGACAACAGGGGTTGCAGGTAGGCGGCGGCCAACGTGAGGCTGCCTTGATACAGCAGCACGCTGAAGGCTGACAGCACGATCCCAATGCCAAGTGTCGAAGCAAAAATGATCGCGACTACGCCATCAAGCACTGACTTTGCGTAGAGGGTCTGGTGATTGCCTGACAACCCGCTTTCCAGCGAGCCGACGATCGCCATCGCGCCTACGCAATACAGCAGGCTGCCGGTGACGAAACCCTCGGACACTTTACCGCCACGACCTTTCAGCTTGGCTGCCAGCCCATCGCCGAACGCTTTGAGTTTTTGGTCGATATCCAGCCATTCACCGACAATCGCGCCAACAACCATGGCGATGATGACCAGTAACAAGTTGCTGACTTTCAGGGCGTTCAAGACACCGACGAGCAGCACGCAAAGCGCCAGCCCCTTGATGACGGCATCGCTGATTTTGCTTGACAGACCGCCTTTCAATATCGTGCCAATCAATCCGCCCACGATGATGGCGGCAACATTGGCAAAAGTTCCGAGCATGCAAACACTTCCTTGTCGTCTTATTACGGCGAATTCTTGCAGAATGGTTATATTATACACCAATTGCGTCGATTTACAGGGTCATTATATCATTCGGGAGGGTATGCAGTGAAAAATGCAAATCAGGCCGTCAATCATCTATCTGGTGAAAAATCGCCGTACCTGTTGCAACATGTTCACAATCCGGTGGATTGGTATCCCTGGGGAGAGTCTGCGTTCGCAAAAGCCAAGACCGAGGATAAACCGATATTTTTGAGCATCGGCTACAGCACTTGTCACTGGTGCCATGTGATGGCGCATGAAAGTTTTGAAGACGAAACAGTCGCGGCAGCGTTGAATGCCGGTTTTGTCAGCGTCAAAGTCGACCGCGAAGAACGGCCGGATATCGACAATGTATATATGGCAGCCTGCCAGGCCGCTACCGGCAGCGGCGGCTGGCCGATGACCATCATCTTGACGCCAGACGGCAAACCGTTTTATGCCGCGACTTATTTGCCGAAATCCGGCAAATGGGGACGGCCTGGCTTGCTGCAGGTTCTCGAATCGGTGCAAAAAAAATGGCGGGGCAAACGCCAGGAACTGCTGGCTTATGGTGAAAAATTGATCAGCTATATTCAGGCGGCGCAAGCCCGTCAGTTGCCGGTGGCTCCGTTGACGGCGGAGATCCTGCAGCAGGGCTTCAACCAACTGGAAAAGACTTTTGACGCCAAGCATGGTGGCTTCGGCAAAGCGCCGAAGTTTCCTACACCGCATAATATGCTGTTTTTGTTGCAATACTATCGGCGGCAACAAACTCCGACAGCATTGGTCATGGTGCGAAACACGCTTGATTCTATGCATGCCGGCGGCATCTATGACCATGTCGGCTATGGATTTTCCCGCTATTCAGTCGATGAAAAGTGGATCGTGCCGCATTTTGAAAAGATGCTTTATGATAATGCCTTGCTGGCCTACACCTATCTGGAAGCGGCTGAATTGACTGGCGAGCGGGAGTTTGGCCGACTGGCGGAGGAGATTATTGGTTATGTTTTGCGTGACCTGGCAGGACCTGACGGCGAGTTTTACTCGGCCGAAGATGCCGACTCCGAAGCAGGCGAAGGGCGGTATTACACCTGGACGATGTCTGAACTGGCAGAAGTTCTGGGAACAGAGAAAGCGGCGTTGTTTGCCGGCTATTATAATGTGACCGATAAGGGGAATTTTGAGCACGGAACCAACGTTTTGCATACTGTCGGTATTTCGTCGGCGGATTATGCGGCGAAAACCAAGCGCAGCGAGAGCGAGTTAGCCGCACAACTGGAAGAGTGCCGCAAAAAGTTGTTTGTTCGCAGAAATAAGCGGCAACGGCCATTTCGTGACGACAAGGTTCTTACCGCTTGGAATGCATTGATGGCGGTTGCTCTGGCTAAGGCCTCCAAGGTGCTTGACAGGGCGGTTTATCGTGTGGCAGCGGAGAAATGCCTCGCTTTTGTCGAGAAGAATTTGCGCAACTCGCATGGGCGGTTGCTGGCAGCGTACCGTGGCGGCGAGGCGAGGCATCTTGGTTGCATCGATGACTACGCTTTTCTGCTGTGGGCCCGGCTGGAGTTGCAAGCGGTATCCCCTTCGGATGAAAATCTTTCCCTAGCGATCAAGTTGGCCGAAGAAATGCTGCGGTTGTTCTGGGATGAGACCGGCAACGGGTTTTATTTCACCGGCAGCGATGCGGAGGTGTTGCCGGTTCGCATGCGCGAGTGGGTGGATGCCGCGATTCCTTGCGGAAATTCGGTCGCCGCCCGGATGTTGGTCCGGTTGAGCCAGTATTCTGGCGAACCTCGCTATCGGGAACATAGCCGTTTGATGTTGACGAATATGGCGGGTGAATTGAACCGTAGCCCGCTTGCGTACACATTTTTGCTTTCGGCATGCGGAGAATATTTCGCAACAGCCGATTGACATCCTTCGCCTCTGATGGTAAAGTGATAATAGTAATTATTACTAAATCGGGGGATTGAAGAACATGAATCAAAAAACCAAAGCAAGCATTCTGGGCTTTGCGGCCGGAATGCTTTTGTTGGCCTTGTTGGCTACTAACGGAGCCCCATTTCTGGCAGGCGCCCAGGCAAAACCAATGGTTGCAGTGACCGTGGCGCCGCAAGCCGCATTTGTCCGCGAAGTGGCCGGAGATCTGGTTACCCTCGTCACGATGATGCCGCCGGGCGCCAACCACGAAACTTATTCGCCGCCGCCTCAGGATATGGAGCAGCTCAGCACAGCTGGCCTGTATCTGGCCATGGGATTGCCGCCCGAGCGAACCAATCTGTTGCCGAAGCTGGCAGAAATGAACCGCAACATGAAAATCATCGATATGCAGAATGAAGTCGCAAAAGTCTATCCGCCGCGTTTTTTTGCCCCGGATGATCAGGACCCTCATATCTGGCTGTCGCCCAAACGGGCTGTGGTTATGGTTCGTATCACCGCTCGGGAGCTGGCGGCGCTGGATCCGGCCAATCGGGCCACATACGAGGCAAATGCAGCGAGACTGATTGACCAGATTGAAGCGACAGACCGCGAGATTCTGGCAAAATTCCAGGGGTTCAGCTTGCGGACCATTATTGTCTATCATCCAGCATTCGGTTACTTTGCCGACGACTACCGGCTGGAGATGGTTGCACTGGAAGAAGAGGGGAAAGAAGCCGACCCGCGGCGGATGCGGGAAATCATCGATATGGCACGGGAAAAGGGCATCAAGGTAATCTTTTACCAGGAAGATATTGATGGGCGACAATCGCGGACTTTTGCCGAAGAATTAGGGGGACAGGCCGAAAAAGTTTCGCCGATGGCCGCTGATTATGTGGAGAACCTGAAACGGATTGCAACTGCTTTTGCAATCGGCTTGAAGTAAACAAACAATGGAGAAGTCTATGGAACTGGCACTGGATATATCAAACCTGACGGTTTTCTATGGTGAAGATTGTGCACTGAAAGAAATCAGCCTGCAAATTGAGGAGCGCGAATTTCTCGCGATCATCGGGCCGAATGGCGGCGGCAAGACGACGTTGCTGAAAGCGATTCTGGGCCTGGTGCGGCCGGATTCGGGTGAAATACGGATATTCGGCCGTATCGGCGATGACGCTCGGCGCAGCATCGGTTATGTACCCCAATTCTCCCGCTTTGATCGAAGGTTTCCGATCAGTGTGGAAGAAGTCGTGCTAATCGGACGATTAGCTGGGCGCTCGCCCTGGTTCAGCCGGTTTAGCCGACAGGACCGCCAGTTGGTCGACTCTTTGCTGGAGCGGCTGGAAATTGCAGACCTTAAGCATCGTCAGATCGGACAGTTGTCCGGCGGCCAATTGCAACGGGTGCTAATTGCCCGGGCCTTGGCGGTCGAGCCGCAAATTCTGATTCTGGACGAACCGACAGCAAGTGTCGATTCGGCATCCAAAACCCGTATCTATGACTTATTAAAAGAATTGAATCAGGAAATGACGATTCTGATCGTAACTCATGATTTGAGCGCGGTATCTTCCAACATCGACAAGATTGCCTGCCTGAATCAACAACTTTTCTATCATGGCCGGACCGAACTGGAAGCCGGGCTGGTGGAAAAAGTCTATGGCTGCCCGGTCGACCTGATCGCCCACGGTGTGCCGCATCGCGTGTTACGCGGGCATGAGGAGGGGAGCCTGTGATTGAAACGATCCTGAAATACAATTTTCTGCAAAACGCGATCATGGCGGCGGTTTTGGCCAGCATCGCCTGTGGCGTCATTGGCGTGTACATCATGGAAAAAAAACTGGTGATGATGAGCGGCGGGATCGCCCATACCGCATTTGGCGGTATCGGACTGGGCTATTTCCTCAAAGTTGAACCGATTTTTACGGCGCTTGGCGTGTCGGTGATTGCCGCATTGGCGGTGGCGGCACTCAAACGCAAGGCGATGACCGATTCGGATTTGTTGATCGGCATGTTCTGGTCGCTCGGCATGGCTCTTGGCGTTGTCTTCATCGCGATGACTCCCGGCTATCCGCCGGACATCGCCTCGGTCCTGTTCGGCAACATCCTGGCCGTTTCCCGTTCCGACTTGCGTCTGATTTTGGGGCTCGACATTTTGGTGTTGGCGACAGTATATGCTTTCTTCCAAGCGTTCAAGGCCTATATCTTTGATGAAGAATTCGCCAGTGTGGCCGGTGTGCCGGTCCGGGCGCTGGAATATCTGATGTATGTTCTGGTAGCGGTGACCGTCGTGGTAATGATCAGGGTGGTGGGAATCATCCTGGTGATCGCGCTACTGACAGCACCACCGGCGATCGCCAAACAATTCACCTACGATATGAAGAAGATCATGGCGCTTTCGGTGCTATTGGGCATAGGATTCTGCTTCACCGGACTGTGGGTTTCCTACACGGTTCGGCTGGCTTCCGGCGCTTCCATCGTCATGGTGGCGGTCGGCGCTTATGCTTTGGTGTCGTTGGTTCGGTTTGGCCTGCGCAGGAGAGGAGGGACAGCCCGTGAAGCCTGAAATCGATAAGACAGCCGGCAAACGACTGACGCTGCAGAAACAGGCAATCATCGATGTACTCCACGCCGATGAACGGATGCTGACCGCTGAAGAGGTATATGGCAGAGTGCGCGAAAAGCACCCGAATATCAGTTTGGGAACCGTGTACCGCAACCTGCAGGGGTTTTCAACGCAGGGCGTGGTGCGACGCACTTTATACGCAGACGGCAAGGCGCGTTATGAAATGGCTGGTCATGTGCACCATCATCATTTGATCTGCCTGGACTGCGGTGGCGCGACGGAAGTCCCCTGGTGCCCGGTAGGCAATGAAGTGGTCAGTTTTATGGCAGAGAGCGATTTTTCACCGGTTAGCCACCAATTTGAAATCTATGGTCATTGCAAACAATGTCGTGAGAAAAAGAAGTAGCGCAAAATAGCAACGGGTGGATTCCGCAGAATCCACCCGTTTTATCTTAATCTTTTTTAGAAGCGGCGGTCGCAACCGCTTGGCTTCCGTGGTACAAACTCGTTTTGTACCTTACAGTGCCTCAATACACTGTTGTTGGTTATTATAATGTTGTGGTTCGGTTTCCATTGACTCTTTCAATGGAATCACCCCTTCCGGTTAGTGAACCGTTCTTCAGGTAGTTTCTTACGAGGCTGCTTTTTCTTTTTTCATCCCCTGCTACCCTTTGATTACATTATAGAACAGAAAACGAATTTTTGCAATATTCCTGACGAAAATTTTACAACTTACCAAGCGACGACGATTGAGCCTTTGAATTGTTCGTTGACAAATTTCTTAACCTCTTCAGACTGATAGGCTTTGAGGAATTTTTTATATTGAGGGTTTTCTTTGTCCTTGCTGCGGGCTGCAATAATGTTAGCATACGGAGAATTGGAGTCTTCTAGGATCAGGGCATCCTTGACCGGCACCAGGCCGGCCGGCATGGCATAGTTAGTGTTGATGGCCGCCAGGTCCAGGTCGTCCAGTGAACGGGGGATCTGAGCCGCATCCAGTTCGCGGATTTTCAATTTCTTCGGATTTTCTGTGATATCAACGACAGATGCCTTGTGGCCCAGGCCGGGCTTCAGTTTGATCAGGCCGGCCTTTTCAAGCAGTGCCAGGGCTCTGCCGCCATTGGTCGGATCGTTGGGGATTGCGATTAGGGCGCCATCTTTTAGTTCTTTGACGCTTTTTATTTTCTTGGAGTAAACGCCCATCGGGAACGTGATGGTTTTGGCCAGCATCACCAAGTCGTATTTGCGATCCTTGATCATGTTTTCTAGATACGGCAGGTGTTGGAAACTGTTGAGATCGATATCTCCCTGGTTGAGCGCCACGTTGGGCTGGATGTAGTCGCTGAATTCGACGATCTGGATTTTCAGGCCATCTTTTTCGGCCACTTTTTTCACGACCTCAAGGATTTGGGCATGCGGTCCGGCGGTAACGCCGACTTTCAGCGGCTTGTCGGCCGTTGACGCTGTTGCCGGCTTGGCCGGTTCCGACTTGCCGCCGCAACCGGCGGACAGGACGAGTATAAAGACGAGCAGCAGGCCGACAAGCAAGGTCGTTGATTTTTTCTGATTAGACATGTTTCATCTCTCCTATTGTTTTGAATTTGTAATTTTACTTTTTATTCAACCGCCGCGAGAGCAAATCGCCGGCGGACTGAACCAACTGGACTAGGGCGATCAGGATGACAACGGTGGAAATCATCACATCGACCCGGAACCGCTGATAACCGAAGCGGATGGCCAGGTCACCCAGACCGCCGCCGCCGATCGCCCCGGCCATTGCCGAATAACCGATCAGGCTGATTACGGCCAAGGTCAGGCCAAGTACGATGGAGGGCATGGCCTCAGGTAAAAGCACGCGGCGGATGATTTGCAACGGAGAGGCGCCCATGGCCTGGGCGGCCTCAATCAGTCCGTAATCGACTTCGCGCAGAGCGGACTCAACCACCCTGCCGACAAACGGGATTGCGGCGATCGACAACGGTACGATTGCTGCATTGGTGCCGATCGAGGTACCGGCTAGCACGCGGGTCAGCGGGATGATCGCGACCATCAGGATGATAAAAGGCGTGGATCGGGTGGCGTTGGCGATATAGCCGAGAATCCGGTTGAGCCAGAGGTTTTGCAGAATGTGCCCCCGGCTGGTCGAGACGAGAATCACGCCGAGCGGCACGCCGAGAACCGTTGATATGCCGGCCGACACCGCGACCATGTAGAGTGTTTCCCCCAGCGCTTCAAGCAGTAGCGCGAGCATTTCTTGCGACATAGCCAATCACCTCGATTCCCAGTTCGATTTCTTGCAGATATCGCAGCGCCGACTGAATGGCGGCATCATCGCCAGATACTTCCACCAATAGCGTGCCAAAAGGAGTGTTCTTTAAATGGTCGATATTGCCGAACAGGATATTCACATCGACATTGAACCGGCGTATCAGACCGGCGATCACCGGTTCGTTGGCGCTAGAACCGATGAAGGACAGACGTAGCATCAGGTTGCTGCCAGGCTGCGGCGTGTCGGTGAAGGGCAGACCGGCGAAAATGTCCGGCAAGTCATGACTGACGATCGTGCGAATGAATTCTTTGGTGGTCGGCGTCTGGGGGCGGACAAACAAGTCGATCACCGACCCCTCCTCAATCACCAGGCCATTCTCCATGACGGCAACCCGGTCGCAGATTTCTTTGATGACTTGCATTTCGTGTGTGATGATGACGATGGTTAGGCCCAGTTTCTGATTGATGTCGCGCAGCAGTTCAAGGATTGAGTGTGTGGTTTGCGGGTCGAGCGCCGAGGTCGCCTCGTCGCACAGCAGGACTTTCGGCCGGTTGGCCAAGGCCCGGGCGATGCCGACGCGTTGTTTCTGACCGCCGGAGAGTTGGGCGGGGTATTGGTTGCGTTTATCCGCCAACCCGACCAAATCGAGCAACGGATTTACCGCGGCGGCGATTTCGGCGGCGGACTTTCCGGCCAGTTCCAGCGGAAATGCGATATTGTCGTAGACCGTGCGGGAGGACAGCAGGTTGAAGTGCTGAAAGATCATGCCGATTCGTTTGCGCATCTCGCGAAGCTGCCGTTCCGGCATTGTCGTCAATTCTTCGCCATCGACAATGACCGAGCCGCTGCCGGGTCGTTCCAGCATGTTGATGCAGCGGATCAGGGTGCTTTTTCCGGCGCCGCTTTTACCGATGACGCCGAAAATTTCACCTTCCCGTACATGGATGCTGACCCCGCGCAGTGCATCCAGCGATCCGTTTTCGCCGTGATAAGTTTTGTGCAGATTTTTGAGTTCAATCATGGCAGGCATACTCCTTTGTGAAAAAAATAAACGCCTCTTCGCAGATGGAAGAGGCGACGCCCTAAAGCTAAGCCGTTTTCTTCATCTGCCGGGGTCGTCCCCTGCAGGAATTGGCACCGTTTCGCATAAATACGAATGGTTGCCGCAGCATCATCGGGCCAGTCCCTCCGCTAACTCTGGATGAAAAACACGAGAGTGTTTTATTCTGTTGTAGCGTATCCTACCATAACCGGGCAAAACGTGTCAAGAAAAATTTGAAACAATTCTCCAGACAATCTGGTGAAATTTTCATGGACTTGTAATATATGGCGGGATTTTCGTATAATAAAGAACTGCAGAGTAAAAGCAGGAACTGGATTCCTGGGCGCCGAATTCTATGTTGCATAAGGACAGGGAGGCGAGAAAATGCCGGCGAATCCGAAACTGAAAGATCCGTTGACTGACCAACTGTTCAAGGCGATACGACTCCTGGAAAATGAAGAAGAGTGTTATCAGTTTTTTGAAGATATCTGCACCATTGGCGAAATCAAGGCGCTGGCCCAGCGGCTTGAAGTGGCGCGGATGTTGCAGACCGGCTACATTTATGACGATATCGTAGCCAAAACCGGCGCAAGCACGGCGACGATCAGCCGGGTCAAGCGTTGCCTGATTTATGGCGCTGACGGCTACAAGATCGTGCTGTCGCGTTTTGGCGAGACGGGGGCGCAGGACAAGCCCGAACGAAAAGACAAGACAAAGGCGGGAAAATAAGACATGGCGAAACAAGAATATATCCCCCAGGTTCCCTATGGGACCAAAGATATCCTGCCGCAGGACGCGGCGCGCAAAAGGCGGGTGGAAAACGAACTGGCCCGGCTGTTTTTGGCCTGGGGTTATCAGGAAGTTGTCACACCGACGTTTGAATACCATGAGACTTTGAAAGCGGGAGCGCCGGAAGAATCGGACGACAGCTCGTTCCGCTTTTTCGACCGCAACGGACGGATGCTGGCTCTCAGGCCCGACATGACCACGCCGATCGCCCGGGTGGCGGTCATGCGGATGAAGGATGATCCGCTGCCGTTCCGGTTGTTTTATCTGGCTAATGTATTTCGTCAGGAAGAGTCGCAGGCCGGCCGGCAATGCGAGTTTTACCAGGCGGGAGTCGAACTGCTGGGCGCGGGCGGCATCGCCGCTGATGCCGAAGTGGTGGCTCTGGCGGTGGAAGCGCTGTTGGCAGCGGGATTGGCCGATTTTCAGATTTGTCTGGGGCAGGTCGATTTTATCGGCGGTATCATGACGGAAGCCGGGCTGGACGCACAGACAGGGCAAGCCGTGAAACGGTTGCTGCTGGAACGTAACTTGGTCGGCCTGGCCGAATTGCTTGACGAATGCCGGATCGACGATGATATCAAGCAACTGTTGCAACAGTTGCCGATGTTGCATGGGAAGCTGGAGTTGCTGCAACAGGTGCGCGAACGGGTGAAAAATCCAATCAGCCAGGCTGCCATCGACAACCTGGCTGACATATACGGTTTGTTGCAAAGTTATGGCATCGACCGCTATGTGACCTTTGACCTGGGAATTATCCGCGATTTTGAGTACTACACCGGCATGGTGTTTGAAGCCTATACCAGCGGTTTAGGTTATCCGATCTGCGGCGGCGGGCGTTATGACCGGATGGCCGGTTCATTCGGCAGGGAACAACCGGCGACCGGTTTTGCCCTGGGCATCGAGCGGGTGCTGATGGCGCTGGAACGGCAGGGGCTGTCAGTAGCGACGGCACCGCAGAATGTTTACGTGGGATGGGCGGCAGGAAAGCTGACAGCGGCGATTGCCGAAACAAGACGGTTGCGGGCGCATGGGGCGCAGGCGGAACTGGCTCTGCAGGCCCAGTCGCGACTGGAAGCCGAAACCGAATGCAAGCGACACAACTGCAAGGAGCTGCTCTATCTGGACTAGTAGCCCCGCGTTTTGTCAATCGGAGTCAACAATGGCGCTCCATTGATATAGCAGGCGAGGTTTTCGCTGAATAATTTAATCGCGCGGTCAAGATAAACCGGTGATATGGCTGACAAATGCGGCGTGATGATCACGTTCGGCAGATCCCAGAACGGACTGTCAGCCGGCAATGGCTCTTCCATGAAAACATCCAGTCCCGCTCCTGCCAGCTGGCCTGCCTGTAGCGCTGCCAGCAATGCGTCTTCCTGCACAACTGCGCCGCGGGAGACATTGATAAAGTAGGCGGAAGGTTTCATTGCAGCAAAAGCATCGCGGCCCATCAGGCCTGTAGTGGCATCGGTGAGCGGCAGGGCGACTACGACAAAATCGGCTTCAGCCAACATTTCCAGGAGCTGTTCGGGACGATACAGGTGATCGACGAACGGCTCCTGTGTCATTTCCCGCTTGGCGGCTATGACCCGCATATCCATAAGTTTGGCCTTTTTGGCGATTTCACGGCCGATGGCGCCCAGACCGAGTACGGCAAGTGTTTTCCCGTTGATTTCCTGTAGTTCCTCAATCGGCGGTCGCTGCCACAGGTGTTGCTGTTGTTGCTTGTGCAACAGGTTGAGCCGGCGGGTGAAACTGAGCATCATCCCCAGAACGTGTTCGGCCATCGGGATGCCGTGGATGCCCTTGGAGTTGCTGATTAGCACAGGACTTTGTTGTGTTTCCGGAAACAGCAGGAACTCGACACCGGCAGTCAGCGCATGAATCCATTTTAAGTTTTTTGCCTGGGCGTAAAACGGCTGTATGTTATTGAATCCCCAGGCTGCCAGGATTTCCGTATCATGAATGTGTTCGGCGGCGTGCTTCAGGTCGCTGGTAACAATCTCTGCCTGGGGCGCGGCGGCAAGGATCAGGGCTTGTTGACGGGCTGAGATTGGATTGAGAATCAAAATTTTCGGCGCTGCTGACATAGTAACCCTCCCGTATTGCAGTAATATCCTAATGGAATTA
>CAZYJK010000009.1:17245-29231 GCA_964647865.1 uncultured Veillonellaceae bacterium | reverse complement strand
CGATGATCGCAGGGTCGGTAACCGGAAATATGGATGTGAAGGAAAAGCTTGAACTGATGCCTTCGGCGCGAGTAATCGGCGATTTGAAAGTCGGAACCCTGATCATTGGCGAAGGTGCCGTATTCAAAGGCAATTGTGAGATGCGGCAATCCCAGGAATAAAAGGCAATAAATGAACAACACGTGAACGTGCGGCCCATAATCAAGGGCTGCACTTTTTTTTGAAAATATAAAGGAAAACCGGAGGTTCTGACTAATTTTAAAAGTAAGAGACCTGTTTGGCAAAAAGTTTGCAAAAGAAAGAGGGACGCAATGAAAACAAACGAAACTCTACGCCGGATTCCTGCCGTTGAACTCTTGGTGATGCATGTGAAAAAACAAAGCCGCGCAAACTGGCTGGATCACGAAACCACAGTCAAAACATTGCGCAGCGCGGTCGCCGAATTTCGTCATCTGGCGCAGAGCGGAGCTTTGGCGCCGACATTTGAAACAGAACAGGTGCTCGCCTGGATATTGCAACGATATTGGGAAAAGGCAGAGCTGATGGTCGAACAGAGCCTGAAGAAGGTCGTTAATGCAACCGGCGTGGTCTTGCATACCAACCTTGGTCGAGCGCCGCTGTGCGCACGGGCACGGCAACAAGTAATGACGGTGATGGAAGGTTACAGCAATTTGGAGTACGACCTGGAATCGGGTGGGCGAGGCGAGCGATACAGCCACGTAGAACAGCGCCTTATTGAACTCACGGGTGCAGAAGCCGCACTGGTCGTCAACAATAATGCGGCCGCGGTCATGCTGGCATTGGGAGGTGTTGCCCGCGGAAGGGAAGTGATCGTGAGTCGCGGCGAGTTGGTCGAAATCGGTGGTGCATTCAGGATCCCGGATGTAATCAGGCAAAGCGGAGCGGTTCTGGTGGAAGTCGGCGCAACAAACAAGACGCATATACGAGACTATGAAAAGGCAATCAGCCCGGCAACCGCTGCGATATTAAAAGTGCACACAAGCAATTTTGCCGTTATAGGCTTTACCGGACAGCCGGCAATGGCCGAACTGTGTCAACTGGCACATGCGAACAATCTGGTTGCGATTAATGACGTAGGCAGCGGAACACTGCAGCCGCTCGAGGTTCAGGGGACTGCGGAACCGACAGTGCAGGAGTGCATTGCAGCAGGCTTTGACCTCGTGACATTCAGCGGCGATAAGCTGCTTGGTGCCGGGCAAGCCGGATTGCTTGCCGGGAAAAAGCGTCACATCGAAGCCTTGAAGAAAGAGCCGTTGCTGCGTGCGTTGCGGATCGATAAATTGTCGTTGGCAGCGCTGGAAGGAACATTGACAGAATATGCGACAGGGTCGGCAAACGAAACGATTCCGGGCTGGAGCATGCTGCATGCTTCGGCGCAGCAATTGCAGGACAAGGCGGAAAGGACGGCTGCTTGCCTGCATCAAATAGCTGCTTGCAACTGGCGGATTGGGGTCGTGAAGACAAGCTCTTTGGCTGGCGGCGGATCGTTGCCGGGTGTCGAGCTCGCTGGGTATGGAATCGAAGTTGAACCGAGCGGGCAATCTGCCGGCTCGGTGGCAAAACAACTGCGTTCTGGGCGAATTCCCATCGTGTGCCTGGTTCGTGATGATGCGCTGATATTTGATGTTCGGTGCCTTTTGCCGGGAGATGAAGCCATTCTTGCAGAACGCTTATTACAGATTGCCGGTAATCCGGCATGAAGCACCTGATTGTTGGCACCGCCGGCCATGTAGATCATGGGAAAACCGCCTTGATCAAAGCGCTGACAGGTACGGATACTGACAGACTTAGCGAAGAGAAGGCGCGAGGCATATCCATCGACATCGGTTTTGCGGCGATACACTATCCTGAGGTACTGACGCTAGGGATTGTCGATGTTCCGGGGCATGAGCGTTTCTTAAAAAACATGTTGGCCGGTACTGGCGCGATTGATATGGTGATGCTCGTGGTTGCTGCAGACGAAGGAATCATGCCGCAAACGCGCGAACATTTTGAAATGCTGCGCTGCCTTGGAATCAAGGCGGGCCTCGTTGTTATCAGCAAAATAGACAAAGTCGAAGCAGATTGGTTGGAACTGGTGGAAGAAGAAATCCGAAGTTATCTGGACAAGTCATTCCTGTCACAAGCGCCGATCTGCCGTGTATCTGCCTTTTCCGGCGAGGGGGTGGACAGCCTCAAGAAAACCTTGTTCGATGTCGCTCAGGTGGTTTCGCCCAGAAATCAGGCTTCGCCTTTTCGGTTGTGGATAGATCGGGCGTTCAATCTGAAAGGGCAAGGCTTGATTGTCACAGGATCGGTCATGAGCGGCTCCGTTTTGACCGGAGCAGGACTGACCGTTTATCCTGATAATATTCCGGTTAAGGTAAGGGAAATTGAATCGCATAATCAAGCGTGCGATAGGGTTGGCGCCGGACAACGTGCCTCACTGAAGCTGGCAGGGGCAGGGCTTGCAGACGTCGGGCGCGGCATGTTCCTTAGCGAAGAAGGCTATTGTCAGGTAGGCGCCGTTTGGGAAGCGGCAATACAATGGAAAGAAGAATTTGCTTCGGGGACACGTATTCGGCTTCACCTGGGAACAGGCGAATTTATCGGGCGAGTATCTTTCCGTAAACAAAGTGAAAACGCCCCTGCGCCGAATTTGGTGAGATTGCACCTGGAACAAGAGATTGCTGCCGCATTCGCTGACCAGGGACTGCTACGAAGGTTTTCGCCGCAAGATCTGATTGGCGGCGTGACACTGTTGGCAATTGCTGAAAGTGGGAGTCGACGCAAGGAACAACTGTTGAGGTTGGAACAATCACTAAGAATTCAAGATTTTGAAAGTGTATTGCTATTTCTGCTGCTGTTGTTCAAAAAACCGCCTAGCCTAAAGGAATGGCAGCAAGCCGCCGGATATATCGAAGCGGTAGTTGTGAAAAAAGCAATTGGCAGTTTGATAGAAAAAGGCAAAGTCAGACAGGCCGGCAGCTATTATGTTGCGGCAGAATCGATGACAAGAATGAAAACGGAGCTTACGGAGACTTTGGCGGAATACCATCGACTCAAACCGGCTGAGCCGGGCATGTCAAAAGAAACCTTGCGACAAAAAATCAATATTGCGACCACAATTACGGACTGGTTTTTAAGCGACTGTATTGCGCAAGGATTGTGCGTCATCCAGGGAGAGCACGTTGCGAGCGCGTCCCATGCAAAAAAACATGGAGGAAATACCGAAGAGTTGAAAAAGCTAATGGAAGCAGTTGTGCCGGAAAAAGAACTAATTGATGTGACATCGCAATGGTTGGCTGAAAAAATGAACCGACCGCAGGAACAAATCAAGCCATTTTTTGACCGGATGTTGCGCGAAAAAGTCATACTAAGGCTATCGGGAGTACACGTATACAGAAATACAATGCAGTACATTAAGGCAATCATTCAGCAGCACTTTTGCGAGCATGAAACGCTAAGTGTTGGCGAAATACGTGATTTGTTGAACACCTCACGACGACTGGTCATCCCACTGATGGAATATTTTGATGCGAATAATTATACTGTGCGTGATGGTGATTGCCGGCGCGCTGGCGCGGCCTTGAAGAACTTGTCAGAATAAACTGCATTTAAATATACATGTTGACAGTATAAGAAACCATACCTATAATTTAGCTTGACATGATTCGTGTTTCCTAAAAACACAAACGTGTCAAGGGAGTGTGCCTAGGGTTCCGCGCAAAGTGGCGGTCAGGACCGAGCGGCACAGCGCGTGAGCGTACACCGTGAGTATAAAAGACTCTGCGGAAGGTCCCGGCAAAGGGGCTTCTTGCAGAGTCTTTTTGATTTTGCAAGAGAGACTAGTGCGGTGTTTCGCGTCGATAAACAAGAAAAAATGGAAAGGTGTGATTTTGGATGTGCAGAATCGGTGCAATCAAAAGTGCTGATCCCGTTCATGCTTCCAAAGCGTTGTCTTTGATGTTGCCGCAGCAGGAGGGGCATGATAATTCCGGATTCGCCATGGTGATGCAGGACCTGGAGGGCGAATTTGGTTCTTATAAGGATAAGCCGCTGATGTCGCTTGCATGTACCCAGAAAGGTGCAAAAATCGTTCAGGATTATATGGACAAAAGCGGCTTCCGCGTTCTTCACGAGTGGATTCCCAAAGTCAATAACCGCCCGGGGCTGGATATCAAGGCCATGCCTTATTATATTTTTACTGCCTATGACTATCCGGACTATCTGAACAACTCAAGTCAGGACCAAAAAGAAGACCTTCTGTTGAACACCAGGCTGACGTTGCGCACGATGCTGGAAAAAGATGATCATGGCTATATTTTTTCGTTTTGGCCGGATGTGCTCACGCTGAAAGAAATCGGCGACCCGCGGGATATTGCGACATATTTCGGTTTATGGGAAGACCGGGGCGACTTGATGGCTCGCAACGTTGTCGTGCAGTGCCGTCAGAACACCAATTATGAAATTGTCCGCTATGCGGCGCATCCTTTCTTTTTGCAAGGCTACACGCTGTGCGCCAATGGTGAAAACACCTTTTACACAAAAAACAAGGAGTATCAGAAATCGTTGCACCGAGGGTATATCGGCTTTGAATCCGATTCACAGAATTTCCTTTATACGCTGCATTATGTGTTGCATGAATTAAAATGGCCGCTCAAGTATTACAAGCATGTGATTACACCGCTACCATTTGAAGAAGTGGAGAAGCGACCGGACAAACGGGAATTGACGGCAATTAGGCAAACACTCGGACATCTTGAAATCAACGGGCCCAACACCGTTATCGCCATGTTGCCGGACGGAAGCATCATGACCTGCTGTGATTCGAAAAAATTGCGACCGGTAGTAGTGGGCGGCACCAAAGAACTGATGGCGATATCTTCAGAGGTTTGCGGACTGAATGTAATATTGCCTGACCGTGACCAAAGCAAGGACATTTATCCGAATGAACGTGAAATCGTAATGATTACGCCGGGGATGGAGGTGCAACGATGGAAACAGTAAGAACGCAAGATGTAACGTTTAATGACCTGGCGTGGAAGATCAAGTATACGCCGGACCGCTGTACGATGTGCGGCAGCTGCGTTGCCGCCTGTACGTTCAATGCCATTGAAGCGCGAATTGAGCGGCGTTCAATCACTGTCTCAACCGGACACCAACCGGAACCGAACCAACGCCATATTGCAGTCCCGGTAATTCGGCAAAAGAATTCCGTGGCCAATGCCTGCGTTGGTTGCGGCATGTGTGAAAAAGTCTGTCCGAACAACGCGATTCAACCTGTTCGCAACGAAGATTCGCGCTTGAATGTAGTAGGGAGGGCTGGCGGCAATCCGCTCAAACGCGGTGGTCGCACCAATCTCAATGCGGAGCGTGTCCTGGACAAGATCGTTGTCGGTCGCATCTCACAGATGACGGATCCGTCGCTGGACTCGGAGCGGCATACTTTTGATGTGCTGGCGCCGTTCGGGCGGGTTTTGTTGCCGCAAGAGCTACCGTTCACCGTGGAGAATGGCGAAATCAAGATGCAGGGCTGGGTGCCGCCGGTTCATTGGATCTATCCGCTGATTTTCAGCGACATGTCGATCGGCGCACTGTCGACCCGTGCCTGGGAAGCGCTATCGCTGGCGACCGCATATTTGAATGAAAAACATAAGATGCCGGTTCGGATGTGTTCCGGCGAAGGCGGCATGCCGGTAAAACTCATGGAGTCAGATTATCTGAAGTACAGCATAATTCAGATAGCCTCCGGTCATTTTGGCTGGAACCGTATTGTCCGCGCGTTACCGAAAATGAAGGTCGATCCGGCAGGGATATTGATAAAAATCGGCCAGGGCGCCAAACCGGGCGACGGCGGATTGTTGCCGGCGGCGAAAGTTGCTGAACATATCCAGGCGATTCGCGGCGTGCCCAAGGCAGATTTGCTATCGCCGCCCAATCACCAGGGCCTCTACTCGATTGAAGAATCCGTGCAAAAAATGTTCATGTCGATGAATGCGGCCTTCAAATTCAGGGTGCCTGTCGCAATCAAATGTGCAGCCTCAGCGACTTCTGTTTCCGTTTACAACAATCTTTTGCGTGACCCCTACAAAATCTGCGGCGGATTTTTCATTGACGGAATCCAAGGCGGAACAGGGGCGGCGAATGAGGTTTCACTCGATCACACCGGCCATCCGGTAGTATCCAAGTTGCGCGACTGCTACCAATCGGCAGTGAAGCAGGGCAGTCCCGGACGGATTCCGCTTTGGGCCGGTAGCGGCGTTGGCATGACAGGGAACGCTGCTGCGGATGCGTTCAAAATGATCTGCCTTGGCGCGAATGGCGTTTTTATGGGGAAACTGCTGATTCAGCTGATGGGCTGCGTCGGCAATGAAAAGGGCCGCTGCAATGCGTGTAACACAGGGTTTTGCCCGACCGGAATCTGCACGCAGGATCCTCGGTTGGTCAAACGTCTCGACATCGACCGGGCGGCGCAAAACATCGTCGAATACATGCTTGCCTTTGATGCGGAGTTCAAGAAATTGATGGCGCCTGTCGGCAACAGCTCGCTACCGGTGGGACGTTCGGATGCGTTGGTAACAAACGACCGTGCGGTGGCTGACAAATTGTCAATCACCTACGCGTGCTAGGAGGTGGCGGGTATGTATAAAATCAATACACTGCAAAATAACGAACGGATGTCGACCCAGGATTTGCTGCAAGCAATCAACGCAGCGATCGAAGCCGGTGAAACCGATTTTTCCATCGAAGCATCCGGTCAGCATGATATTGGTGGGCCGCTATGGCATCCGGAAGGGAAAATGCTAAGGTTTACCGTGACCAATCCGGGACAGCGCGTCGGCTGCATGTGCCTGGAAAACACTGAGATTATTGTTGAAGGGCCCGCTTCGGCGGATGTCGGTTGGCTGAATGCCGGCGGAAAGATCGTAGTGAAAGGTGATGGCGGCGATACCTCGGCGCACTGCGCCGCTTCCGGCAAAATATTTGTCGGTGGCAGGGTCGGAACGCGTTCCGGTTCATTGATGAAGTATGATCCTCTGTATACGGCGCCGGAGTTCTGGGTGCTAAAGAATTGCGGCAGTTTTTCCTTTGAGTTCATGTCCGGCGGTACGGCGGTAATCTGTGGTTATGATAGTGAAGAATTT
This sequence comes from uncultured Veillonellaceae bacterium, assembly GCA_964647865.1. Taxonomy (GTDB): domain Bacteria; phylum Bacillota; class Negativicutes; order UBA1444; family UBA1444; genus UBA1444. The sequence goes on along the minus strand of CAZYJK010000009.1, from coordinate 22,083 downwards.
GCCTCGGTGGTTGGCGACCGTTCCTGTGTCGGCATGGTTGGCGGAAAGTTATACTTCCGCGGCGACGGGCATGGATTGTCCACCAAAGATGTCAAAGTAAGTGCGCTGGGGCCGGAGGATATCGCATACCTGTCGACCGGCATGACCGAGTTTCTGTCTGATATCGGCAGGCCGGAGTTGCAGGCGGAGCTGACCCGCTGGAATGAATGGCGCAAGGTGGTGCCATGGACCTATGAGGAACGGCCGAAAAAAGCATCCGCAGACATTCTTAGCTACAGAAAGACAGAATGGGTACCGGGTGGAATCTTTGGCGATGTTTGCGACGACGACTGGCAAGTGATGGGCCTTGTGGCTACAGGAAAGTATCGGCAAAGGGTGCCGTTCTGGGAAAACATGAAATATATGGCCCCGTGCGAGTTCAACTGTACGGCTTCCATTCCGTCCCAACAACGGTTCAATTTGCTGCGCGAAGGCAAAGTTGACGAAGCCTATCGCCTGGTACTGGAGTATACACCGTTTCCTGGCTCCGTGTGCGGGGCGGTCTGCATGAATTTGTGCATGGATGAGTGTACTCGTAGCCAGGTCGATATTTCCGCCCAAATCGGACGACTGGGGACGTATTCGGCTGATGTGCAGATGCCCGCTGTTTCGGAAAAAACCGGCAAAAAGGTAGCAGTGATCGGAGGCGGCCCTGCCGGATTATCGGCAGCCTGGCAAATGGCTCGTGACGGACATGAAGTTACGGTGTATGAAGCGCATGAAGCGATGGGCGGCAAGATGGAACAAGTGATCCCACGCTCGCGGCTTCCCCATGAGACGCTTGAAATGGAACTGGCGCGGATTGAAAAGATGAGTGTCCGCTTCGTCACAAACTATCCGGTTGATAAAGCGAAATTTGCCGCAATACGCAGTGAAAATGATGCGGTGGTGGTTGCCAGCGGCGGCCATGTGACCAAAGTGATCCCTTGGCCGGGTCATGAACGGATTGTCAAAGGGCTGGACTTTCTCAAAGCCGTTAACCGCGGTGAAACAGTGAAAGTCGGTAAACGGGTCATCGTCATCGGCTGCGGAAATTCCGGGATGGATGCCGCGGTTGGCGCCTACCAGATGGGAGCGGAGCAAGTTGTCTGTATTGACGTACAGCGGCCTGCCGCTTTCCAAAAAGAAATCGACCATGTTCAGGAACTTGGTGGCGAACTGATCTGGCCCGTGTTCACCAAAGAAATAACAGACGCAGGGATTATCACCCAAACAGGGGAACTGATCAAGGGCGACATGGTGATCATAACGATAGGCGAAAGCCCGGATTTGAGCTTTCTGCCGGAAGGAATAGAACTGGACCGTGGCTGCCTGAAACCTGCGGCAGATTGGACTGTTGCCGAGGGGATCTTTACAGCCGGTGATACGACCAAGCCAGGACGTCTGGTCGATGCGATCGGCATGGGTCGGCAGGCGGCATTGTCAGTGAACGCATACTTGACGGGAACGCAATATGCCGGTGAACAAAAAAACAAGATTCCGGCGACCCGACTCAAGACCGCCTATTTCAAAAAATGCCACAGCTGTGATTTGCCCAGCGCCAAGGAAGAATATAGCCGGTGCATCAGCTGCGGCACTTGTCGTGATTGCCATATGTGCATGAAATCGTGTCCGGAAAATGCGATTTCGCGAATTGCGAGCAAAGAACCGGGTGGCTTCGAGTATGTCGTTGACGCCGATAAATGCATCGGTTGCGGGATTTGCTCCGGTATATGTCCATCAGGCATTTGGGCAATGTACAACAATGCGGAAGCAATCAACATGTATAAAGTAGTTTGATTTAAGACATTCGTACTGCAATGAAAAACAAAAAATTACGAAAACGCGCAAACGATTGACAGTAATTCGGACTAGCTCTATAATTATGCAAGTAAGAACGAACTGTTCTATGGAATTCAAATTGCAGAAGTTTCTCCGGCAGCCTTACAATCGACAAGCAGCACTGAGGCCGGAAAAATCCCAATGGCGGGGTAAGACGATGGTCTTGCCCCGTTTTTTACTACAAATCACCAAATTTATTAAGCTATATGAAGAATCCAATCGTCGCAGACAAGAAATGTCCGGCCAATATTGACACTTGTCCTGCGTGTTCATATAATAGCAACATCAAATGCAAGCGGTCGTTCACAGTCACGTTCGGCAGGGTAGATTCGCAACGGCGAATCGGCGCGAGACTGAAGCTGGAGTGAATCCAGGGCAGTCTTTTTCTATTCGTTGACGGCGAAACAGGCGTAGGTGTTTGGTGAACGTTGAAATCATCAAAGGGGGAAACAGTATGGAAGCATCGTCGTTAACTCAGCAATTTTTCCAACAATTGATCAATGGAATCTCGCTGGGAAGTATTTATGCACTGATAGCATTAGGCTATACAATGGTATATGGCATTATCCGTCTGATTAACTTTGCGCACGGCGATATTTATATGTTGGGGGCCTATGCCGGCTATTTCGCCACTACGTTTTTTAAGATGTCATTTTTTCCGGCGTTGATTTTTTCCATGGTTGTTGCATCAACGGTGGGGATGCTGATTGAGCGACTGGCTTATCGACCGCTACGCGGCGCTCCGAAGATTGCGATATTGATTACCGCAATCGGCGTATCGCTGCTGTTGGAATATGGCGGCATGATCCTGGTTACGCCGCAACCGCGGACATTTCCCGAACTGTTTACGACGGCCACCTACAATTTCATGGGACTTGTCGTAAATAGCCAGCAAATTGTGATCTTGGTCATTTCGCTTGCTCTTATGTTTATCCTGACTTATGTTGTCAACCATACAAAGGTAGGCAAGGCGATGCGCGCTGTATCTTTCGATACGGACGCAGCCCGGTTGATGGGGATCAATGTGGACAGGATCATTTCCTTCACATTCGCTATCGGCTCAAGCCTGGCGGCGGCGGCAGGAATCCTGGTCGGAATCTATTACAACTCGATTGATCCGTTGATGGGAATTATGCCTGGACTCAAAGCTTTTGTCGCCGCGGTGCTTGGCGGCATCGGCGTAATACCGGGCGCTATGGTCGGCGGGGTGTTGCTCGGCGTGATTGAAGCGCTGGTCAGCGGATTTTTATCTTCCACGTTCCGTGACGCGGCGGCGTTTATCATCTTGATTGTGATTCTGTTGTTTAGACCAGCCGGGTTGTTCGGCAAGAACATCCGGGAGAAAGTGTAGGTGAGCAGTCAATGAGAAGCAAGATGAAGCGCGACCTGATGGGAGTTATTGGCGCCATTGCGCTATATGCATTGCTGATGGGACTGATTGAGAGCGAAGTGATCGGCGCCTTTTGGCAGTTGAACATCGTCCTGATTTGCATCAATATCATTCTGGCGGTTAGTTTGAATTTGATCACCGGGTTTACCGGTCAGTTTTCGATTGGTCACGCCGGATTCATGGCGGTAGGCGCCTATATGTCGGCGGTGTTCACAGTGAAACTGGGATTGCCTTATATCATGGGGATTCTGGCCGGCGCAGCCGGTGCGGCGATTCTCGGTTTTGCGATCGGCTTGCCGACCTTGCGGCTAAAAGGCGATTATCTGGCGATTGCCACATTGGGTCTGGGCGAAATCATCCGTATCACAATCCTGAATATTCCTTATGTCGGCGGCGCGTCGGGCCTGATGGGGATTCCGCGCTATACCACGTTTACCTGGGCGTTCTTCCTGATGGTGATTACGGTCCTGTTTATCAAGAACTTCATCAACTCCAGTCATGGGCGCGCCTGTATCTCGATTCGTGAAAATGAGATCGCTGCGGAAGCAATGGGAGTGGATACCACCAAATACAAGGTTATCGCCTTCACAATCGGCGCAACGTTTGCCGGCGTGGCCGGTGGCCTGTTCTCGCATTATTTTTACATCGCCCACCCGGCGTCGTTTACCTTCATGAAATCGTTCGATATCCTCACAATGGTCGTTCTGGGCGGCATGGGCAGCATCACCGGCTCGATCACAACCGCTATCCTGTTGACGTACATATCGGCTGAACTGGCCAGTTATCCGGAATGGCGGATGGTCATCTATGCCTTGCTGTTGATTGTGCTGATGATTTATCGTCCGCAGGGGTTGTTTGGCAACAAGGAACTCAGCCTGAAATTATTCAGTCGAATCCTGGGAGGTGGACAGCGTGGTGCTGCTGAAAATAAATAAACTGACCAAAGAGTTCGGCGGATTGAAAGCTGTCGCAAATTTCAACATCGAAATCAACGAAGGCGAACTGATCGGACTGATCGGCCCGAACGGCGCAGGCAAAACGACTGCATTCAATCTGATGACCGGCGTATATGAGCCGACATCCGGTGAGATGCTGTTTGACGGCAAGAGCCTGGTCGGACTGAAACCGTATGAAGTGACGCAACGCGGCATTGCCAGGACCTTTCAGAACATCCGGTTATTCTCCGATTTGTCTGTGCTCGATAACGTCAAAATCGCCTATCATTTTCACGTGAAATATGGGCTATGGGAATCGGTGCTTAGAATTGGGCGCTACTATTCCGAAGAAGACATGATCGAGCAAAAGGCGATGGAATGCCTAAAAATGTTCAAACTGGACGACCGGCGAGACGAAATTGCCAAGAACCTCCCTTACGGCGAACAGCGCCGACTGGAAATCGCCCGGGCTTTGGCTGCCCAACCCAAGCTGCTGTTGTTGGACGAGCCGGCAGCCGGGATGAATCCGCAGGAAACCCATGAGTTGATGGAAATGATCCGCTGGATTCGCGACGAACTGAAACTGACCATCTTGCTTATCGAACATGATATGAGTCTGGTCATGGGTGTGTGCGAACGAATTTACGTGCTGG
>CAZYJK010000009.1:0-17145 GCA_964647865.1 uncultured Veillonellaceae bacterium | reverse complement strand
ATCGAACATGATATGAGTCTGGTCATGGGTGTGTGCGAACGAATTTACGTGCTGGACTATGGCAGCATTATCGCAGACGGAACCCCTGCGGAAATCCGGAATAATCCCTGTGTAATCGAGGCATACCTCGGTGAGGAGGTTTGTTGATGCTTAAGGTCGAAAATATTAATGTATACTATGGTGCGATCCACGCACTCAAAGGGATCAGCGTCGAGGTCAAAGAAGGTGAAATCGTCACCTTGATCGGCGCCAACGGAGCCGGTAAAAGCACGATTCTGCGGACCATTTCCGGCCTGTTGCGGACAAAGACAGGGAATGTCTTGTTCGAAGGGAATTCGGTTGCCGCGATGGCGCCGGAGGAGATCGTCAAGAAGGGAATCAGTCAGGTGCCGGAAGGGCGCCGGATTTTTGCCAATATGTCAGTCGAAGAAAATCTGGAACTCGGCGCTTATATCCGGAGCGACAAACCGGGAATTCGCAAAGATATCGATAAGGTCTTCGAACGTTTTCCGCGACTGGGCGAGCGGCGCAAACAGATTGCCGGGACATTATCCGGCGGCGAACAGCAGATGCTGGCGATCGGTCGCGGTCTGATGAGCCAACCGCGCCTGCTGTTGCTTGACGAACCGTCGATGGGTTTGGCCCCGCTATTGGTAAAAGAAATTTTTTCGATTATCAAAGAAATCAATGCCAGTGGGACCACCATACTGCTTGTCGAACAAAATGCAAATATGGCCCTGTCGATTGCCCATCAGGCCTATGTTTTGGAAACAGGCCGGATTACGCTGTCGGGATCGGCCAAAGAACTCATGGAAAGCGAAGAAGTCCGCAAAGCCTATCTGGGCGGTTAAGTCCAATACAGTAAAAGAAAGTGAAAAGGGGCGAAGAAAAATGTTTGTTGCAAAGCGAATGACTCCCAACCCCAAAGTCATTGAATCCACTGCAACCATAGCCGATGCATCCGAAATGATGCGCAAATACAAAATCCGACGCTTGCCAGTCGTAGATAGCGGTCGTTTGGTTGGAATCGTGACAGACCGAGACCTGCGTTCCGTTTCGCCTTCACCGGCGACAACGCTGTCGATTTTTGAGCTGAATTATCTGCTGGGCAAAATGCAGGTCAAAGACATTCTGCACAAAGATGTCGTAACGATTAATGTTGGTGCGACGATTGAGGAAGCGGCCCTGACGATGTCCAATCACCATATCGCCGGATTGGTCGTGGTCGATGCCGGTGGCGCCGTGGTAGGGATCATTACTGAAACCGATATCTTCAATAGCTTTGTCGAAATCATGGGTCTAAAGGAAGGGAAAACCAGATTCACCTTCAGTGTTTCGGACCAAGTCGGCGTATTGCACGAAATTACCGGCGTGTTCAAGGACCTGAACATCAATATCAGCAGTTTGGCCAGTTACACCACCGATGAAGGTCCCGGCGAACTCGTTATCCGGTTCAATGCGCAAGATACCGGTGAACTGATTCAAAAACTCACAGCGATCGGATATCCACCCCAACACACCGTGCAAATTGGATAAACGCCGTTCCGCGTCAGCGTGTCTTGCTGCAGGTTCGTTTGAACCTGCAGTTTTTTTGCGAACAGGACAGGAAGTGTTGTACAATAAGAGGCGGGTTAGGATCTGAGTAATCAGCGAAAGGAGGCTGTCCGGCATGAAACTTACAGACTTCACCAAACGCGGCGGTTGAGCGGCTAAAATAGGGCCGGGCGCCCTATCCGACGTATTGGCGAAATTGCCGCAAATTCATGACCCGCGACTGTTGGTCGGGATTGATACTTCCGATGATGCCGGGGTATATCTGCTTAATGAGGAAACAGCGTTGATTCAGACGCTGGACTTTTTTACGCCCATCGTCGATGATCCCTTTTTGTTTGGCCAAATTGCCGCAGCCAACAGTTTGAGCGATGTCTATGCCATGGGCGGTAAACCAATCACTGCGATGAATATCGTCACTTTTCCAGTTTGTAAATTGTCGGCAGAAGTTTTGTTGGCGATTCTCAGCGGCGGACAACAAAAAATAGCCGAAGCCGGTGCGGTAATGGTCGGCGGACATACGATCGACGATGATGAACCTAAGTATGGGTTGAGTGTCACCGGTGTCGCGCATCCCTCAAAAATATTGACCAATGCCGGCGCCAAACCGGGCGATGTATTGATTCTGACCAAGGCCATCGGCACAGGAGTCCTATACACCGCGCTACGGGCGGAGCTGTTTCCGCAAGGGGTTGCGGCGGCGGCGCAGAGCATGGCGAGACTGAATCGTTATGCGGCGGAAGTCATGGAACATTATCCGGTGCATGCCTGCACAGACATCACCGGCTTCGGCTTGCTTGGCCATGCCTTTGAAATGGCATCAGCCAGCGGAGTCGACCTGGAGCTCGACAGCAAGGCGATACCGCTGCTGCCGGAGGCAGCTGAGGCTGCAGGTATGGGGCTGATTCCGGCTGGCGCCTATGCCAACCGCGAATACTTAAAATCCGTAGAATTTCATTCGGCGGTACCGGTAAATCTGCAGGATCTGTTGTTTGACCCCCAGACTTCCGGCGGCTTGCTAATCAGCTTGCCGGCTGAACACGCGAACGCTTTTCTAAAGCTGGCCCATGAAGCTGGTGTTGAAGTGGCCACAGCTGTCGGCAGGGTGACCGGGAAAGGAACGGGAAAAATTTATGTCGGATGAACAAAAAAGCAACCCCTGCGAACTGAATTGCCAAGGGCTTGCCTGTCCGCAACCGGTCATAATGACCAAGAAGGCGCTGGATCAAAAACCTGCCGAATTAACCGTGGTTGTGGACAATCCGGCTGCCAAAGAAAATGTCGCCAAATTTGCTGCGAGTAGAGGTTACGGCGTGAACATCGAGAGCACGGACAGCGGTTTCCGATTGAAGCTATTGGCAAAACAGACTTCCGGCGGGGTAGTTTCCGCCGATGCTGCTTTTACAGACGCAACCGCGCCGGTGATCATGCTTGGCCGCAATACGCTGGGAACTGGCAGCGAAGAACTCGGCGCGATTCTGATGAAATCGTTCTTTGTCTCACTGCTGGAACTGCCACAGCGACCCCGGGCGATCATGTTGATCAACAGCGGCGTGTATCTGGCGGCAGCGGGCTCTCCTGTCCTTGCGGCGTTACAGGAGTTGTCACGCCAGGGTGTTGCCGTGATGGTTTGCGGAACCTGTCTTGACTACTTCGCGCTCAAAGAAAAGCTGGCAGTAGGCAATGTAACCAACATGTACTCGATCTTGACCGAACTTGCCGGGCCCGGACGCATAATCTCACTATGAACGACAGGCTCATTGCGTTCGAATCGATTCATCAGGCGCTACGCGCGGAAAAAACACTGCTCAAAGCGGGCCTGCGATTTGAACTGGTTCCGACGCCGCGCGAAATATCAGCCAGTTGCGGGCAAAGCATCGCCCTGTCGGCAGCAGATTTGTCCGACGCCATCGAAATTATTTCCCGGGAAATAATCAACTATCGCGGTGTGTATGCCGCGGATTTTCAACAACGTATTTTTGAAAAAACGGATTGATGGCAACCAATGAAAGAAGGGGTCGTTTATGCCGCTGAAACTGGAACTGGGCGATATCGCCAAAATGAAGAAGGAGCACCCTTGCGGTTCGGATCGCTGGGAAATCGTTCGCACCGGTATGGATATCGGCATAAAATGTCTCGGCTGCGGCCGCAGAGTCATGGTGCCACGGCCGAAATTTGAGAAGGCGATCAAATCGCTGGAACCGAAAAAGGAGAATCAAGCATGAGTACATCCCTGGAAGTGGGTATTGTCGGACTACCCAATGTTGGAAAGAGCACCTTGTTTAACGCCATCACCAAAGCCGGCGCCGAGGCGGCGAATTATCCGTTCTGCACGATCGAGCCGAATGTCGGCATTGTTGAAGTGCCGGATGAACGGCTCTGGGTTCTGTCCAAAATGTTTAACCCGCAAAAGACAACAGCAACCGCGATGAAGTTCGTCGATATCGCCGGACTGGTAAAAGGCGCATCGACAGGCGAAGGACTCGGCAACAAATTTCTTGCCCATATCCGTGAAGTCGATGCCGTGTTGCAGGTCGTGCGTTGTTTTGCCGACCCCAATGTCACCCATGTCGAAGGCGGCATCGATCCGATTCGCGACATTGAAATCATCAACACTGAACTGTGCCTGGCCGATATTGAAACGGTGGAGAAGCGGATTGGCAAATCGGGGCGGTTATTGAAAAGTGGCGACAAGAAAGTCCTCGGCGAGCTGGATTTATTTAAACGAGTGCTGGACGATCTGTCAAACGGCAAACCGGCGCGTCGCCAAGGGCTGACCGACGAAGAGCTGGAGTCGCTGCGCGACATGAACCTGCTGACGCTGAAGCCGATCATGTATGCGGCGAATGTCGGCGAAGATGAAGTCGGCGAGGGCGTGGCCAACGCCGGAGTTGAAATTATCCGTCAGTACAGCCGGGAGGAAAATTCGGAAGTCGTGGTGATCTCGGCCCGGATCGAAGCGGAAATCGCCGAACTCGACGCCGAAGAAGCGGCCAGCTTTTTGGCGGACATGGGCTTGCCGGAAAGCGGGCTGACCCAACTGATCAAGGCGGCATACAAACTATTAGGGTTGATGCATTTCTTTACGGCCGGCGAGCCGGAGGTGCGGGCCTGGACGATCAAGCGGGGAACCAAAGCGCCGCAGGCGGCGGGGAAAATTCACACCGACATCGAACGCGGTTTCATCCGGGCGGAAATCGTCAGTTTTGACGACCTGGTCGCGTGCGGCAGCCAGGCGGCGGCTCGCGAAAAGGGACTGGTCCGGCTTGAAGGAAAAGAGTACGTCATGAAAGACGGCGATGTAGTTTATTTCCGATTTAATGTGTAACAAAAAGATTAAGCTTGCTTTCGTGAATTGCTTGTTATAAAATAAATAAGCCTGAACACTCGGGCATTTACTCCCCTGCCCCCAAGAGGGGGCCGATAGTCCAAAGGAGGAGGTGAACCTGTTGAAAAAGTATGAACTCGTATTCATCATCAAACCGATGGAAGAAGAAGCACAGCAAGCGGTAATCGCCAAGTTTGAAGCCATGGTGACAAACAACGGCGGCACGATGGAAAAAATCGACCGCTGGGGCAAGCGTCGCCTGGCCTACTTGGTAAAAGACTTTACCGAAGGCTACTACTGCATCTTCCGCTTCACCGGCACCCCCGCGACAGTCGCTGAACTGAACCGCGTGATGAAGATTACCGACGACATCTTGCGGCACATGATCGTAAAAGAAGATGAATAGTCGGGAGGCCTAAGCCATGAACAAGGTGTTTTTATTGGGAAGATTGGTGCGAGATCCGGAAATTCGGACGACGCAGAGCGGCAAGATGGTCACGTCGTTTACCCTGGCCGTGGATCGGTTTGGTGGCGGCAAAGACAATACCGACTTTATCTCTATCGTAACGTGGGAAAAGTTGGCGGAAGTTTGCGGCAACAACTTGGCCAAAGGACAACGCGCCATGGTTGAAGGACGTCTGCAAATCCGCAGCTACGACGGAAAAGACGGACAAAAACGCTGGGTGACGGAAATCATTGCCCAAACCGTGGAGTTTTTGGATCGTCGACCGGCCGGAGCAACTGGCGGAGGAGTCGGAGCAGAAAATCATGTTTCTCACGATGCGGCAGCGCAATTCGGTCACGATGTGGCGCCGGATGATGAGATTCCATTCTGATGTAAGGAGGGTTCAACATAGTGAGACGGGAAAAAGGAAGAAGACCCCGCAAAAAAGTTTGCAGCTTCTGTGTGGACAAGATTGAGTCCATTAATTATAAAGAAATTGGCCGTTTGCAACGCTATGTCAGCGAACGGGGAAAAATTCTCCCCCGCCGGATTTCTGGCAACTGCGCTAAACATCAGCGCCAAGTGACACTCGCCGTCAAACGGGCTCGCAGTATTGCGCTTCTGCCTTTCACGACGGAATAAGACAGAACGCAGGCGTACGCGACAATAAAATGAGAGGCCGTTTTCGGTCGCTCATTTTTTTTTCGATTGGTCTCGATAAACGGGGTGCAGACCCCTTTGCAGGAATGTTGCCGTTGGGTTGCGAATTCTTCCGTTAGTGAAATGAATGAGGTGAACCGATGACTACAACCCGTGTGCGGCCGATGGTGGAAGGCGGAATTTTATCCGCAGTCGCGATTCTGTTCGCGTTGATCAGCGTGTATATCCCCTTTATCGGCGCGTTCATCAATTTGATCTGGCCGGTGCCGATCATCCTGCTCGGGGTGCGACACGGTTATAAATGGAGCATGATGGCGACCGCAGTGGCCGGGATCCTGATTGCGATTCTGGTGCATCCGCTACATGCGGTGGCTGTGGCGATCGGCTTCGGCATGACCGGCATCGTGCTGGGACATTGCTTCCGCAAGCAACTGTCGCCGGTGTATACCGTGTTTTTTGGCTCGATTGCGTCTTTGACGGCGAAAATCATTGTGCTATCGATCAGCGCGGTCGTGCTTGGCATCAATCCGTTGGCCGATCATGCCGAAGCAATGGGAAAAGCGGTTGAACAAGCGATCAATGTGTATCGCGGCTTCGGCATGAAAGAAGCGGAATTGAATCAAATGGCCGAGAGTATGAAAGGCATGCTGGAAATGATGAAGCTCATTTTGCCGGCCGGTTTTGCTTTGGCTTCGGTTGTGGATACCTATCTGAACTTCTTGGTCGCCCGTGCGGTATTGCGCAAATTGGGACACCAATATGCCGCGTTCCCGATATTCCGGACATGGAGCTTTTCGCCGGTTCTGCTATACGCGTTTGTTAGTTCGATGGTGATGCTATATTGGGGAAAAAGCCGCGAGATCGAGATGCTGGCTACGGCCGGGATCAATTTGCAGGTCGTCAGCAGCCTGCTGCTGATGGTGCAGGGAATGGCAGTCGCAATGTTTTATGCAAACAGGCACGACGTGCCGCGAATCATCATCGGCATATTCGTATTCATGGTTTTCACCAACAATTTCATTATGCAGATTGTCGTATTTACCGGCGCGTTTGATATCGTCTTCGATTTTCGGCGGCTGCGCAGACCCGTGCCGCCGTCTGTGAATTCAGAGTCGGGAGAGTAATCGATGCAAGCACGGCGCTTCTGGAAAAACGAAACAACATACCTGGTCTTGGTCGGGGCAGGCTTGCTGGTTTCCATGCTGCTACAACCGTCGCTGCTCACGGGAGTGCTGTTACTGCTGATGGCCGGACTTGCCTGTTTACGCTGGCTGCGCCCGGCTTGCGCCGTGGATTCCTTGGTAACGCAGATTGCTTCTGTTGCGACGGAGGCGACCGCGCCGGAAGTCGACCAGAGCTGCAAGCCGGATCCGCTTGGCGAGGAACTGGTGGATGGGCAGGATGCGGTGTTGGCGCTAATCCAGATCGATAACCTGGAAGACGTGTTGCAGGGACTTGACGAGACGCAGCGCAACGCAATCCAGAGCGAAACACACCAGCACCTGATGGCCTGGTGCAACCGGTTAAGCGGCTTTTTGCGAAAATACTCGGAAGGAATGTATCTCGGCGTCTTTTCACGCCAGGACCTGGGGCGGATGATCGGCGATAAATTTGATATTCTCGATGAAATCAGAGCGTTACGGGTGGGCAACCGGATTCCAGTGACGCTGAGCATGGGGATTGCCGCCAATGGCGCGACGATGAGCGAGCGGGGGCAAAAGGCACAGACAGGTCTTGACTTGGCGCTGGGACGCGGTGGTGACCAGGCGGCCATATATGTGAACGATGAAGTCCAGTTTTATGGCGGCAAAGCCAAAGTGGTGGAAAAGAATACGCGGGTCAAAGCGCGGGTAGTCGCGCATGCGATCAAGGAATTGATGCAGGAAGCGACCGATGTCATGGTCATGGGGCATGAAGGAGAAGATTTTGACAGCCTCGGTTCGGCGATGGGGGTTGCCCGGATGGCTGCCCATTTGGGCAAACCGGTAAATATCGTTGTCGGGCAAGTGGCGATGTCTTATGAAAAATTGCAGGAATTGTTGCCGGGGTACAGTGAATACGAGGGCCTGTTTTTGTCTGCTGCGCAGGCAGAGACGAAAATCAGCGCAAAAACGCTGTTGTTTGTCGTCGATACACATAGGGTGTTTTTGACGGCGGCGCCGCAATTGCTGGAACGGGTCGATCGACGCGTCGTGATCGATCACCACCGAAGGGCGGAAGATTTTATCCCCAGTCCGATGATTGTTTACCTGGAACCTTCGGCGTCCTCGACCAGTGAACTGGTAGCGGAACTGCTGACCTATTTTGATGAAAAAATAGAATTGACCCGCCTGGAAGCATCGGCTCTTTATGCGGGGATTGTGGTCGATACCAAGAATTTTGCCGTTCAGACCGGAGTCAGAACGTTTGAGGCAGCCGCGTTCCTGCGTCGCTCCGGTGCCGATCCGGCTCTGGTCCGTCAGTTGTTCCGCTATGACATGGAAACGCTGAAACTGCGGGCGCTAATCCTGGGTAGCGCGGAAATTCTCAAGGGCGGCGTTGTGTTCGCGGTCTGTCCGTTTGAAGTGAAGAATGGACAAATCATCGCTGCGCAGTCTGCCGACACCCTGCTAAACATCGAAGGAGTCAGGGTTAGTTTTGTCCTCTGGCCGGTTGACGAAGGCGTGGGGATTAGTGCGCGTTCCAATGGCGACGTCAATGTTCAGGTCATCATGGAAGCGTTTAACGGCGGTGGGCACCAAACCGTGGCCGGCGCGCACATTGCCGGCGTTGATGTTGTCGAAGCGCGTCGCAGACTCGAGGCTGTAATTGCTGATTATATAGGGGAGGGAAAAGAACAATGAAAGTGGTTCTGTTGCAGGATGTAAAAAAACTGGGTAAAAAAGGCGAGGTCATGGAAGTGGCGGAGGGGTATGCGAGAAACTTCCTGATGCCGCAAAAACTGGCCGCCCAAGCGACCAAAGATACATTGAATCAGTTGCAACAACAAAAAAGTGCAACAGCCGACCGGCAGAAACGGCAATTGGAAGAGGCGAAACTTCTGGCGGCCCAATTGGCTACAATCGAGGTAAAAGTAGTGGCAAAGGCTGGCGAAGGCGGACGGCTGTTCGGCGCAATCACGACCAAAGACGTTGCTGATGCAGCCAAGGCCCAGCACGGAGTGGAGCTGGACCGGCGCAAAATGGAGTTTGCCGATCCGGTAAAAAACCTCGGTAGCGCGTGCGTGGTAATCAAGGTTCACCCGGAAGTGACTGCGGAAATCAAGATTCAGGTGATTGGAGAATAACTGGAAAGTGACTCGGAATAATAAGGAAACTCCGGAAACGGAAAATGAACAGCCGGATAAAATGAAAAAAAGCCGCAAAAGGCGAATCGTACGAAAGATTAGTGAGCAGGAACTGCAACGCTATGCGGAGATTAGCCTGGAAGCGGAAGCCGTGTTCAATATGTGCGCTTCGATTTGGGGAGCGGACAAATTCGTTCTGCGCGCCAGTAAATTTGGCGCGCTCGATTTGATTCAGTCAGGCGAATTGCCAGAGCGAGTCTTGGCGTTGCAACGGATGGTAAAGCAAGACTTGGCGATCGATCAACTGCCAAGTATTGAAGAGATTCCTGGAATCATGGAAGATATTCTGAATGAACTGGCAGAACACATTGCCCGCCATAACATGGAAGAAAATATCGAGAAAAAAATCTCAAAAAAAATGGAAGAGCGGCATCAGGAGTTCATACAGGAAATCCGCATGCAAATCCTCAAGGAAGAATCGAATGTTGAAACGCCGCAAAGCCAAAAGAAGTTGGAGAAGCTTCAGGCCCTTGACCAACGGGGTCTTTCGCGGGCGATGAACGATATTCTCAGACCGGCCAAGCTGGACGAAATCATCGGCCAGGAGCGGGCGATCGAGGTGTTGCGATCCAAACTGGCGTCCCCTTATCCGCAGCACCTGATCATGTACGGCCCCCCCGGCGTTGGAAAGACAACAGCCGCCAGACTGGTACTGGAAGAGGCCCGTTCACTGACGTATACGCCGTTTGCCGAGGACGCGCCCTTTGTCGAGGTCGACGGAAGCACTTTGCGCTGGGACCCGCGGGACATTACCAATCCGTTGCTCGGATCTGTGCATGACCCGATTTACCAAGGTGCGCGGCGCGACCTGGCCGAAACTGCCGTGCCGGAGCCGAAACCGGGCCTGGTCACTGAGGCGCATGGCGGGATTTTGTTCATCGATGAAATCGGCGAGATGGACCCGATGCTGCTTAATAAGTTATTGAAAGTTCTGGAAGACAAACGGGTGTTTTTTGACTCGGCCTATTTTGACGAGGCCGATCCCAATGTGCCGGCTTACATCAAGAAGCTGTTTGCGGAAGGCGCACCGGCTGACTTTGTCCTGATCGGCGCGACCACCCGTGATGCGTCGGAACTCAACCCTGCGCTTCGCTCACGCTGCGCCGAGGTATTCTTCGAGCCACTCACGCCCAAACAGATTGAACTGATTGTGACCAACGCGGCGAACCGCTTAAAAGTCCGTATGGAACCGGCAGTGCCGTCCCTGATCAGCGAATATACAGTGGAGGGGCGCAAGGCAGTGAACCTGCTTGCCGACTCCTACAGCCTGTCGATGTATCGCAAGGGGACAGCCAAAAAATCGAAACCGATGATCAGTCGCGACGATGTGTTTCACATCCTTCAAGTCAGTCGGATGACCCCTTATGTCAATCGCAAGGCCTCCTCCGACTGGGAAGTCGGTAAAATATTCGGTCTTGGCGTATCGGGATACCTGGGTTCGGTCATTGAAATCGAAGCGGTCTGTTTTCCGGCCGCGCAAAAAGGAAAGGGCGCAATCAGGTTCAATGACACGGCAGGCAGTATGGCCAAGGACTCGGTCTTTAACGCGGCGGCGCTAGTGCGGCAGATCACCGGCCAAGATCTGGCCAAATACGATGTTCACGTTAACGTGATCGGTGGAGGACAGATCGACGGCCCTTCGGCCGGGCTCGCGATTGTCAGCGTGCTGATTTCAGCGATCACCAACCAACCTTTGCGACAGGATGTGGCGGTCACCGGCGAAGTGTCGATCCGCGGCAAACTGAAAGCCGTTGGCGGCGTTTTTGAAAAGGCTTATGGAGCAAAACAAGCTGGCGTAACAACGCTAATCATCCCTAAGGAGAATGAGAAAGATATTCCGGTGGATCATCTGGGATTGTCAGTGAAACCACTTGAGAGGGTGGAAGAAGCCCTGGCAGTTTTGTTTGGCAAAGCGTACAACAAAGGAGAGGGCTTTCATGCTGGATAGGGTTCCGCCGCAGAATATCGAGGCAGAGCAATCGGTTCTGGGTGCGATATTAATTGAACAAAGCGCCATTGCAAAAATCTCTGATATCCTGCAACCGGAAGATTTTTACCGGGAAGCTCACAAACTGGTGTATCGGTCGGCGATGACCCTGTTTGAGCGGGGCGAAGCCATCGATTTTATTACCGTGATTGATATGTTGCGGCGGGAAGAGGCCCTGGAACGGGCTGGCGGGATTTCCTACATCACCTCGCTGGCCAACGGCGTTCCGACGGCGGCAAACATTGTGTTTCATGCGAAGATCGTGCAGGAAAAAAGCCTGCTGCGTCGCTTGATTCACGCGGCGACCGACATCGCGGCCATGGGCTATGCAGAAACGGAAGAAGTCGAGCGGGTACTCGACCATGCCGAGCAAAAGATTCTCGAAGTGGCGACCCGTAAAATCGGTCAGGATTTTGCCCCGATCAAGGAAATCATCTTCAGCACGCTGGACAAAATTGACGAGATGCACAAGGCTAAAGGCGGCATCACTGGACTTTCCACCGGCTTCACAAACCTGGATAAACTGACCGGCGGGTTCCAGCGTTCGGACCTGATTCTGATTGCCGCTCGCCCCAGTATGGGCAAGACGGCGTTTGTCCTTAATGTCGCCCAACACATGGCGACAAGGGACAAGAAATCAGTGGCGATCTTCAGTTTGGAAATGCCGCGTGAACAGCTGGCGATGCGGATGATGTGCGCGGAAGGCTTGATTGACAGTCAACATTTTCGCACCGGAGCGATGAGCAACGATGAGTGGAAAAACTTAGTTGACGCGGCGGACCGTTTGTCTGCATCGCCAATGTTCATCGACGACACGGCGGGAGTCAATGCGGTGGAACTGCGCAACAAAGCTCGCCGGATCAGCAAGGAACACGGATTGGACTGCATTATCATCGACTATCTTCAGTTGATGGACGGCGGGGCCCACAGCCGGATCGACAACCGCCAGCAACAGATTTCCGACATTTCCCGCTCGCTCAAGGCGCTGGCTCGTGAACTGAAAGTGCCGGTGATTGCTTTGTCGCAGCTTAGCCGAGGGCCGGAAAGCCGGACATCGCGCAAGCCGATGCTCAGCGACCTGCGCGAGTCGGGATCGCTGGAGCAAGATGCTGACATGGTGGCGTTTTTGTATCGCGAAGATTACTACAATCCAGAAACGGAAAAAAAGAACCTCACCGAACTGATTATCGCCAAGAATCGAAATGGCCCGACGGAAACGGTGGAGCTATATTTTCACAAGAACTTCACGCGCTTTACTGATTATTCTCCCCGCACAGATTGACCGAACAATTTATTGACAGACTAATAAAACATTCGGTTTTTAATTGACAGGGGTCGAGGCAGATAGTAAGATAAAGAGGGACAAAACAGAGCGTTTGTCTTTCTTTTTGCGGAAAATCGCTGAAATGTGGATTGTTTCGGGAGTGTGTGAGAATGAAACGGTATGATGCGATCATTATTGGCGCCGGACCGGCCGGGATTTTTGCCGCGCTGGAGCTGGCCGACACCGGCATGGATGTTTTGCTATTGGAAAAAGGCCGCGATATCGGTTCGAGGGCCTGCCCCATCCATACCAAGAAGGCAAAAAAGTGCGTGCACTGCAAACCGTGTGGAATTGTCTGCGGCTGGGGCGGCGCCGGTGCCTATAGTGACGGAAAATTGACCTTGACGACTGAATTTGGCGGCATGCTGGACTTGTACATGGAAAAACCGCAACTGATGTCGCTGATTGATTACATCGACAGCATCTACCTCAAGTTCGGCGCCACGCAGACCGTCTATGGCGATGACAACAAAGAGGCCGTTCGCAAAATCCAAAAAGATGCGGCGTCCGCCGACTTGTCTTTGATACCTGCCCGTATCCGTCACTTGGGAACTGATAAATGTTTTGAAATCCTGACGCTGATGCGAGATCATTTGAAGGAAAAATGCACGATCCGGACCAGTGACGGCGTGGCGGAAATTCTGGTGGAAGACGGCCGTTATGTTGGCGTTGAAACCACACGCGGCGAAAAAATATACAGCAAGTATCTGATTGCCGCGCCGGGCCGTGAAGGATCCGAGTGGTTTACTACGCAGGCTGGGCGGTTGGGCCTGGACATGATCACCAACCCGGTCGATATCGGTGTGCGGGTAGAAGTGCCCGCAGTGGTGATGGAACAGATCACCGATGTCGTATATGAATCAAAACTGGTATATTACACCAAATCCTTCGATGACCGCGTACGGACATTCTGCATGAATCCCTACGGTGTTGTGGTTGCCGAGAATAATGCCGGGTTGATTACGGTGAACGGGCACAGCAACGCGGAAAAAACTTCGGAAAACACCAATTTTGCGATTCTCGTGTCCAAGAGTTTTACTGAGCCGTTCAAGGAACCGATTACCTATGGCAAGTCGATCGCCAAGCTGGCCAACCTGCTTAGTGGCGGCGTGATCGTCCAGCGCCTGGGTGACCTGAAGGCCGGTCGTCGGTCCACCGAAGAACGGATTGGGCGTGGCTTGGTCACGCCGACAATGAAGGATGCGACGCCTGGCGATTTGAGCCTGGTGCTTCCATATCGGCACCTCACGGCAATCGTGGAGATGCTGGAGGCGCTGGACAAGGTGGCGCCAGGTGTCGGTTCGCGCCATACGCTGCTGTACGGCGTGGAAGTCAAGTTTTACTCGTCCCGTCTGCAGCTTTCCAACGTACTGGAAACGCAGATCCCCAACTTCTTTGCCATCGGCGACGGGGCGGGGGTTACCCGGGGATTGGCGCAGGCTTCCGTATCGGGGGTCGTGGTGGCCCAAGAGATCAAGCAACGTGAAAAATGCTGTGAGGGGGAAGCCAAATGATCGAACGCTACACCTATCCCGAGATGGGAAAAATCTGGACGGATGAGAATGAATTCCAGACGATGCTCGATATTGAAATCCATGCCTGCGAAATCATGGCAGAACTCGGCGAGGTTCCGGCAGCGGCGGTTCCCGTCATTAAAGAGCGAGCCAAATTTTCCGTAGCGAGAATCCGTGAAATTGAAAAAGAAACCAGACATGATATTCTGGCCTTCCTGCAGTCCGTGGCCGAAAATGTCGGCGACGAGGCGAAGTACATTCACCTCGGCCTGACCTCGAGTGACGTCAAGGATACGGCGCTCGGCGCGATGATGAAGCAGGCCTGCGACATCCTGATCAAAGATTTGGAACGGTTTCATGAAGTGCTCAAGCGGCGGGCCGCCGAACACAAACATACCGTCATGATCGGCCGCACGCATGGCATTCATGCTGAACCGATTACGCTGGGACTGAAATTCGCCCTGTGGATGGACGAGACGGAAAGAAACCTGGAGAGACTGAAGCGGGCGCAGGCGGCTGTCGCCGTTGGTAAGCTGTCCGGCGCAGTGGGAACCTATTCCAATATCGATCCACGCGTCGAAACCTATGTCTGCGAAAAAATGGGCCTGACGCCGGCAAGACTGGCAACACAGGTGATACAGCGCGACCGCCACGCCGAGTTCATGACGACACTGGCGATTATCGCCAGCTCACTCGACAAGTTTGCCACCGAAGTCCGCAACCTCCAGCGCACCGATATCCGTGAAGTCGAAGAGTTCTTTCACCCCGGGCAGAAAGGCTCCTCGGCCATGCCGCACAAACGCAACCCGATCACCTGCGAACGGGTGGCGGGACTGGCCCGGGTAGTTCGCGGCAATGCCCTCGCCGCCATGGAAAACGTGGCACTGTGGCATGAACGAGATATCACTCACTCCTCGGTCGAGCGGGTGATATTGCCGGACAGTACGATTTTGCTCGACTACATGCTGCGGATATTCACCAATATCGTCGACAAATTGTTGGTGTACCCTGATGCAATGCAAGCCAACCTGGAAAAAACCGGCGGACTGATCTTCAGTCAGCGCGTGATGTTGGCGCTGGTCGACAAAGGGGTGGTCCGCGAGGATGCCTACCGTTGGGTCCAACGCAATGCGATGGCGCGATGGCTGGCTGGTGAAGACTTCAAGACCAATATCACCAAAGATGCCGATGTGGCGAAATATCTCACTGCCGCCGAAATTGACGAGTGTTTTGACACTGCCTATCCGTTGCGCAATATCGATACCATCATGGCCCGATTCGGATTGTAAAGAAAGCAGGTGAATGTAATGTCATCAGTTGTAGTCATGGGAACCCAGTGGGGCGATGAAGGAAAAGGGAAAATCGTCGATCACTTGGCCGAACAAGCCCAGGTCGTAGTCCGTTATCAAGGCGGCAATAACGCCGGTCATACCGTAGTGGTCAAAGGAGTCGAATCCAAACTGAACCTGTTGCCTTCGGGAATTCTGTATCCTGGAAAAACTTGCATCATCGGCAACGGCGTCGTTATCGACCCCGCTCATCTGTTAAAGGAAATCAAAGCGATGCTGGCCAAAGGCGTCGATATGTCTGGTCTCAAGATTTCGAACCGGGCGCAGGTCATTCTGCCTTATCACCGGTTGCTTGACGAGGCTGACGAAGACGCTCGCGGCGCGAGCAAGATCGGCACGACAAAGCGCGGCATCGGACCTTGCTATGTTGATAAGAACGCGCGGGTCGGCATCCGGATTGTGGACTTGATGGACCGGGAAGAATTTGCCCTGCGGCTCAAAGTGAACTTGGCTGCTAAGAATGAACTGCTCGCGAAAATTTACGGCAAGCAGCCGCTGAATTACGATGCGGTGCTGGCGGAGTATCTTGGTTATGCCGATGAGTTGCGACCGTATGTTGCAGACACTATCTTTACACTGCATGACGCGATCAATAATGGAGACCGGATTCTTTACGAAGGTGCGCAAGCCACTATGCTCGACCTGGATTTTGGCACCTACCCCTATGTGACTTCATCGCACCCGATTGCCGGCGGCGTCTGCGTAGGGGCGGGAGTCGGGCCCAAGGCCATCGACAAGGTTGTCGGCGTTGTAAAGGCTTATACGACGAGGGTCGGCGAAGGCCCCTTCGTGACAGAACTTCATGAGGAAACCGGCGAAATGATTCGCCAACGCGGCCATGAATTTGGCACGACAACCGGCAGACCGCGTCGGACCGGTTGGCTCGATACCGTTGTCGTGAAATATGCCTGCATGCTGAGCCAAATCGACTGTCTGGCGATAACACGGCTCGATATCCTGGATACATTGCCCAGCCTGAAAATTTGCACCGGCTATGTCTATCAAGGCAAACCGTTGCACGAATACCCGGCGAGCCTGAAAGTCCTGGCGCAAGTGGAGCCGGTATACGAAGAATTGCCAGGCTGGCAAACCGATACGACCGCCATACGGCGTTACGAAGACTTGCCGCTCAATGCCCGGCGCTATGTCGAACGGTTGAGCGAGTGCGCCGGCGCCCGGTTGGGGATCATCTCGGTGGGTCCAGACCGTGAACAGACGATTGTGTTGGAGCCGATGTTCTAATCCGGGCGCTCCGGCCTTGACATTCTCTTCAACTGCGTTTATAATTCAAAACTGTGACCTATGACCCACTAGCTCAGTTGGTAGAGCACCTGACTTTTAATCAGGGAGTCGATGGTTCGAGTCCATCGTGGGTCACCATCTTTCAAATCGAAAGTTCCGGCAAAACAGCCGGAACTTTTTGTTTTGGCAGATAAGGATTTGTCAAGCTTGACACGTGGACAGCAAATGCTATACAGGCGTTCGGATTGACCAATTCAATCGCTGACAATTGCTTGTCTGAAAGGAAAGAATGAGGTATGAAAGTCGCGAAGCAACAATTTATAAGATTTTTTTCAATAATTGATGAAAAAAAAGAGGAATATTTTTTTTGTTGACGAAATAAGGAAAAAGGTCCTAAAG
>CAZYJK010000008.1:24649-29703 GCA_964647865.1 uncultured Veillonellaceae bacterium | reverse complement strand
TGGAGATTTCCGTCGACATCCTGACTCCGCCGGAACTGATTGAGTCACTTTCAGAGCTCGATCCCCGCCGCTATGGGGTGATTGTCAGGCGAGGCAACCGCTCCGGTCTATTGTTACCTGATCTTGAAGGGGTCGATACCGTAACGGAACAAGTGGATATCGCCTGCCGCAAGGCTGGCATCCACCCGGGAGAACCGCTGGAAATGTATCGGTTTGAAGTAATCCGCTACAAGTAGGGGGTGCGCAATGCATAAGGCAAGATATTGGGAAAGCGAAGGCGCTGCGCTACGCTGCAATCTTTGCCCGCATTTTTGCCTGATTCAGCCGGGCCGTACCGGGCGTTGCCGGGTCCGCCTGAATGAGGACGGGGAGCTGTATGCGCAGAACTATGCGGAAGTGACAGCGATTGCGCTGGACCCGATCGAAAAGAAGCCGCTGTATCATTTTTTTCCAGGGCAGATGATCTTATCTGTCGGGACTTGGGGCTGCAATTTACAGTGTCAGTTTTGTCAGAACTGGGAGATTGCTCATGGCGATCCGGCCTTCGTTGCGACCAGTGCGGAAAAACTGGCAGAACTGGCCGAGCAGCAAGGTCCACTGAATCTCGGCGTGGCATACACCTACTCCGAGCCGATTGTCTGGCTCGAATATGTTTGTGATGCCGCTGTTGCAGTGAAACGACGCGGCCTGAAAAACGTATTGGTGACCAACGGTTTTATCAACCCCGAGCCTCTGGCAGAACTGCTGCCGCTCATGGATGCGATGAATATCGACCTGAAAGCGTTTTCGCCGGGGTTTTATCAAGACATCTGCGGCGGCGGTCTGGAAGCGGTCAAAAAAACGATTGCGACAGCGGTCGGCAGTTGTCATGTGGAAGTGACGACCTTGGTCGTGCCGGGACTCAATGATGGAGATGAAGAGATCACGCAGCTGGCTCGCTGGTTGGCAGGGATTGACCCGGCGATTCCGCTTCATTTATCGCGTTATTTTCCCCGCTACCGGATGGAATTGCCGGCGACACCGATGGAGAGCCTGCTTCATGCGCGTTCTTTGGCACAGCGATATTTGCACAATGTTTATGTGGGAAATGTCGGGTGAGTCAGCAAGAAGGGTTGCAAAAAAATGCAATGAAGTTGTATAATGATAATTAACAATTTGTGCTGACGATCCGGGACTTGCCATAACCATTCCAATTCTATCACGATAAGCCGATTCCCATCAAGGAAGCTGTCGTGAATGGCTTGTGAAGACATGCGGCGGTAAGCGCCATTCGGTGCAGAAAAAAACGGTCTGATGCAAGGGCCAGTGTATTCATGAGGAGGCAGGAAAATTTGAAAGAAGTAGCAGGCGGGATCACTTTCCCCAAAGGATTCAAAGCCGCCGGCGTAAAAGCCGGCATCAAAAAGAACGGCAAGGAAGACGTGGCGCTGGTATTCAGTACGGTCGACGCGACCTGGGCCGGCAGATTCACGACCAATAAATTTCCGGCGGCGCCGGTGCTGGTATCCCGGGCGGCGCTTGGCAAGGTGTCCGGCAGAGCGGTGATTATTAATGCTGGTTGCGCCAATGCCTGCACAGGCGAACAGGGGATGATCGATGCACAGAACACGGCGAAGCAAGTCGCATCTTTGCTGGATATCAATCCGGATGCGGTGGTCGTTGCTTCGACCGGCGTGATTGGTGTGCCGCTGCCGATGGAAAAGCTGTCGGCCGGAGTACGCCAGGCGGTGGCCGAGTTGTCCGAGTTTGGCGGCGAAAAGGCGTCACAGGCGATCATGACAACCGATACTTTTGTCAAAACTTGCGGTTTTGTGGAAGAAATCGGCGGCGTACCGGTCCGATTCGGCGGAATGTCGAAAGGCGCCGGCATGATCTGCCCCAACATGGCAACTGTGCTTGGCCTGATTACCACAGATGCGGCGGTAACGCCCGATGTATTGCAAAAAGCGCTGACCGAGGCGGTCGAGGTTTCGTTCAACCGGATTACGGTGGACGGGGATATGAGCACAAACGATATGTTGGTCGTGTTGGCGAACGGCATGGCTGGCAATCCGTTGGTAAAGCAACTGGAAGGGCCGGAATATGAAGCGTTTGCGGCTACGCTTAAAGCTGCGGCGCTGAATCTGGCCAAAAAAGTCGCCCGCGACGGGGAAGGCGCGACTAAGTTCATCGAGATTGAAGTGCAGGGCGCGGTCGATATGGCGGATGCCCGCAAAGCCGGTATGGCGATTGCAAACTCGCCGCTGGTGAAAACAGCGTTCTTTGGCCAGGACCCGAACTGGGGTCGGATTCTGTGTGCAGCCGGCTACTCGGGTGCTGAACTGGCGCCGGAAAAAACCACGTTGTCTATTGGCGGCGTGCAGATTGTCGAGGCCGGGTTGGGCGCAAAATTTGATGAGAAGGAGTTGCGACGGGCCATGGCGGAGCGGGAAATCAAAGTCACGATCAATCTGGGTGTCGGTAATGTAGCCACAACCGTATACACCTGCGATATGTCCTATGAATATGTAAAAATCAATGGAGAATATACGACATGATGCAAGCGGATTTGAAAAACTGGCAGGGAAAAACCGTTGTTGTCAAATATGGCGGCAATGCGATGCTGGATGCATCGCTAAAGCAGGCTGTCGCCCAAGATATCGCCGCCTTGTGGCAGGCTGGCGTCAAAGTGGCGATCGTACATGGCGGGGGACCGGAAATCACCGGTCTGTTGAAGGCGATGAACAAGAAGTCGGAGTTTGTCGCCGGTCTGCGGGTAACCGACGCGGAAACGGCCACCCTGGCTGAAATGGCGTTGGTCGGAAAAACCAACCCGGAACTGGTCAATTTTATCAATCGCGCCGGAGTGCGAGCGGTAGGATTGAACGGCAAGGATGCGGACCTGTTTACGGTTCGCAAGCATATGGCGACCGTGTATGAGGCGGGGGTCGCCCAGCAGGTCGACATCGGCTTTGTCGGCGAAGTGGCGGCGGTCAAGGCCGATTTGCTGCACACGCTGCTTGATGCGGGATATGTGCCGGTAATTGCGCCGATTGGCGCTGATAGCGCCGGACAGACTTACAATATCAACGCCGATACGGCGGCAGCCGCAGTGGCGGCCGAATTGCAGGCTGATGTGTTTTTGCTGTTGACGGACGTCGAAGGGGTATTTCGCGACTACCATGACAAATCCAGCCTGATTTGTGAACTGTCTTTTTCGGAAGCGACGGACATGATCCGGACAGGAGTCGTTGAAGGCGGCATGATCCCGAAATTGCAGGCTTGCATGTCTTCGCTGGAGAGTGGAGCGAAACTGACCCGGGTGGTCGATGGTCGTCGACCGCACTGCATCGTTGAATCGCTGATGCCTGACAACCAGGCGGGGACCGCTGTTGTCAAGGGAAAGGAAGTGTGAGTCATGCAAAAACAACAAGTGGTCGAATTGGACAAAAAGTACTTTATGCCGGTGTTCAGCCGATATCAATTGGTTTTGTCCCACGGCGACGGCTCGTACGTTTATGACACGGATGGCAAAAGATATATCGACTTTTTGGCCGGAATTGCGGTCAACGTTCTTGGGCACGGCCATCCGGGCTTGGTGAAGGCGGTCTGCGAGCAGGCCGGCAAACTGATTCATTGCTCCAATCTCTATTACACCGAACCGCAAGTTCAGTTAATCAAAAAACTTGCTGAACTTTCCGGTATGGACAAGGTGTTTATCGCCAATAGCGGCGCCGAAGCCAATGAAGGCGCAATGAAGCTCGCCCGCAAATACGGCAAAATGCAGAGCCCCGACAAGTTCGAGATTGTTACCGCCGAGCATTCCTTCCACGGACGGACATTGGCGACCTTGACGGCGACTGGCCAGCCCAAATACCAGGAAGGCTATGAACCGCTACCCGGCGGCTTCCGTTACGTTCCGTTCAATGACAAGGCGGCGCTAAAGGCCGTTGTATCAGCCAAAACCTGCGCGGTGATGATTGAGCCGGTGCAGGGCGAGGGTGGCATACATGTTCCGATCGACGACTATCTGCAATATGCCAGAGAGTTGTGCGACCAATACGGGGCAATGTTGATCTTTGACGAGATTCAGAGTGGCATGGGCCGGACCGGCAGTTTTCTTGCCTGTCAGGGTTATGGAGTCAAACCGGACATTATCACCTTGGCAAAAGGCTTGGCCGGCGGGGTGCCGATTGGCGCTTTCCTGGCTACGGAGAAGGCGGCGGCGGCGTTTGCACCCGGCGACCATGGCTCCACCTTCGGCGGCAATCCGTTGGCCTGCGCGGCTGCACTGGCGGTGCTGGATGCGATTGAGCAGGAAGGCCTGATGGAAAATGCGGCGGCGGTCGGCGAATATCTGATTGGCAAAATGAAAGTTCTGCAACAGAAGTATCCGGCGCTGATCAAAGAAGTGCGCGGCAAAGGGCTGATGGTTGGCGCTGAGTTGACCAGACCGGGACGTGAGGTCGTGGATCTGTGCATGGAGCAGGGGGCGATCATCAATTGCACGGCAGGCAATGTGCTGCGGTTTGTGCCGCCGCTGAACGCGACCCGTGGTCAGGTGGATGAAGTCGTGACCATCGTGGACGCAGTGCTGGGAAAATGGCAATAATCGTCGACTTAGGCCGGCGAAAATGAAAAGAGGGTTATTATGAGCATGAAAGGGAAAGACGTACTGGATCTGCTCAGTCTTTCTCCGGCGGAAGTGGAAGAAATTTTCTGCCTGACAGCTGATCTGAAGCAAAAACAGAAGGCGGGGATAGCACATCCACTGCTGCAGGGGAAAACCCTGGGGATGATTTTTCAAAAATCATCAACCCGTACCCGGGTTTCTTTTGAAGTGGGAATGTATCAACTGGGCGGGATGGCGTTGTTTCTGTCGGCAAACGACCTGCAGATGGGCCGCGGCGAGCCGATCAAGGATACGGGGCGAGTTTTGTCGCGTTACCTCGACGGAATCATGATCCGGACCTATGCGCAAAAAGATGTCGAAGAATTGGCCGCCTGGTCTTCGATTCCGGTGATCAACGGGCTGACCGACTCTCACCATCCGTGCCAGGTGTTGGCCGACTTAT
>CAZYJK010000008.1:12472-24639 GCA_964647865.1 uncultured Veillonellaceae bacterium | reverse complement strand
TATTCACAGTGCGTGAGAAGATGGGGAGTTTGAAAGGGCTGAAACTTGCTTTCCTTGGTGATGGGTTCAATATGGCCAACTCGCTGATGGAAGGTGGCGCGCGTACCGGCATGCATATCGTGATCGCCACTCCGCCCGGTTATGAACCGAAACCTGAGATCGTGGCCCGGGCCCAGCAGGCCGCCCAGGAAACCGGCGGTAGCATCGTTGTATTGAATGATCCGCGTGAAGCGGCGACTGGCGCCGACGTCCTGGTGACCGACGTGTGGTCGAGCATGGGGCATGAAGCCGAGCATCGGGCCCGGCTCAAGGCGTTCGGCGGCTATAGCCTGAACAGTGCGATGATGGCGATTGCCAAACCAAAAGCAATGGTGTTGCACTGCCTGCCGGCGCACCGCGGCGAAGAAATCAGCGATGAACTGTTTGAAGCGCATGCTGACGAGATTTTTGAAGAGGCTGAAAACCGCTTGCATGTGCAGAAAGCGATCATGGCGCTGGTGATGTAATACGTCAGGCGCAAAAAAAACCGTCTGTTTTTTGGCAAGAGCTGTATTTCGTACTATAATAGATTCGTAATATTTGTTTGGAGGGGACTCAACATGAGCAAGACGCAAAAAAAAGAAGTCAAAAAAGTAGTACTGGCCTATTCCGGCGGCCTGGATACCTCGGTGATCATTCCTTGGTTGATTGAGAACTATGGCTACGAAGTCATCGCGATGTGCGCCGATGTCGGACAGGGCGACGATTTTGAGTTCGTCAAGAAAAAAGCGCTGAAGACCGGTGCCAGCAAAGTCTATGTGGAAGATTTGCGGGAAGAATTCATCACCGAGTATATCTGGCCGACCCTGAAAGCTGGCGCCGTATACGAAGGAAAATATCTGCTCGGCACTTCGATGGCCCGCCCGATCATTGCCCAGGCGCTGGCCCGGGTGGCGGAAAAAGAGGGCGCCGAGGCGATCTCGCACGGCGCGACCGGCAAAGGCAACGATCAGGTCCGCTTCGAGCTGACGATCAAAGCGCTTGCTCCGCATTTGAAAATCATCGCACCCTGGCGGTTATGGGACATCCGTTCCCGTGAAGACGCCATCGACTATGCGGAAAAACGCGGCATTCCGGTGCCTGTTACCAAAGCGCGTCCTTATAGCATGGATGCAAACCTCTGGCACCTCAGCCACGAAGGCGCCGACCTGGAAGATCCCTGGAATGAGCCGAAGTCGGACCTGTGCATGATTTCGGTATCGCCGGAAGCTGCGCCGGATCAGGCGGAATATGTCGAAGTCGGCTTTGAGCAGGGTGTGCCGGTTTCCGTCAATGGCAAAAAAATGAAGCCAATCGCTCTGGTAAGCAAACTGAATGAAATCGGGGCAGCCCACGGCGTGGGCGTGGCAGACCTGGTCGAGAACCGCTTGGTCGGCATGAAGTCGCGCGGCGTGTATGAGACGCCGGGCGGATCGATTCTTTACTATGCGCATCGCGAACTGGAAGCGCTCACTTTGGATCGGGCGACTCTCCACTACAAGGAACAGATGGCGGTCCGTTATTCTGAGCTGGTTTATGATGGAATGTGGTTTGCGCCGCTGCGGGAAGCATTGGACGCTTTTGTCAACGAAACACAGAAGACAGTAACCGGCACGGTGAGAATGAAGCTTTACAAAGGCAACATCATGAGCGCCGGCGCCAAATCGCCTTATTCCCTGTACAATGAAGGATTTGTCACCTTTGGCCGTGATGAAGTCTATAACCAACAAGATGCCGAAGGCTTTATCAATCTGTTTGGCCTGCCGCTGAAAATCAGGGCGCTGATGATGCAGAAAGAGGCGAAAAAGAAGTGACAAAGTTGTGGGGTGGCCGGTTTACCCGCGACACCGACGCGAGTGTGGAGGAGTTTACCTCCTCCATTTCGTTTGACCAACGCATGTATCGCCAGGACATTCTCGGCAGTATGGCGCATGCACGGATGTTGGGCAAGTGCGGCATCATTACCCAGGAAGAGGCCAAGCAGATCCTTGACGGGCTGCAATCGATCCTGACGGATATCGAAGCAGGAAATTTCACGTTTGAAATCGCGTTGGAAGATATCCACATGAATGTCGAAAAACGACTGACCGAGCGGATCGGCCCGGTCGGTGGAAAACTGCACACGGCCCGCAGCCGCAACGACCAGGTGGCGCTGGACACCCACATGTACATGAAGACTGCGGTGCTCGCGATTGCCAGGTTGATTCACGACATGGAACAATCAATCATCGAAGTGGCCGAAGCGAACAAAGAGGTTATCCTGCCGGGTTATACGCATTTGCAGCGGGCGCAACCAGTGATGCTTTCGCATCATCTGCTGGCCTATTTCCAGATGTTGTCGCGGGATTTCGACCGTTTGGCGGGAGTCTGGCAGCGCAGCGACCTCATGCCGCTTGGCGCCGGCGCGCTGGCAGGCACGACGTTTCCGATCGACCGGCAAATGGTCGCCAATGAGCTGAAGTTTGCCAAAATCTATGAGAACAGTATGGATGCGGTCAGTGACCGGGACTATATCGTGGAGTTCTTGTCGTTTGCCTCGATTCTAATGGTTCATCTGTCGCGGTTGAGTGAAGAACTGATTCTCTGGTCATCGACCGAGTTTTCGTTCATCGAGCTGGATGATGCGCATTGCACCGGTTCAAGCATCATGCCGCAAAAGAAAAATCCCGATGTTTGTGAATTGGTTCGCGGCAAGACCGGCAGGGTTGTCGGCCATCTGATGGCGATGTTGACGACTCTTAAGGGATTGCCGATGACGTACAACAAAGACATGCAGGAAGACAAGGAAGGGTTGTTCGATACGATTGACACCCTGAAATTCAGTCTGTCTGTGTATGCGGCGATGCTCAAAGGGATGAAGGTAAACGCAGATCGGATGCGGCAGGTGCTCGATGACGATTTTTCCAACGCGACCGACATGGCTGACTACCTGGTCCGCAAAGGACTGCCGTTCCGTGAGGCGCATTCGGTTGTGGGAAGAGCTGTAAGGCTGGCAATCGAAACAAAGCGCAACCTGGCGGAACTGGAGCTGAAAGAGCTGTTGGAATTGTGTCCGCTGTTTGAAGTCGATATTCTGGCGGCATTAAGAATCGAAACCTGCATTGAAGCGCGCAATTCAGAAGGAGGCACATCCTTCGCGCAAATCGGTCTGGCATTGGAAAAATGTCGACAAACGTTGCGAGAGCAGCAGACGATGATTGAACACTATATCCAAGGGACTGTCTGAAGCTTCCGTAGAAAATCCAATACAGCGCAAAACCCGGGCATTGTTGCAACGCAACCGTGTCCGGGCTTTTTTCGATTCAAAACTTTGCCAGACTATTACACTTGCCAATGGAAAGAATACATTATGCAGCGCGGATTGACAATTTTACGGCAGAGTGATAGAGTTTCTACAAGCGGTATTGTCGGTTTTAAGCGGTTTTTCGGCGAAAATCAATGCGGACTGCGGTTTTCGCCAGTAAATACAATGAGTAATCAGAAAATGGGGGGAAGGGTATGTCAGAAATCAGCGTAACAATGACCAATAAGCCAGGAACCATGCCCGACGAGGAAAAATTGGGTTTTGGCACGTACTTTACGGACCACATGTTCGTAATGGACTACCAGACCGGTAAAGGCTGGCATTCGCCGAGAATAGTACCGTACGAAGAGTTCTCTTTATTCCCGTCGGCGATGGTATTGCACTATGGACAGGCGATTTTTGAAGGAATGAAGGCGTTCAAGACCTGCGACAATCGGCTTGTAGTTTTCCGTACCCGCGACTATTTGCAGCGGTTTAACCGTTCGGCCGATATTCTCTGCATTCCCAACATCGATGTGGATACGGTCCAGGCTGGTTTATTCAAACTGCTGGAAATCGATAAGCGTTGGGTGCCGGGAAAACTGGGTACTTCGATCTATATCCGGCCGTTTATCGTCGCAACCGATCCCTATGTAGGCGTGAAATGTTCGGATACCTATAAACTGTTTATCATCTTGTCGCCTTCCGGAACTTATTACGCGCAAGGTTTCAATCCTGTCGGTATCCGCGTGGAAGATAAATACGTCCGGGCAGTGCCAGGCGGAATCGGTGAAGCCAAGACGCCGGGCAACTATGCGGCAAGTCTACGCGCCCAGGTTGAAGCCAAAAAGGAAGGCTATGCCCAAGTTTTGTGGCTGGACGGCGTGGAGCGCAAATATGTGGAAGAAGTCGGTACAATGAACATCTTCTTCAAAATCAACGATGAATTGATTACTCCGGCCCTGAACGGCAGCATCCTTGGCGGCATTACCCGCCGGACTGTGTTGGAGCTGGCCCGTGAATGGGGAATGAAGGTTTCGGAGCGTCAGATTTCGATTGATGAGATTTTTGCGGCGCATGCCAACGGAACACTGCAGGAAGCGTTTGGTTCCGGCACGGCTGCCGTGATTTCGCCTGTCGGTGAATTGTCCTGGAAAGGGCAGAAACTGGTGATTAATAATAACCAGACAGGGCCGACCTCGCAAAAATTGTTTGATGCCGTGACCGGCATGCAATACGGTACAATGACGGACACCCGCGGCTGGGTCAATACGGTTACGAAACTCTGATTGTAGAAGGCTTTCCGCCTCCCGCAGAGCTGCGGGAGGCTTTTCTCTGTAATGGCTGTGAAGAGGATTTTTATGCCGACAGCGCGAATAAAACACATAGAATGATTTTCAAGGAGGACATCGGATGGAGCAGCAGTTTCGCAATATCATACCGCCATTTGGCCTGATTGATCTGCTCGATGTCCTGATCGTCGCTTTTGTTCTTTACAAGCTGTACGGTTTGATCAAAGACACCCGGGCCGTAACCCTGTTAAAAGGGTTGCTGGTGATTCTGGTCGCAGCATTGATCAGCAACTGGATGCATTTGAACGCTCTTTACTGGCTGCTCGGCAAGACACTGACCGTAGTCGCCGTTGCGCTGCCAGTCGTATTTCAGCCGGAACTGCGCCGTGCGCTCGAACATATCGGGCGCGGCCGTCTGTTCAGCAAATCCAAACGGTTAAACGAAGAAGAGATGCAACTGCTATTTCAAGATTTGGCGAAATCGGCCATCCTGCTTGCGAAGACAAAAACAGGCGCTTTGATTGTCGTGGAGCGCGAGACCGGTCTGAATGACTATGTCGAAAGTGGTATCCGAATCGACGGGGTCGTATCCAGCGAGTTATTACTCAACTGTTTTGTCCCCAATACTCCGCTGCATGATGGTGCCCTGATTATTCGGGGTAACCGGGTTGTAGCTGCGGGGTGCCTGTTGCCGCTGACCGAACGGTCCGGCCTGGACAAGGAACTAGGCACTCGTCATCGCGCGGCGCTCGGACTCAGCGAGCAATCCGACGCCATTGTCGTCGTGGTCAGCGAAGAAACCGGCCTGATTTCATTGGCGCTTGGCGGGCGATTGGAACGCGGTTTTGATTATGCATCGTTACAGTCGCGGCTGGAAGAGTTGTTCGCTTCGAAAGCACAAGGCCTGTCGGACTACATCAATCGGAGGAATGACAGGTAATGAACTATTTTGTAGGCCGCAACCTGGTGCCAAAATTGTTGGCGGTATTGGTCGCGCTGGTTATCTGGGTATTTGTGATGAATGAACAGAATCCGCCGCTGGACGGGACGTTTCAGGTCGCTTTGAGCAGTCGGAACCTGGCGGAAGATATGTTGGTCGTAGAAGCGCCGACAACGGTCAGGGTCAAAGTCCGAGGTTTGCGCAACGCGATTGCCGGAGCCTCTGGCAAGGATTTCAAGGCGACTGTCGATGTCAAGGGACTGGCGGCCGGGCAGTACAGCCTGCCGATCACGGTGGCGGCGCCGAGTGGTTATGAAGTGGTGGAAGTCAACCCGGACAAGGTAACAATCAAACTGGACGCGGTCCGATCGCGCCGATTTACGGTCGAGGCCCGACTGTCGGGACCGCTGGTTGGCGAGATGGTATTGGGCCAGGTAGAAATAAGGCCGACTTCGGTGACGATCACCGGACCCATGAGCCAGTTGGACGCCGTGGAAAAAGTCGTGGCGCCGGTAGAAATCCGCGGACGGACGCCGGCTTTTTCGCAGGATGCCAGATTGGTCTTGCTTAATGCCGAAGGTAATGAAATCAAGAACCTGAAAGTTGAACCGGGGCAGGTCACCGTTGCAGGCAACCTGGAAACCGGCACAATTAGCCGGCAGGTGGAAGTGAAAACTGTTCTGTCCGGCAATTTACCGGCAGGAACCTTATTGCGGCGCGTGTTTACCGAGCCGGCGAAAATTGAAATCAAAGGACCGAAAGAAATTGTCGACCGAATCGGTAGCGTGGCGACAGAACCGATTTCACTGGAGGGAATCACCCGGGATGTCACGAAGGAAGTGCCGCTGCAGCTGCAGCCAGGGTTGACCGTCGTCAAGAAAACGGTGATGGTACGGATCACCGTAGGTCAGGGACCCTGACATGGGCGGCCATAAGCTGACAACGGTTCGCATCAATAATTTCAGGGTTTCCATCGATGAGCGGGAGGCGTTGGAAACCCTGATTTCTGTGCGCCTGAAAATCGGACGACGGCAGCAGCAAAACCTGCGTATCGTGCGCAAGGCGCTTGATGCACGTCGCGAAGGAAAAATCTCCTTTGTTTATACGGTGGAGACGGAGATCGCCGGAGTTGCCGACCAATGGAAAGAACGCTGGCTGACAGACAAAAATGTTTCGATCGTTGAACCGCAAAGTGTCAGCGAACCGGTTCCGGGTTTGCTGCGGCTAGCGGAACGGCCGGTCGTGATTGGGTTTGGCCCGGCCGGCATGTTTGCCGCGTTGACGTTGGCGCGCTATGGATACAAGCCGTTAGTGCTGGAACGTGGACCGGATGTGGACGGGCGGCAGCTGGCGGTGCAGAAATTTTGGCAACAGGGAATCCTCGATGAAACCGCCAATGTCCAGTTTGGCGAAGGTGGCGCCGGTACTTTTTCCGACGGAAAACTGACAACCCGCGTTCATGACCCGATGATGAGCCAAGTGCTTGACGCATTGGTCGAAGCAGGCGCGCCGCCGGAAATCAAATACTGGTATAAACCGCATGTGGGGACAGACCGGTTGCGGCAGGTCGTAAAAAAGATTCGCCAGCAGATTGTCAGTCTTGGCGGTGAAGTCAGATTTGGCCGGCAAGTGACGGATCTGCGCATCGAAGCGGGGGTGCTGACAGGGTTAATCGTCAATGGCGGCCAAGCAATCGATTGTTCTGTGGCTCTTTTGGGAATTGGGCATAGTGCGCGCGACACTTATCGACAATTACAACGCCTGGGCGTTGCGATGGAGGCGAAACCTTTTTCGATCGGAGTGCGGATCGAACATCCCCAGGAACTGATCGACAGGTCGCAATATGGGACGGCGGCCGGGCATCCAGCGTTAGGCGCGGCTGACTATTCGCTGGTCTATCATGATCGGCAGGCCGGACGGACGGCATATTCTTTCTGCATGTGCCCCGGGGGCATGGTAATCGGCGCGGCGTCAGAAGCCGGCGGCGTGGTCGTCAACGGCATGAGTCACTACAATCGGGCCTCAGGTGCTGCGAACAGTGCATTGGCGGTCAATGTCACTCCCGATGATTTTGGCGGCGGAGTACTGGACGGTGTCGAGTTTCAACGTCACTACGAAAGGAAGGCGTTTGAAATCGCCGGACGTTCTTATTTTGCGCCAATGCAGACAGTAGGCGGATTTTTGCATGGCCAGACCAGTGCGGCGAAGCTGGTGCAACCCAGTTATGGTCCCGGCGTAAAAAGTGTCAGTCTGGATGAATGTCTGCCGGAGTTTGTTGCTGCATCACTTAGGCGGGCTTTGCCCGATTTTGGCCGCAAGATTCGCGGATTCGACCATCCGGGGGCTGTGATGACCGGGGTAGAGACCCGGACATCTGCGCCGCTGCGGATTTTGCGGGGCGACGATCGCAGTTCGCTGAATGTGGCCGGCCTGTATCCGATGGGAGAAGGGGCAGGCTACGCAGGTGGCATTATGAGCGCGGCAATTGATGGGATGCATGCCGCATATGCGGTGATCAGTAAATTTAAGCCGATCTGACAGATAACCGGCGACAGCAATTACAGGAGGAATAATTATGGCGAGATTGTTTGGTACGGATGGCGTACGTGGCATAGCGAATACGGAACTTACACCGGAACTGGCGTTTCGGTTGGGTTGGGCGGCGGCCTATTATTTTGGCCGCGAGCATGCGGATCCACAGTTCATGATCGGTCGCGATACCCGCGTTTCCGGGCAGATGCTGGAAGCGGCGTTGGCGGCGGGAATCTGTTCGGCAGGCGGCCATGCGGTGCTGCTGGGCGTCATTCCGACGCCGGGAGTCGCCTGGCTGACCAGTATATCGGGATCGGCGGCCGGCGTGGTGATTTCTGCGTCCCACAATCCCTTTGCCGACAACGGGATTAAATTTTTCAGCGGCAATGGTTATAAACTGCCGGACGCGGTGGAAGATGAATTGGAAGAACTGGTCGCGCGCGGCCAGGAAACCCAGCCCCCCCCAACCCGCCCGGCGGTTGGCGCGATTATGCACCAACCGCAGCGGATCCGCGAATACGAAGATTTTCTCTGCAGCACTGTCAAGACGGAACTGACAGGATTGAAGGCAGTCATCGATTGCGCCAATGGCGCTGCTTATGCGGCGGCGCAATCGGTGCTTACCCGGTTAGGGATGGATTTATCAGTGTTGAATGCCGAGCCTGACGGATTCAATATCAATGCCCAGTGCGGCTCGACCCACATGGAGGGATTGCAGGCCGCCGTTCTTGCCCGGCAGGCTGATATCGGCCTGGCTTTTGATGGTGATGCCGACCGCTGTCTGGCAGTGGATGAGAAAGGCCAGTTAGTGGACGGCGACCAGATCATGGTGATCCTGGCCAATGAGCTGCTGCAACGCAATGCACTTAAACAGTTGACGCTGGCCACCACCGTCATGAGCAACATCGGTTTGCATCAAGCAATCAAAAATGCCGGCGGCCAAGTCATGGTCACGTCAGTCGGCGACCGCTATGTACTGGAAGCAATGCAAAAGAACGGATTGTCGCTGGGTGGTGAGCAGTCGGGACATATCATTTTTGGCGAGTATAGCACAACTGGCGATGGGCTGATGACTGCCCTGCAATTGCTGGCGGCGCTGAAGCGCAGCGGAAAAACACTATCCCATTTGGGCGGATTGATGACGCGGTTTCCCCAAGTGTTGGTCAATGTGCGGGTGAACAGTAAGGCCGGTTGGGAAACAAATGCAAAAATTACTGCTGCCGTGCAAGTTGCCGAGCAGCAACTTGGCGATATGGGACGCATCCTGGTTCGCGCATCCGGCACGGAGCCGCTGATCCGCGTGATGGCGGAAGGACCAGAATTAGCGGAACTTCAGCAATTGGCCGAACAGGTGGCGCAGGTGATTCGCGGCGAACTCAATTGACCCGACAGGCTGTTTCGGATACAATGAATGCAAATATGTTTCGGCTTGCCTCAATCTAACGATAAAGGAGGCGGGACAAACTCGTGCGGAGGCGACCGGACTCATATAGCGCTGGCACTTGCCAGGTCGGCAAGTGGACGAGGAAGAGGTTTATCGAGTTCTCAGCGGATGCCTCTCGGCTTTCTGCGGTCGCAGCAACAGACAAAACCTTCGGGTGACCGGCGGGACAAAACTGTTGCAGCAGTAATCGGCAACTTTGTATTGCATGTATTGGAGGAATAACATAGATGTGTGGCATTGTGGGCTATGTGGGCCCAAAGCAGGCTGCGCCTTTTTTGCTGGAAGGCATGCGCAAACTGGAGTATCGCGGCTATGATTCGGCCGGGATCGCTGTGTACAACGGCAAAGAAATTACGGTCGACAAATGCGTCGGCAGACTGAGCAGCCTGGAGAAAAAGCTAGAAGGCCATTTGCCGCAGGGACACATTGGCATCGGCCATACCCGCTGGGCTACCCATGGCCGTCCGTCAGACACCAACTCGCATCCGCATACTGACTGTCATGGCGACTTTGTCGTCGTTCACAACGGGATTATCGAAAACTATCTGCATATCAAGGAACGGCTGCTGGCAAAGGGTCACGTTTTTCTTTCGGAAACTGATACCGAAGTGGTGGCCCACCTGGTCGAGGAATACTATCAGGGTGATTTTGTCGCGGCGGTCACAAAAGTGTTGGCCGAGATCCAGGGTTCCTACTCACTTGTCTTTATGTCACGGTTTGATCCGGACAAGATAGTCTGCACCAAGCAGGACAATCCGTTGGTCATTGGCCTGGGTGAAGGCGAAAACTTTATCGCATCTGACATTCCGGCGATCATCAACCGGACACGGCGTACTTTTATCCTCAGTGACGGGGAAATGGCTGTCGTGACCAAAGATTCGGTCTGGGTGACTAACCGGATGGGCGTGCCGGTCTCCAAAAAAGTGTTCGAGGTCCACTGGGATGCCGAAGCCGCTGAAAAGGGCGGCCACGACCATTTCATGATCAAGGAGATCATCGAACAGCCTAAAGCGTTCCGCGATACGATGACGGCGCGCGTTGCCAAAGACAATAACCGCATCACGTTCGACGAACTGAAATGGACCCGCGAAGATGTCGCCGCCGTGAAAAAAATCGTGATTACCGCCTGCGGCACAGCGTATCATGCCGGACTGGTAGCCAAGTACTACATTGAGCAACTGGCGCGGATTCCGGTCGAAGTGGATATCGCTTCGGAGTTCCGTTACCGCAACCCATTGGTGGACTCCAGTACATTGGTTATCGTGATCAGCCAGTCCGGCGAAACCAGCGATTCACTGGCGGCGATGAAGGAAGCAAAGCGTCTTGGAGCGCGCACACTGGCCGTGACCAACGTCGTTGGTTCTTCGATCTCCCGTGAAGCCGACCAGGTGATTTATACCTGGGCCGGACCGGAAATTGCCGTGGCATCGACCAAAGCCTATACGACTCAACTATTGGTTATGTTGATGCTGGCTCTATATCTGGCTGAACTGCGGGAAAGTCTGCGGGCCGACCGACTCCAGTCGATCGTGCACGAACTGCGCGAACTGCCGCAAAAGGCGGAAAAGTTCCTGTCCAACGGGCAGGCGGTCAAGACCTTTGCGGAGCAGTACGGCTTTAATGATGATGTGTTCTTCATCGGCCGCTCGATCGATTATGCGGTCGCGATGGAAGGCGCGTTGAAACTGAAAGAGATTTCCTATATCCATGCCGAAGCGTATGCGGCCGGAGAGCTAAAACATGGTACACTGGCGCTGATCATCGAAGGGGTGCCGGTCATTGCCCTGGCCACCCAGCGCGATGTTTACGAAAAGACGCTCAGCAACATCAAGGAAGTCAAAGCGAGAGATGCAGTGGTCATCGGACTGGCGATGGAAGGCGACGATCAGATTGAAAAATATGTCGACCACACTATCTTCATTCCCGCCACTGACAAGTATCTGGCACCGATTCTCGCCGTGATCCCGCTGCAACTGCTGGCCTACTATGCAGCAGTGACGCGGGGCTGCGATGTCGACAAGCCGCGTAATCTGGCAAAAAGCGTAACAGTAGAATAAAGTGAAGCATGTAGACGACGCCGGGCAATCGGCGTCGTCGTTTTTCAAGAGAGCTCTGGACAAATCTTGATTCGTGTCATATAATCAAAACATCCCTCCCCGGGCAGGGGGGGTATAGAGAAAGTTTCCGAAGGAGGTCGAGCAGGGTGGACAAAATTTCCCGACGGTCTTTTTTTCGTCGTACTGCGGCAGCCGGTGCGGCCGGGGCAGTTATCATGGCGAAAGGGGCTGCGTCAGCAAATGCAGCAACAGGGCAGCCGATGGCAACCGTCATCGACTTGACGCGCTGCGATGGCTGCGCAAATCAGAAAACGCCGCTATGCGTGTCAGCTTGTCAGACGAAAAACCGGTCCCGTTTCCCCGAGCCGGTCAAACCGATCATGGACTATTGGCCGCGCAAAGGGTTTGAAGACTGGTCGGATAAAAAAGGCCTGCGCGATCGCCTGACACCATATAACTGGCTATATGTGCAAAAAGTGACGGTCGACGGCAAGACAGTCTATGCGCCGCGGCGCTGCATGCACTGTGACGAGCCGACCTGCGCCTATCTTTGTCCGTTTGGCGTTATCGCCAAAAACGGCGACGGTTCGGTGGTGATCGA